>JBDLQX010000083.1:0-17459 GCA_039800345.1 Pseudomonadota bacterium | reverse complement strand
ATCTCGAGACTCGGTGTCAGTTACCGAGATCGGCGACCCCGAGGCGACATCGCGCTTTAGCCGTGCCCCAATCACGAGGTCAGCTGTATCGGGATGTACATGCTCCGCATGCAGCCAACTCTGTGGCAATAACCGAACCGCTAAGTCTTCCTCACGGACCAGTGCGTTTCGGGGTAATGAACGGCCAGCGACCACCACTTCGGTGAGCGCCTCGGCCTGTATCAGGCTTTCCTTCAGCAAGGTGCGTTCTTGATTCTGAGCGCTGTGACTTAAGAAGGTAGCAGCCACGCCAAGGCCAAGCGCAGTAAGCAAGACGAGCGTCTGCGGTGATCGCAGCCTCTGCAGTACGGGGGACAAGTTTAGTTTCACAAGTAACTCCTAAGTGGTGGGGGATGAAATGAGATACAGGCTGTGCCGCCAGATGGCCTGCATCGCGGAGAGCCAGTCGTCATGCAGGCCATGCCAGGCGAGCAGGGAGAACAAGGAGAGGCCAAGCAGATACTCAACACTGCTGGCACCTATCGGAGGCCTACGTGCCAGCCGCCTCATGGCTGCGACTCGGTGAGTTGAACCTGGACCGTACCCAGACCGTCCGCATGCATCGTGAGCAGGGTGACGGTGGCCTGACCGCGTGGGAAGCGATGCAGCAGATAGTCCGACGGGCCCTGCATAGCTGGGCGCGATGCAGTCGATAGTTCCGATGGTGGTAGCAGCGTAGAAAGTATCTGACGATGCGCCTGCGATGGTGTCATTCCAGGGTAGTGACGCGCGGCAACCTCCACCCCTGGGGCAAGGCGATGAACCTGCGACGCCATGCCAGGTGCGGGCAAGGCGTTCAGCGGGATCTTCACGGACCATCCGTGAGATTTTTTGTTACCCGCGGCGGGTACACCAACTGCAAAAGAGTGGGGTGCGTCCTCGCGTTGCCATTGCTCGGCATGCCACGCGCCTCGATGCAGCGACGCGACGATGCACCAAGCGGCTTCGTTATGTACGAAAACCTGTGGCCTCGTCTTTCGCCAGTGGCGGGCTGTCTGATCGCGCGCCGCACAGGCGGGCAGTGCGGACGCTAAGAGCGTGACTTCAGCCGGGGCGCCGAAGAGGGCCATAGCCATCGTAAAGAGCGTCTCGGGCAGAGACAGAGTCATAGCAACCGGCCCTCCTCAACGACCACTCGGGGCCTGGGTGCCCGGAAACGGCGACAGCGATGTCACGCGATGAAAACTGCGTCTGAATTCACTGCTGCCCGACTCGAGCCCAATGGCCTCAAGCCCCGGCATCAGAAGCTGTGTGATCGGGATGTAGGCAGCCGAGGAGACCTGCGCCAGGGTGGCGCTGGGGGTGGCACCCTGGGCCACTCGAGAGAGTGTGAGCGCCGTGCCCGCAGCCGACCAGTCTTGGCCCACCATCGCGACCGCTGCCTGACCCTTTGGCCCCTTGCTGCCAAAAGACACCGTAGAGGTCACCCGTGTAAGACGCCGCGCCTCTGGCAGACCAAACAGTGCCTCGGCTGTCTGTTGGGAGAATCGCTGCAAGGTCTGGGAGACACGATCAACAAGACGTCCCCCAGAAGTGTCGGCAAGCGGTTGGTCACGCAGGCTCTGCCCTTGGTAGGGTATGACGCGGTCTTTAGAGGCGGTAAGCAGCGATACATACTGCGCGGAAGACCCAGCAGGCACGCAGCCCTGCGGGGCAGCGGCACAACGCTGAAGATCAAACCATGCAGAAAGCGGCGCCTGCCGTGACACCTCTGCTTGATGAAAAAATATCTGGGTGAGAGTAAGCAGCGCTGCTGCGGTGACAAGAAATACCAATGATTCGATTAAGGCCTGTCCACACGGGGAAACATCTGCAAACGTACGATCATGCGGGGGCATTAAGGCTCCTTTCTGTTGTGGGCGATGGCGACGGCAGCGGCCTGATCCGCAGAAGAGGCCTCTGCCAACTGGGCGCGCCAGTAGGGGAAAAACAAGCTAGGAAGATGGGTGGGCGACTGGCCCAGCCTGCTGGTATCAACGAACTCAGTTACCGCGACCGACAAAGACCAGAGCGCTGTTCCGAGCGTGGCGGGCGCGCCCAAGAGGCTGGCCTCGGAAACGGCTGCGGCCGCTTGTGTGTTGCGGGTGGGCAGCCGAACGAGTACCGGGATGCGATACCGGGCCGACTGACGACTCTGGGGGTCTTGCTCGCTGAGGTCTCGATAGCCCGAGAGCCCCAGATAGCCAAGTGGCCGAGTCGTGCCGCCCTGGGCCTGCTGACTAGCCCTCGGGTTGGGCGCAGAGGCGGCGAGTGCCCCGTTGGCATCGGTGAACCCTTCGTACTCAAAGGAGCGTGTGATAGCCGCCCCCCACCCCAGGGGAATGGTTTCGGCATGGCCCCGGCAGGTGGGGTTCCAGCGGCTACGGCGAAACCATTGATGGACAGATACGGTATCGGCGGTTTCCCACTGCGTGTAGTCGTCGCTTAAGCGGGTAGCGCCCCGACGGATGAGCTTTGAGAAACTGCGATCGAGGTTTGTTGGAATACAGGTAAAGGTGGGCAGCAGATAGAGTCGATGGTCGAAGCTGCGACCCTGCGTGAATCGATCAAGTTCCTGCGTAACATGTTGGGCCAGAAGGCGACGCTCATCACCCGAATAGGAACGGGTCGCTCGATAGAACCGAGGGACATCGCTGGTGGGCAGGTACTGACCGAAGAAGCGCTTATCACCGGACCAGATCACCTCGTTAATGAGGGACTGTGTCGCGAAGGGGTTTACCGCAAGATGCATGGCCTCTTGCGAGGCCTGCAGTGCCCGCGTATAGGCGCTACGCAAGGGAAGCTCCACCGTAACTGCGGCCTGGGTGGAGAGTTGTGCCGCCTGCACTGCCTGGGCGGCCCATTGGGAGAACGTCTGCAGGCCAGGAATAAAGCTTCCCACCGCAGCCGCCTGACGAGTGAGTGTATTGGCCTGCTTGGCCCAGGCCAGTGCGGTTAAGCTCTGCGCAATCATGACCTCGTTGGCAACAATCGCCCGGTTCGCATAGGCCTGGTAGTTCAGCGACTGTGCATACCACTGGGCCACCGAGAGGCTTGCCGCGTCGGACAACTGATTGCCCCGTTGCTTGTCAGAAAGGAGCGTGGCCGACCCGCCCAAAAAGGCAAGGCCCGCCGCGCTTGCAAGCAGCAACCCCAGGCCAAGCAAAAGCACAACGCCCCGCGGGGGAGTGGCTAAGCGACGACGCATCGCCTAGCGGTTGTCTTCGTTGTAGTTGCGAAGCCCCTTGCGGACATTGGCCTGCGTGCGTGCCGTGTTGGCGGAACTCGAGGCAGCGGTTAAGGCAGAGCCCCCGTCGTTACCGGCGATCTCTTGTGCAATACCGGCGGTCTGGTTGCGGATGGTCTGGCCGAGAAGGCTATAGACCCCGATAGCCGCGACTGCAACCACAGCTACGATGATGATGTACTCGGTCATGCCCTGACCCAGAGGGGGGCGACGAAAATGTGCGGTAACTGCCTGACGCATAGTGTGAGCTCCATAGAAAAAAGGAGCGGACAGTCTGCGTACTGTCCCGACACCAGAAAATCAAACAGAGGCGTTAGGCGTTTGGTCTAGTGGCCGTGCAAAAACCGCGTCGCAATCGCGGCTAGTAACACACCAAGCAGCATGAGGCTTGGCTGCAGCCAGGCGGCGCGCGTCTGCCCCCCGTGATGGTGGGAGCCGGCCTGAGCATGCAACTGCGGAATGAGATCGGACAAGGCGATGTAGATGAAATTGCTGGCGGCAATAGCCAAGACAAAAGGCAGCCAGCTACTTGCCTCCGCCAGAGCAAGGTAGCCCACCACCCCACCAACAAGCGCGCCTGATCCGGTGAGGAGATTAAACGCCAAGGCACGTGATTTGGTGAATCCGCTATTGAGCAAAACGAAAAAATTGCCGATCTGCTGCGGAACCTCATGGGTCGCAATGGCTGCGGCGGTGATTATCCCGAGAAAACTGTCGACCTGGAAGGCTGCCGCGATGAGCACGCCATCGGCAAAAGCATGCACGGTACTGCCCACGAGAAGGCTGTATCCACCCCGCCCTGCGACCGCTGCGTCGTGGCCATGGGGATGGTGATGGCCATCGTGCTCGTGGTGATGGTCGTGCCTAAGTAACGACAGACGCTCGAGCATAAAAAAGCCTAGAAGCCCTGCCAGAAGGGTGGCCGTGATGTCATGAAAGTCGGCCCCCATATGGAGGCTTTCAGGCAGAAGATGCAGCAGGGCAGATCCGAGAAGCATTCCTGCGGAAAAACTCACCAGCCTATCCACGAGGCGCGAGAGCCGACCCAACGAGACAACGGCCGCCAGCCCGATGCTGAGGAACGTGGCAGCCGCGGAGGCCAGCAGAATAAAGAGAAGCGTCATACCGCCTTCGACGTTAGGCCTTGAGCGACTTACCAAACCAGGCTAGGCAGCGCTTCCAGCCGTCTTCGGCCGCCTCACGGCGATAGCTGGGACGGTAGTCCGCATGAAAGGCATGCGGCATATCCGGATACAAAATGATGTCGGAGTCTTGGGAGCCCTTACCGCCAAAGGACAGCTTCGTCTTCATTTCATCGACATCGGAGTTGGGAATGCCGGAGTCGGCACCACCATAGAGGCCAAGTACGGGCCACTTGAGCTTCTCGGCAATATCGATGGGATGAAAGGGATTGGCCTCGTTGACGGTACTGCGGATACGGCCGTACCAGGCTACCCCCGACTTTAGGCCGGAGATGTCTGCGGCGGCAGCCAGCCAGACGATACGGCCTCCCCAGCAGAAGCCAGTGATGCCTGCCCGCCCCTTGGCAGCCCCCTGGGACTCGGCCCAGGTAACGGCGGCCTGCACATCGCCAAGCACCTGGGTATCGCTGGCCTTACTCACGATGTTGGCGAAGAGTTCGGCCATATTGGGAAACTTATTGGGGTCGCCCTGGCGGTGGAAAAACTCTGGAGCAATAGCGAGATACCCCTGCTGGGCAAATCGCCGGCAGACATCTTTAATGTGTTCATGCACACCCCAGATCTCATGAGCAACGACAATGGTGGCAAGGCCGGTCTTGCCCGCAGGCTTTGCCCGATAGGCGGGAATGGCGCCCGTGGGAGTAGGAATTTGGACCATGCCCGCATCGAGACCCTGGGCACTGGTGGTGATGACCTGCGCCTGCAAGGCACCGGTGGGCGCCACAGAGGCCGCGAAGCCTGCCAAGGCCGAGGCCTGCAGAAAACCGCGTCGACTATTTGGTAGCAGGCTGGGGTTGGGCGGTACCAACGAGTCGAGTTCCTGCTGGGCATGTTGAATCCAGGCATTGGGAGTGGGCGACAGAGGTGGGCGAGCGGTCATGGTCTATGTCCTTTCTGGGTGGGTAGCGGGCGACGAGGGCAAAGAGAGAATCATCTGAGAACCATAGCGTACCCGGGTCGGCAATCGCAGAGGGCGAGGTCCAGGTGCGGAATCAATGGGCGGCATCCCAGTTGGGGCCCATACCGACCGATACCAGCAGGGGCACCCGCAGACGGGCGACCTGTTCCATGACCTGAGGCAACAAGATCTGGATAGGCGACACCTCCTGCTCTGGCACTTCCAGGACGAGTTCGTCGTGTACCTGAAGCAACAGGCGTGCGGCCAGGCCTTCGCGTTGAAGTGCCGCTTGGGTCTGGATCATGGCAAGCTTAATGAGGTCAGCGGCAGTACCTTGCATGGGCGCATTAATGGCGGCCCGTTCGGCACCTGCCCGACGGGGGCCATTGGGGGACCGAATCTCGGGTAGCCAGAGACGGCGACCGAAGACGGTTTCTACAAATCCCTGATCTCGGGCCTTAGCCTTGATCTCTTCCATATAGCGGGCCACGCCCGGGTAGCGGGCAAAGTAGCGCTCGATATACAGCCGTGCCGCATCGCGTTCGATATCTAGGTTCTGGGCCAAGCCATAGGCGCTCATGCCGTAAATGAGGCCAAAATTAATGACCTTGGCATAACGACGCTGCTCATCGGAGACCTCTTCTCGCGGGGTGCCAAAAATCTCGCTCGCGGTAGCACGGTGGACATCCTCGCCCCGCGCAAAGGCCTCTAGGAGCCCCCGATCTTCGGAGAGATGGGCCATGATCCGCAGTTCGATCTGTGAATAGTCGGCGGAAACGAGCACAGACCCCGGGGGGGCCACGAAGGCCTGCCGAATCCGACGGCCTTCTGCGGTACGAATCGGGATGTTCTGGAGATTGGGATCGCTGGAGGCGAGCCGGCCGGTAATGGCCACCGCCTGCGAGAAGGTGGTGTGCACCCGCCCCGTGGCGGGATCGATCATGCGGGGCAGCTTGTCGGTGTAGGTGGACTTGAGCTTGGAGAGCCCGCGCCACTTCAGCAAGGTCTTGGGCAGGGGGTAGTCATGGGCCAGCTGCTCGAGCACATCTTCATCGGTAGAAGCCGCGCCCGTTGCAGTTTTCTTAATGGGCTTATAGCCCAGTCGTTCAAAGAGGATTTCGCCAAGTTGCTTTGGCGAGCCCAGGTTAAAGGGCTGGCCTGCAAGGCTGTGGGCCTGCGCCTCCAGGATGGCGATGGCGGCTGTCAGTTCCTGACTCTGTGCAGCGAGAAGGGCGGCATCGACCTGGATGCCCGCCTCCTCCATGTCCGTAAGAATCCCCAAGGCGGGCAGCTCGATTTCTTCGTAGATAAAACGCAGAGCGGCCACGGCCTGCACCTGTGGCCAGAGGGTCTGATGCAGGTGCAGGGTGAAGTCGGCATCTTCGCAGGCATAGCGGGTGGCGACATCGACAGAGACTTCCTCAAACCCAATACGTGAGGCGCCTTTGCCGGTGACTTGGTCGTAGGAGAGCCCCGAACGGCCCAGGTGGCGCTCTGCCAATGATCCAAGATCGTGACTGCGGTGTGACTCGAGTACATACGACTGCAGCAATGTGTCGTGGGCGATCCCCCGCAAAACAATGCCAACCCGCCGCAACACATGCGCATCGTATTTGAGGTTCTGGCCGACCTTGGCCGCCTGTGGGTCTTCTAGCCAGGGCTTGAGTCGGGCGAGTACGAGGTTAGGCGGCAACTGCTCAGGCACCCCGGGGTAGCGATGGCCTACCGGCAGGTATACGCCTTGGCCCACGGCCCAAGAAAACGACAGCCCCACAAGATCGGCGTGGCGCGCCTCGATCGAGGTGGTTTCTGTGTCAAACGACACCAAGGGCGCCTTCTGCAGATGTTCGAGAAGGCGATCGAATTCTTCGAGCGTGAATACCGCCGCGTAGTCTGTGGGCTGATCGAACAAAGACGCTGCGGGTGCCGTGGCGCCGGCGGTGGCGGAAGTGCCCTCTGCGCTGGGCCCGTGGGACTCGCCCCCGGCACTCCCGAGCGCGCGACTTGATCGAGTCTGCGTACTGCCTGTGGTTGCGACTCCGGTCGCGTCGTCGAGCATGCCCTTAAAGGTACGGGCGAGGTCATAGGTGTCACGCAACGCGGTAATCGCTGCCTTATCGATAGCCCCCATGCGCAGTGCAGCCTCAAAAGAGGACACGACACCCGAGAGGTCGCAGTCATCTTTGACGGTAACGAGAATTCGGGCGGTGGGAAGCCAGTCGAGCGCTTTGCGCAGGTTCTCCCCAACCACGCCCGAGATCTCGGGTGCGGCAGCCACAACACCCTCCAGCGAACCATAGGCCTGCAGCCATTTGGCCGCGGTCTTTGGCCCGACTTTTTCCACGCCCGGAACGTTGTCTACCGAGTCGCCCACGAGCGTGAGGTAGTCGACGATACGTTCGGGAGGAACCCCGAACTTCTCAATGACCGCAGTGCGGTCGAGTACCCGGGCAGGGCCGCCGTCGCGACTCATGGTGTCCACCAGAATGACTTGGTCGCTCACCAGTTGGGCCAGGTCTTTATCGCCCGTGGCAATCACCGTATGAATACCCTGCGCACCCGCCTGACGGGACAAGGTGGCAATGACATCGTCGGCCTCCAGCCCATCGACCACGACCAGGGGCCAGCCCAGGGCCTTGACCGCCGAAAAAATCGGGGGTACCTGTGCCGCGAGGTCTTCGGGCATGGCCGAGCGCGTGGCCTTGTACTCGGGGTACAAGGCATCCCGAAATGTAGGTCCCTTGGGGTCGAAGACGCAGGCCACGTAGTCTGCAGGCCACTCCTGCTGAACCCGCCGCAGCATATTGACCATGCCAGTAATCGCACCTGTGGGGTGGCCGTTTCGACTGCGCAGATCGGGCAACGCATGAAATGCCCGATAGAGAAAGCTTGAGGCGTCGATCAGCAGAAGGCGTGGAGGGGTCACAGGCGGTGGGAGGGGCTACGAGCAGTGGGGGGAGGGCCGAGGGCTTGGGAAGCATGCGCGCCCCGAGCATGGCGTTCCTTCGGATAATAATCGAATAGTCAGTAAAATGGCGGATTGTCAAAGACTTAGAGGCGTACTTCGCTGTGTCTGCATCCCCGCTCGCTCCTTCGGCCCCACCCAGCAACTTTCTCACGCATGTCATCGAGACTGACCTGCAGTCAGGAAAGGTTGCATCCGTCGTCACGCGGTTTCCGCCCGAGCCTAACGGGTATCTGCATTTTGGCCATGCCAAGTCGATCTGTCTGAACTTCGGGCTGGCTGCACGCTATACCGGCCGCTGTCATCTAAGACTTGATGACACCAACCCCACCAAGGAAGACCAGGAGTATGTCGACGCCATTGAAGAAGCGGTGCGCTGGCTGGGCTTTGACTGGGGCCGCCATCATTATTTTGCAAGCGATTATTTTGAGCAGCTCTATGGCTTTGCGGTCAGCCTGATTAAGGCAGGCTGGGCTTATGTCGATTCGCAGTCGGCCGAAGAGATCCGTACCCGTCGCGGCACCCTGACGCAGCCTGGCGAGAATTCGCCCTTTCGGAATCGATCTATCGAAGAGAATCTCGACCTCTTTGCACGCATGCGGGCGGGCGAATTTGCCGATGGTACTTATGTGCTGCGGGCCAAGATCGATATGGCCTCGCCTAATATGAACCTGCGCGACCCGGTGCTCTACCGGATTCGGCATACCCATCATCACCGCACGGGCGATGCCTGGTGTATCTACCCGCTCTATGACTATGCCCACCCCTTGTCGGACGCGATTGAGGGTATTAGCCATTCCATTTGTACGCTCGAATTTGAAGACCACCGTCCGCTCTACGACTGGCTCGTGGAGAAGGTCGCACAGGCTGGGCACTTCGATGTCGAGCGACTCCCTCACCAGTACGAATTTGCGCGGCTAAACCTCACCTATGTGGTGCTCAGTAAACGCAAGCTGGTAGAGCTTGTGGAGTCTGGTGCGGTGGCAGGCTGGGACGACCCCCGCATGCCCACTCTGGTAGCTGCCCGTAGGCGTGGCTACACGCCCGAGGGCTTTCGGCGATTTGTGGAGCAAGGCGGTGTCTCAAAATCCGACGGTTGGATTGACTATGCCGTGCTGGAACAGTGCATGCGTGACCACCTGAACGAAGTCGCGCCACGCAGAGTTGCTGTGCTGGACCCCCTAAAACTCGTGGTCGAAAACCTCGAGGACGGAGCCGTGATTGACTGCGAGGCGCCGAACCATCCCCAACGACCAGAGCTCGGCAGGCGCTCTCTGCCGTTTACGCGCGAACTCTGGATAGAGCGGGAAGACTTTATGGCCGAGCCCACGAAGGGGTTCTTTCGGCTTGCGCCCGGCGGCCGTGTGCGTCTGAAGTATGGGTTCGTGGCGGAGTATGTGCGCCACACCACCGATGCCACGGGCGAAGTGCATGAGGTGCGGGTCCGAATCTTCGAAGACTCCAAGAGTGGTACCCCGGGGGCAGACAGCTACAAGGTGAAGGGCGTGATTCACTGGGTGAGCGCCGAGAAGGCCTACTGGACCGAAGTGCGGCTCTACGACCGGCTCTTTGCCGCGCCGCTGCCAGGCGGCCGTCGCGCCGGAGACTCGCCCGACCTAGAACGCGACTTCAAAGACGATTTAAATCCGCAGTCTTTGACCGTGCTGCGGGTTCCGATGGAGCCCAGTCTTTCAGAGGCGAAACCAGAAGACCATTTTCAGTTTGAACGTCATGGCTACTTCGTGGCCGACCGGGTGGACTCGCGCGAAGGGGCGCCAGTTTTCAATCGGGCGGTCACCTTGAAAGATTCTTGGGCAGTGAACACGGAAGGGCGTCATGGCTAACCAGACCATTCGTTGCATCGACCATGGCCAGGGCGGTGGCCCGGAATGTCTGTCACTGATTGAAACCGCGATTCCGGTGCCCGGCCCCGGAGAGGTGCGCATTCGCGTGGCCTATGCCGGTGTCAATCGCCCGGACATTCTTCAGCGATCGGGTAAATATCCGCCGCCTGCGGGCGCATCCCCGTACATGGGACTAGAAGTCAGCGGTGTGATTGATGCAGTGGGTGAAGGCGTACCGGCAGGCCGTATGGGCGAGAAGGTCTGTGCCCTCACACCGGGGGGGGGCTATGCAGAGGCGGTGGTTGCGCCCGCGGGGCATTGCATGCCGATTCCCGAAGGATTGACATTGCAGCAGGCGGCTTGCCTGCCCGAAACCATGCTCACGGTCTGGGCAAACCTAATAGAACGTGGTCAGCTACGGCCAGGGCAGTCGGTGCTGATTCATGGCGGGTCGAGTGGCATTGGCACCACTGCCATTCAGTTTGCCCGGTGGGCGGGCGCAGGCCAGATCTTCACGACCGTAGGGTCGGAAGAAAAGGCCGCAGTCTGCCGGCAGCTCGGCGCCACCAGAGCGATTCTCTACAAGACGGAAGACTATCTCGCGGTTACTCAGCAAGAGACTGCGGGAGTCGGTGTACACCTGATTCTCGATATGGTCGGCGGCGACTACCTCACTAAGAATTTGAAGGCACTGGCCCTGGAAGGGCGCCTGGTGCAGATTGCCTTTCTGCAAGGCAGTAAGGTGGAGATGGACTGGAGCCTACTCATGATGAAGCGGCTCACCTTTACCGGTTCTACCCTGCGGGCGCGTTCGGTTGAGGAAAAATCGCGGCTCTGCCTGAGTCTGCAGCAGGCCCTCTGGCCAGAGCTTTCGCAGGGCCGCTGCCTGCCGCTGATCCATGCGGAATTTGATCTGTCGAAAGTAGCCGATGCCCATCGACTGATGGAGTCGTCTCAGCATATTGGAAAGATTGTGCTGCGCGTGGATGCGCAGATTCGCTAACGTCTCACGAAAGAAGACCATGGACCGTACCAAGCTCTATACGATTACCAGCAGCCAGCCCGCCTTATTGCTTCGCGTAGCGCAGCTTCTCTCTGCCCACGGTCTTGCCTGGGAGGCTGGGAACACCTTTGTGAAGTTTCCCCGTGCCACCGCTGAAGGCGATGCTGCAGCCGAAGCCCTGAAGGCTGCGGGGCTGCGGCCACTGCCCAATATCGATATCTTCACGCCTGAGACGGTCGAGAATTTCGCTTCGCGTACGCATGCGATAGTCGAAGAAGAGGCCAAGGCGCGAGCCGCCCATGACTGTGGACATCACCATGCGCCAGGGGAGTCGTGTGGACATGACCATAGCCATGACCATGGACACGCACACAGCCATGACCACGGGCATGATCATGCCCACGCGCACGGCCACACGCATGACCATCATCACCCCCACGACCACAAGCATGACCACTGAGTCGGCTATCCGCATTCGCGGAGCCCGACAGAACAACCTAAAGAACCTCTCGGTAGATCTACCCACCGGGGAATTGATTGTGGTCACCGGGGTCTCAGGCTCCGGGAAGAGTTCGTTGGTCTTTGACACCCTCTATGCCGAGGGCCAGCGTCGATACATAGAGACCTTCTCGGCCTATGCCCGCCAGTTCTTAGACCGCATGGATAAGCCGCAGGTCGACCGCATCGAGGGGGTGCCCCCCGCGATTGCCATCGACCAGACCAACCCCGTGCGCACCTCTCGGTCGACGGTGGGAACGATGACCGAGATCACCGACCACCTGAAACTGCTCTTTGCCCGCGTGGCCGAACTCTACTGCCCTTCCTGCCAGACCCCCGTGGAACGGGACACGCTGGAAGGCATTGTGACGCTTCTCTCGGCACAGCCTGAAGGCGCGAAGCTTGCGGTGACCTTTGAGCGTGAACTGCCCGAAGGGCTCGAATCGCAGCAACTAGAAGACTGGCTGTCAGCGCAGGGATTCACCAAGATTCATGCGCAAGAAAACGGCATGGTGCGCGTGATTGCAGACCGGTGGGTACAGAGCACAGAAATTGAACGCAGTCGCATGGCAGAGGCCGTGGAGACCTCTTTACGCTATGGGCAGGGTCAGTGCCAGGTCGTACTGCTCGATACACAGCGGGTGCTGCGTTTTTCCTCGGCACTCTCCTGCGCCAGATGTGGCACAGGCTTTCGGGAACCCCGGCCCGCGCTCTTTTCTTTCAATTCGCCAGTGGGCGCCTGCGAGACCTGTCGTGGCTTTGGACGTGTGATTGGTATTGACCGAGGCTTGGTAATTCCGGACGAGAACAAGTCGCTGGATGCAGGAGCCATTAAAACCTGGCAGTCAAAGTCGTACCTCGACTGCCAAGACGAGTTGCTGATGCATGCCAAGCGCCGCGGCGTGGCGATCGATATTGCCTGGAAGGACCTGCCCGAAGAGGACCGCCAGTGGGTCTTTGCGGGCGATGCCGACTGGCGAGGCAACTGGAAGACCCAGTGGTACGGCGTTGACCGATTCTTTGAGTACCTGGAGTCAAAGGCTTACAAGATGCACGTGCGGGTGCTCTTGTCTCGGTATCGGTCGTACACCGAGTGCCCTGCCTGCCACGGTGCGCGGCTGCGGCCGGAGGCCCTATATTGGCGGGTCGGCGGCAAGACGGTCTCTGAGGTCATGGCGCTCTCGATGGACGAGGCCTGGGACTGGCTCGAAGGGGTGAAAAAGGCGCTCGGCCCTGTGGTTGATCAGGAGGGCCCGCGTGCGGCCGCAGGTGTTCAGGCTGCAGCCCAGTTGGTGATTCGAGAGATGTCGGCCCGCCTGGGTTTCTGCCGCGAGGTGGGACTGGGCTATCTCACGCTGGATCGCCAATCACGCACGCTTTCGGGCGGAGAGGTGCAACGGATTAATCTCACCACCGCCCTCGGGACCTCGCTGGTCAATACACTCTTTGTTTTGGATGAGCCCTCGATTGGCCTGCACTCGCGGGATCTGCAGCGCCTGGTAGGTGTCATGCATCGGCTGCGCGATGCGGGTAACAGCCTGGTGGTGGTGGAACATGACCCCGAGGTCATGCGCGCCGCAGACCGTATTATTGATATGGGACCGGGCCCGGGCGATCGGGGCGGAGAGATTCAATTTAACGGCAGCTTTGCCGAGGTGCTAGGGGCACCGACCCTTACGGGCGCCTATCTGCGCGGCGAGAAGCAGATCGCGCCAGCGCGCGCTGAGGCTGATGCCCCGCGAAAGGCGAGCCAACAAGTTATTCGACTGGTCAATGCCACCGCAAATAACCTGAAGTCGCTCACCGTCTCCATTCCCTTGCACCAACTGGTTGTCGTCACAGGAGTGTCGGGCTCAGGCAAATCAACCCTCATTCAGGATGTGGTCTACCCGGCCCTTTGCAAGAAACTCGGGAAGGCCACAGAGGCCCCGGGGGCCCATGAGTCCATCGAAGGGGCAAGTCTTATCTCTGACGTACTGCTCGTAGACCAGTCGCCGATTGGAAAGACCACCCGGTCAAACCCGGCAGTCTATGTCGGCGCCTTTGATGCCATTCGCCAGCTCTTTGCCGAGGCGCCGGTTTCTGTGCAGCGTGGCTACACCGCAGGCACCTTCAGCTTTAATGCGGGTAATGGCCGATGCCCGAGCTGTGCGGGCAGTGGCTTTGAACATATTGAGATGCAGTTTTTGTCGGATGTCTATCTGCGCTGCCCGGACTGCAATGGCAGTCGTTATCGCGCGGAGATTCTGGATGTCACGGTGATGGGCCAGTCGATCGCAGGACTGCTTGAACTCACCGTAGATGAAGCCCTGGCCTTATTCAAAGACCACAAGGAAGTCCATCGCCGACTCAAGCCCCTGGTGGATGTCGGGCTGAGTTACCTACGGCTCGGACAGCCGGTGCCGACACTCTCTGGGGGAGAGGCACAGCGCCTGAAGATTGCAGGCCACCTGGCCGATGCCGCGGAACGCGGCGGTCGGGCCCAGAAAGGCATGCTGCTGATCTTTGATGAGCCCACCACGGGGCTGCACTTTGATGACATTGCCAAGCTGCTGCGTGCCTTACGGGCGCTGATCGATGCCGGCCATTCCTTGGTGGTGATTGAACACAATCTGGATTTGATTTCCCAGGCCGACTGGCTCATTGATCTGGGCCCTGAGGCCGGTCCGGAGGGCGGATCGCTGGTAACAGCCGGGCCGATCGCAGTGGTGATGGAATGTGTGGAATCGCACACAGGGCAGGCTCTGAAGCGTATGCGGTCGGCTGCGAGCCATTGGCAGGTACGTGAGGTGGAGGTGCAGACTTCTTCTCAGCGCCTGCTCGGCGAACCAGGGGGTGCATCGCGAACGCCAGTTTTGGCAGCGGCGGCAATCGAGATTCATCACGCACGAGAACACAACCTGAAAGATATCTCGGTAAAGATTCCCCGTAATGCGCTGACCGTGATCTCGGGAGTCTCGGGCTCCGGTAAGTCGACACTGGCCTTTGATATTTTGTTTGCCGAAGGGCAGCGGCGTTACCTAGAGTCGCTTAATGCCTATGCGCGGCAGTTCGTGCAGCCCTCGGCGCGGCCCGATGTCGATGCGCTTTTCGGGATTCCCCCCACGGTGGCGATCGAACAACGCACCAGCCGCGGCGGACGTAAGAGCACGGTGGGCACGCTCACCGAGATTCACCATTTTCTGCGTCTGCTTTTTGTTAAGCTCGGCACCCAGTTCTGTCCCGACTGCGACATTGCGATTGCCCCGCAATCCCCCGAGGCCATCGTCGCCACCATCTTGAAATCATTTCGCGGGCAGCATGTGGGGCTCTTGGCCCCACTGGTGATTCAGCGTAAGGGTATCTATCAAGACCTCGCCAAGTGGGCGAAGACGCGCGGACATTCGCATCTGCGCGTCGATGGCCTCTTCGTGCCCACGGAGCCCTTTCCCAAGATCGACCGCTACAAAGAGCACACCATCGAACTGCCCATGGGCGATCTGGTGGTGGGGCCGGAGGAAGAGACGCGCCTTCGCGAACTGGTCTTGCAGACTATTGAACGCGGGCAGGGTCTCGTGACGCTGCTGGCGCCCCTTGATGACGCCAAGAAGATGCAGGCGACGCTCTTGTCTACCAAGCGGGCCTGCCCAAGTTGCAGCCGCAGCCTGCCCGAGCCGGAGCCCCGACTCTTTTCCTACAACACACGGCTTGGCTGGTGTCCGGCCTGCACAGGAACAGGGCTCTTTGGCGGACGACTTGCCGAGGACGAGACTGGGGAGGAAGACCGCTTTCTTCAGAAAGAAGAAAAGGACCCAGAAGACGAGGATGCCGAAGACCTGGCCTGCCCGGAATGTGAAGGCGCGCGACTCAATGCGCTTGCGCGGGCGGTGCGGGTCAAGGGGGACGGCATTCATCAGGTGTCGGCCCTTGGGCTGGATCGACTGCCCGCGTGGCTAGAGAAACTCACGCAGGGCTGGTCCGACCGCGATCGCAGTGTGGGCGAAGGCCTAGTGCAAGAGATCACCAGCCGGGTCGAGTTCTTACGGTCTGTGGGTCTGGGCTATCTGTCACTGGATCGTTCTGCGCCCACCCTGTCGGGCGGAGAGGCCCAACGTATTCGACTGGCCGCGCAGCTGGGATCGAACCTACAGGGCGTCTGCTATATCTTGGATGAGCCGAGTATCGGTCTGCATCCGAAGAACAACCAGGCCTTGCTGAGCCTTCTGCGCCGTCTGCAAGAGAAAGGCAATACCCTGGTGGTCGTCGAGCACGATGAAGACACGCTGGCCATTGCAGACCATCTGATTGATATCGGACCCGGCGCCGGGCGCCTCGGCGGGGAGATCGTGGCGCAGGGCTCCGCAGAAGATCTGATGAACACTCCCGCATCTGTGACCGGGCGCTACCTGAAGTCGCCCATGCACCACCCCGTACACCCACGTCGGCCATCGGCCGAGCACTGGCTTGAGATTGCCGGTGCGGCGCTGCATAACCTGCAGAACCTCTCGGTCAAGATACCGCTGCAACGTCTGACGGTCATGACAGGGGTCTCAGGCTCAGGCAAATCGAGTCTCGCCCGGGATATCCTGAAACGCAATATGCAGCGTGCAGTGCATCTTCAGCGGTCAAAAGCCGGGCGGGCCAAGACCATCGCCTGGGAGGGCTGCCGACAAATCAGCGGCTGGGAGTCGATTCAACGTGTGCTCGAAGTAGACCAGACCCCAATTGGTAAGACGCCACGGTCTACGCCTGCCACCTATGTGGGCTTCTGGGACGATATTCGAAAACTCTTTGCCGACAGCGAAGAAGCACGTCGCCGAGGCTGGGCCGCCAACCGGTTCTCATTCAATACCGGGCAGGGGCGGTGTGAGTCCTGCGAGGGCCAGGGCTGGCAGACCATAGAGATGAACTTTCTGCCCGATGTGAAGGTGGTCTGCGATGCTTGCGGAGGCCTGCGGTTTAACGCGGAAACACGCAATGCCCTCTGGCGCGGGAAGTCGATCTCCGATGTGCTGCAGCTCTCGGTGTCTGAGGCCACGGACTTCTTCTCGGCCGTCTCGACGATTCGTCGCCCCTTGCAATTCCTAAATGACTTGGGTCTCGGCTACCTGACTCTTGGGCAGCCCAGTCCCACGCTTTCTGGTGGCGAGTCGCAGCGCATTAAGCTGGTGACGGAACTGGCCAAATCGAAGTCGCAGGGCCAGGCGCTCTACGTGCTGGATGAGCCCACAGTGGGTCTACACATGTCTGATGTCGAGCGTCTGATTGTTGCTCTGCATCAGTTGGTTGATCAGGGCCATACGGTGGTGGTCATTGAGCACAACCTGGATGTCTGGGCACAGGCAGATCACATGATCGACTTAGGGCCGGAAGGGGGCGCGCACGGCGGGCAACTCGTGGGGGCTGGCACGCCAGCAGAGATTGCGCGACTCAAAACGCCCACAGGCCTAGCGCTAAAGCAGTTTTTGAATCGCACCAAAGCCTAAACAACAACTGGCCAACCCGAGGGACTGCGGGGGTTATTTGCGACGTAACGGAGGTGGAGTCGCAAATCTCTCGCAGGGCCCGAGCATGTGCTCAAGTGTTGGCCGGTCTAGCCCATGACCGGTCGCCGCCTCGCGAAAAGCAGGCACGCTCGTCGGCCGCCCGTTCGTGTGCTCCCCGGCCCGAGCATGTGCTCCTAAGCGAGATCAGCAGCAGTCGTAAAGGCGTCTGCGAAGAACTCTTCTTCGAGCAGGCCACACTCTGCAATAAAGTCTCGCTGCGCGGACTGAATGACAATCGGCGCCCCACAGGCATAGACCG
>JBDLQX010000082.1:0-7821 GCA_039800345.1 Pseudomonadota bacterium | reverse complement strand
CAGGCCTTCGCGCTCTGGGCCCAGAGATCCCAGATGCCAGTGGTACACGACCTTGCGTTTTGTGTGCGGCTTTCGGCCCAGACCGGAGGCAACCTGGCAGAGGCCCTGATGCGCCTGGGGGAGTCGTTTCGTCAGCAGATCGCCCTGCAGGCAAAGGCCGCAGCCCTGACGGCCCAAGGCCGACTTCAGGCCTTGATCATGCTGGCCATGCCGCCCTTGCTCTTCTTAGCAACGAGCGCCCTAGATCCCTTTGTCTCCGAATTCTTCTTGCAGACACCGTTGGGCCTAAGCCTCGTGGCCGTGATGGGAACTCTGGAGGTGGTCGGTGCCCTCTGGGTGCGTCGCATTGTCCGCTTTGAGGTCTAGACCATGCGCGATTTCGACATCATTCTTTCTTCGGTGCTCTCTGGTTTGTCTGTCGCGGGGCTTGCCTGGTGCGCCTTGCCCTATGCGCGACTTGCTTTTCAGCCTACCCGGTGGGCCTGGCTTCTCAGCGCAGTGCAGACGCGGCGCCCTGCTGATGTGCTGCGTGAGGCTACCGTCCGGCTCTGCCAGCGGTTGCGGCCTTGGCTTGCGCCGATCGTACGACCCGATCCAAGTCTGCGCGGACGCCTACAACTTCTGGGGTTTGCGCCCGATTTCGATGAAGCCTCCTGGATGGCCGCGCGGCTATTGTCGGGAACAGTGCTCCCCGTGCTCGGATACCTCATTCCTGATCTCTGGATGCGGAGCACTGTGGCTTCAGAACGCGAAAAGGCACAGCGGGGATTTCCTGCGGTACTCGATGGGCTCGCCCTCTCGCTAGAGGCTGGCCAGTCCTTTACCCATGCGATGGGCCTCTCGGCCCAGAGGGCGGCAGATGGCCCAACGCAGCAATGGCGCCGTAGCCTTTCGCTCTTCGCTGCCGAGCTGCGCTCCGGGGGGTCAAAGGCCGCAGCGGTGATGCGATTACAAAACGCCTTGCCTCTGCCCGTGGTGCAGCAGTTTGGCGCGCTGGTCCTGGTGGCTGATCAGGCGGGCTTGAGTATGGGGAAAATTCTGCGTGCCCAGTCTTCACAGGCGCGACGGCTCTATCAACTGCAGATTGAAGAACGTGCCATGAAGGCCCCCGTAAAGCTTATGGGGCCGCTTGTCTGCTGTATTTTCCCGTGCACGTTTATCGTTTTGCTCGCGCCCCTGTTAGTGAAACTTACTGAGTCGCTCGGGGCTGGGATATGACACACGCTACGGATGCGCCCCCCAGACTCACGGTAGGCATAGCCACCAAATTCTTTCATCGGCTACTGGGTATCCACGGCCCACAGGGCCGCACCGGCGCAGTCTGGTTTCCAGGTTGCAGGTCGGTGCATACTTTCTGGACGCGCACACCCCTTTGTATTGTCTTTCTTACCCACGACAGACGCGTTTTGTCTTGGCGGGTGTCCCAATGGGGACGCATCTATCGGCATCCCGAGGCCCATTCTGTTCTTGAAATTGATCTTGCGTGTCTGCCAGAGAGGCAGGTGACTGACAGCGTCGTTGTGCGTGCCGTGGGGTGTCTACCGCATTCCGTGCCGCAGGCGCAAAGAACGGGTGCTGTTCCTTCGGGGATGGCTATGGTCGAGGCGCTGATTGCAGCCCCGATTGTTCTGCTGCTGGGGCTACTGGTTGTGCAGCTCATTTTCTTAGCCCATGGACGGCTGGTGGTGGGCTATGCCGCAGCGGAGGCGGCACGCGCTGCGGCTTCGGGACGGGTGACCGCTGCAGCGATTGATACCGGGCTGCGCCGGGGCCTCCTGCCACTTTTGGGGGTCTCCGCACAGCAGAACGCGCCGGGTCTAGATGATCTTGCCGCCGCCACGGTGCGAGGGCAGCTGCACTATCTACGCGGGAGGGCCGAGGGCTGGATTCGATGGAACTTACTTTCGCCAAGCCCAGCCACGCTTAGCGACTGGGGGCAAGGCACCGAGCAGGCGGTACCCCCCGCGCAGTGGCTCGCAGGCGCTTTTCCCGCACCAAGGTCTGGGTTTGCGACACCCCCATCGGGCGGGGGCCTTGGGGTGGGGCGCAACTCGGGCCAGTCGTTTCTAGATGCCGGGGTTATTCAGCTGCAGGTCTCGGTCGGTCTGCCCCTGCATGTTCCTTTGGCTGGCCCCTTACTCGCACGGAGTCTGGCCTGGTGGCGCGGCTGCGCTGTGACGGATGCAGCAGCACTGGGAAGCCTTCGATTACAGACCTTGCGCCCCTTTGGCGCGGCGCTGTCGGCATCTGCGCAGGCAGACCTCAATGAATGTCGGCTCTTGCGTGGGTCTGCTGGGTTAGGGGCGTTCTTACAGAGTCCCGCACGGCTCCCGGTAAAGGTTGTAGCCGTGGCGCAGGCGCAGACGGTGTTTTCTCGTCAGACTCTGCCCACGCCTTAGGCGCCCTTCGCCGGCGCCGTTTAAAGCGGGTGGGCAGACAGCGTCTGGCCGTTAGCAGTCATAAAGAGTTGCCCCGCCCGCCCCATGCTGTCGATAGCGGTTTGCAGCCCGTCTCGTACGGAGACATTCAGAATGCGACAGGCGTGTTGGGCCACCTGGGCGCCGCTGAGATGGACCACAAAATCTTCCGTTTCCACGACCTCGCGGTCGAGCATCAAAAATTTCACAAGAACCTTCAGCGCGTACTGCGCATGCTTCTGCGGCTGAGCGCGCAGAAAGGCAAGCCTTGTGTCTGCGCGTTCTAGCGCGCCGCTGACGTCCGAAAAAATAGGGCCGTGGCCAGGAATGACATACGAGGGCTGTAGGCTTCGGATTACGCTCAGAATGGCCTCTTGTTCGGTAAAGCCGCTATCCCCAGCAAGCTCCGGGAAAATCACGCCAAAGCCATCGCCCCAGAGCGCATCGGCCGAGATGAGTATTCGGTGGTCTTCCTGAAAGAGAATGATCGACTCGGGATCATGTCCAGGCGCAGCATAGATCCGCCAAGGCATGGCACCGAGCTGCAGGGTCTGTCCGGGGGCGATCGCCTGCGTGGGGGTAAACCGATCACAGCGTTGGCCGGTGGCATCAAAGCTCAGGCGCGATGCATCCCACGCAGCGGCTGCCGCATAAGAGGCCTCGGGCACGAATACCTCGCAGCCGTGGGCGTCGGCCAGAAGCCGATTTCCGCCGCAGTGGTCGGAGTGCAGGTGGGTATTTACAATACGCGTGAGTGCGCGTTCTCTGCGGGCGTGGTCGACGAGCGTCTGCGATAAGGCCTTGTGCTTGACATAGCCGGTATCGACAACGCTGGCCTGGTGGCTGCCATCAAAAAAAACCACCTGGTTGCTCGAGAGCCAGTCGCGTTCGATAAAACGCATGGTGGACGGCAGCATGGTGATGACGAATAACCTTGAGGCTTAGCCTTGTCCTGGGCTATGTGGTGCAGTGGGCAAGCCATTCGGGTTCGGTGCAATACGACTTCTTCGATCAGAAATAAGGCCCAAGACAGCCAGCTTCTTTGCATCGGCCATCTGGCCCCAGCCTGCAATCTCTTCAATCGTACGAAGGCAGCCCGTGCACAAGCCCGTCTGGGGTGACATGGTGCAGACAGAGGTACAGGGGGAAGGTACAGGGGAGCTGGTCATTCTGTTGTCAAGAATACTGGATCGCACGGCTGGCTGTCGAAAGCTAGGGTAGGGCGCCATTGACGGGTATCGCTGCTTGAGGGTTCAATGGCTGAAATACAAACACAACAGGAGACTGCCCGCAATGGCTACCAATGCCGCTCATGTCACAACTGCCCGTACTTCCGCGGCAGCTACCTCTTCCTCTTCCGTCACTGGCTTTGTCGACGCTAATGTCTGTGCCTACCCCATTCCTGATATGGCCACTCTGCCCGAGGACATTCAGGCCCGTATGCAGGCGGTCTATGACAAGGCGGGCTTCGTGCCCAATGTGATGCGGGTGCTCGCCCGGCGGCCAGCGGAGTTTCGCGCGTTTTTTGCTTATCACGATGCCCTGATGGAAGCGGAGGGCCCGTTATCGATTGCCGAGCGCGAGATGATCGTGGTGGCCACCTCAGGGGTGAACCATTGCCAGTACTGCGTGGTGGCCCATGGCGCTATTCTGCGTATTCGCGCCAAGCGCCCTTTGCTGGCAGACCAGGTGGCTATTAATTACAAGCAGGCAGACATCAGTCCCCGCGAGCGGGCGATTCTTGATTTTGCGATGAAGGTGGCCACCAATTCCGCAGGCATTGAAGAAGCCGACCGACAGGCGGCACAGGCGGCGGGCCTCACCCAAGAAGAGCTTTGGGACATCACCGCGATAACGGCGTTCTTTGCGATGAGTAATCGTCTCGCGAGTGGCACTGGCATGAAACCGAACACCGAGTTCTTCTTAATGGGGCGTCTCCCCAAGCCGTCAAAGACGGGCCAGGATTAGGGAAGAAAACCTGATAACGAAGAGAACCTAATGCCGAAGACTTCTACCCCAATGGGTCACGATCAGTACCAGGCGATCTACCAAGAGTTTCGATGGGCCGTACCGACGCGTTTTAACATCGCGCGGGTCTGCGGCGAACGATGGGCCAACAATGCCAAGCGGGCCTCCAAGGTAGCGATCTACTACGAGGGCACCGCAATCGCCCCGCAGAAACTCTCGTACAAGGCCCTCTGGGACCTCTCGCTTCGCTTAGCGGCCTGGTTATCTGCACAGGGTATTCGCCCGGGCGACCGCGTTGCTATTGTGTTGCCGCAACGGCCTGAGACGGCCATGGCCCATCTGGCCTGTTATGCCCTGGGCGCGGTGGCCGTACCGTTATCGATGCTCTTTGGTGAGGAAGCGCTTCTGTATCGACTGCAGGATAGTGAGGCGATAGCGGCCATTACCGATGACGACGGTGAGCAGCGCCTGCAGGTACTCCGTAAGGAAGCTCCCCGATTAGCCAGTATTGTTTCTGTGGGCGCGCGCTTTCCCTCGCAGAAATTTATGGCGACGCTCTGGGCCCAGACGCCGGTATCGCAGATTCAAGATACGCTCGCCGACGACCCCGCGCTACTCATCTATACCAGTGGCACAACGGGTCCCCCCAAGGGCGCGAGCATTCCCCATCGGGCCATGATCGGCAATCTCTCGGGTTTTGTCGCAAGCCAAAACTGGTACCCGCACAATGCGCGCTGCTTCTGGTCGCCAGCCGACTGGGCATGGACTGGCGGGCTCTGGGATGCCCTCTTGCCCACACTTTATTTTGGCGAATCTGTTCTGGGCTACCAGGGCCGGTTCTCTCCCGAGACGGCCTTTCGACTACTCACCCAGTACAAGGTGAGTCATACCTTTATCTTTCCTACGGCCCTAAAGGCCATGATGAAGTACGACCCGAACCCACGAAGCGGGCATAACCTTAGTGCGCTTCGCGGCATCATGAGTGCCGGGGAGTTTGTGGGTGATGTGGTCGCTCAGTATTGCGCAGAGGGGCTGGGTGTTCCGGTAAACGAGATGTTTGGCCAGACCGAGATGAACTATGTGGTGGGCAATTCCTACCAACGATGGCCCATACGGCCCGGAAGTATGGGGCGCTCGTATCCCGGCCATCGCGTCTCGGTGATTGATGAGGAGGGCCGAGAACTGCCGGCAGGTGAGACGGGCGAGGTGGCGGTGCATCGGAAGGATATCCATGGACATCTCGACCCGGTCTTTTTTCTGGGGTACTGGAAGAACCCCGAGGGCACACAGAAAAAATTTACGGGCGACTGGTGCCGCACGGGCGACCTGGCCCGGCGCGATGAGGCGGGGTATCTCTGGTACGAGGGGCGGGCCGATGATGTCTTTAAATCGGCCGGCTACCGCATTGGCCCCAGTGAAATTGAAAATTGCATGCTGCGGCATGCGGCGGTGGCCAATGTGGCGGTGGTACCGAAGCCAGATGCAGAGCGTGGCAACCTGGTGAAGGCCTACGTGGTCTTGGCAGAAGGCCAGCAGGCTAGTGAGGCATTGACGGCGGCCTTACAAGACCATGTGCGACAGCGCTTGGCGCCTTACGAGTACCCGAAGGAAATTGAGTATATTGATGCCTTGCCCATGACTACCTCGGGCAAGATTCAGCGGCATATTTTGCGAAAGCAGGAAGAGGCGCGCGCAGGATAGATCAAGGACCATCGCTCGGGCCCTGCGAGAGATTTGCGACTCCACCTCCGTTCCGTCGCAAATAACCCCCGCAGGCCCTCGAACCGTCAATGTCGTAGCATGCCCGCCAGGCCGGTCTCGTCCACGACCGGTCGCCGCCTCGCGAAAAGCAGGCACGCTCGTCGGCCGCCCGCTCATGTGCTCCCCGGCCCTGGGTGCTCCGCGTTGGCCAGGTTTCGCTTACGGCGTTTTTCTTCGACGTGGCTCCGATGCGCGACATACAGCGTTCGCTGTACCCGTGCATGGACTTCACCATGCAGATCGATGAGCTGCATATGTACCGTGTGGTCGAGCTCAGTGTGCGTGTCTAACTTGCGTTTGATCTCGTTCACTTCGTCAGCCGTAAACGAAAAGTCCACATAGAGGTCTTCGTAGGCGGGCCTGCGATATTGAATCTGCGCAGATTTGTCCCAGACCACATAGTCCGGGCCCAGTGCCGACATGAGCATGATGGGATGCGGCCCATCTGTCACTGCAAACATTGACCCGCCATAGACCGAGCCCATGATGTTGCGTGTGCGCCAGTTGAATTTCAGCCGGGCCCGCATCGAGAGAAAGTCAGGCGCCACCCAGAGCAGCCTGCCCCCTGCGCCACGAAAGGCCGGGAAGAGGTTAAACCCCCAGTGCATCACCCGCGCGCGGGTGGGGGTCGAGAGCTTCCAGAAAAAAGGAAATCGAAAGGCTGCCATGGCTAAGTGGGGATGGGGGTAGGGGGCCGAAGGGCGCTGGACGCAGAGGCGCGCAAGACAAAGAAGGGCACAGGGCCAGCGCCTACTGGCTAGAGCCGCTCAAATACGCCAGCCGCACCCATGCCTGTGCCAATGCACATACTTACCAATCCATACCGCCCTTGGGTACGCCGCAGCCCGTGAATCGCTGTGGCGGCACGAATGGCGCCGGTGGCTCCCAGAGGATGTCCCCAGGCAATGGCGCCGCCCAAAGGATTCACCTTCGCCGGGTCGAGCTTTAGTTCACGCATGACTGCAAGGGCCTGCGCGGCGAAGGCCTCGTTTAACTCAATCCAGTCGACATCCTGGGTCTTCAGACCTGCGCGCGAGAGGGCCTTGGGAATCGCTGCGATGGGGCCAATTCCCATCACTTCAGGGGGCACCCCCGCAACCTCAAACGAGACAAATCGCGCGAGCGGATTCAGACCATAGCGCTTCACGGCCGCCTCAGAGGCCAGCACCAGGGCCGCCGCCCCGTCGGACATCTGCGAGGAATTTCCTGCCGTCACAGAGCCCTTGGCATGGAACACAGACTTAAGCTTACCCAGCTTCTCGAGGCTGGTATCTGCCCGTGGCCCCTCGTCGCGATCTACTGTCTGATGGCGTACGCGAATCTCAAGCTTTGCGAGGTCCGGCTGATGATGAGACACCTCCAGTGGGCGCATCTCGTGCGCGAAGTGTCCGGCCGCCTGGGCGGCACAGGCCTTCTGGTGGGAGGCCAGAGCAAAGGCATCTTGGTCATCGCGGCTCACCGACCATTGGGTTGCGACCTTCTCGGCCGTGAGCCCCATACCAAAGGCAATCCCACGCTGGGCATCTTCGGCAAACACACGCGGGTTCATCGCGATCTTATTACCCATGATCTGGGGCATGGCCGACATCGATTCGGTACCTGCGGCAATCATAAGGTCGGCCTCGCCCAACTGTATTTTTTGTGCCGCAAGCGCAACCGCCTGTAGGCCCGAGGC
>JBDLQX010000081.1:0-9394 GCA_039800345.1 Pseudomonadota bacterium | reverse complement strand
GCCCGGGCCCTTGCGGCAGTTGAACAGGCGGAGGTTCGTTTCTTCCCAGAAAACTGGACGACCACCTACCGTCAGTGGCTTGAGAAGATTCAAGACTGGTGTATCTCTCGACAACTCTGGTGGGGGCATCAGATACCCGCCTGGTACAAGGCAGACGCCGATGGCCAGGTCATCGAAGACGGCACCGTGTTTGTCGCGGCCTCGGAGGAAGAGGCCCGAGACCAGGCAAAGGCGGCAGGCTGGACGGGGCCCATGGTGCGCGACCCCGATGTACTCGACACCTGGTTTTCCTCTGCGCTCGTGCCGTTCTCAACCCTGGTAGAAGACGGCAATGTCTGGGACAGCCAACTTGGTGCGGATCGGGGTCTTGCTTTTGGGGGGCCTCGACTCAAGCAAGACCTCGCCCAGTTTCTGCCCTCCAGCGTCTTGGTCACCGGCTTTGACATCATATTTTTCTGGGTTGCCCGTATGGTGATGATGACCTGTCACTTCACAGGCCAGGTGCCCTTTCGGGATGTCTACGTGCATGCGCTGGTGCGGGATGCGGAAGGCCAGAAGATGAGTAAGAGCAAGGGCAATACCCTTGATCCCATCGATCTGATAGACGGGATCGCGCTCGATGCGCTGGTGGCCAAACGCACCTCGGGCCTGATGAATCCGAAGCAGGCCACACAGATCGAAAAGAAGACCCGCAAGGAGTACCCCGATGGAATAGCCGCCTTCGGTACTGATGCGCTGCGGTTTACCTTTGCCAGCCTCGCGACCCCGGGACGCAACATCAACTTCGATTTGTCGCGATGCGAAGGCTACAGAAATTTCTGTAACAAGCTCTGGAATGCCAGCCGCTTTGTGCTCATGCACTGCGAGGGCAAAGACTGCGGCTTGACAGTCTGCGCGGGCGACTGCGGGCCGGAGGGCGCCCTGCATTTTAGTTTTGTCGACAAGTGGATTGTCTCGGAGTTACAGAGAACAGAGGCAGAGGTACACCACCAGCTCAGCCAATACCGGTTCGATCTCGCCGCCAAGGCCCTCTACGAATTCATCTGGAATGAGTTCTGTGACTGGTACCTTGAGCTGGCCAAGAATGCGCTGCAGGGCTCTGCGGAGAATGCCGCGCGGGCTGCACGCCGCACCCTGTTGCGGGTACTTGAGGCAGCCCTGCGTCTAGCCCACCCCATCATTCCTTTCATCACCGAGGCACTCTGGCAGGCAGTCGCCCCGGTGGCGCAGAAATCCGCCCGGCTAGCAGAAGGTACGCAAGACTCGATTGCGACCGCCCCCTATCCGGTGGCAGAGCCCAAGAAGATCGATGCCGTCTCGGATGCCCAGATGTCAGAGCTCAAGGCCTTGGTTGGAGCGGTACGCAGTCTGCGGTCGGAGATGGGCCTGGGGCCCGCCGATCGGGTACCGCTGCGCATTGGACTGGACGACTTTGCAGAGTCTGTTACGCGAACAGGCATTGACTTTGGTCACGACACCTACGACCGACGAACCGCACTTGCAGCCCTCAAATCACTGGGCAGGCTTGCGGAGGTCGAAGTCGTGGACCGCCTAGATGCAGACGGTGAGAAGCACCTCGCACCCGTGCAACTCGTCGGTGATCTGCGACTGATGCTGGTGGTCGAGATCGACCGTGATGCCGAGCGAAGCCGACTTGATAAGGAACTCTCCCGCATTGAAGAGGAGATGCGTAAGGCCAACGCCAAACTCGAGAATAAGCAGTTCGTGGATCGCGCGCCGCCTGCGGTTGTGCAACAGGAGCGGGAAAGGGTTGCGCAGTTCGCAGAGCTGGCAGCTAAGCTTTCTGTTCAGCGTGCCGCGCTAGACAGCTAGCATCGATGACAGCCCTGCAGAAAGCCTTCTGGAAAAAAAGAAAGGCGATGCAGATCGCTCAGCCTCGCCCCCAAATGGCCGCTTTGCTTTCGCTTCCGCGGCCTCTCCTCCTCAACGAACACCGACCATATCAAGCCGGCGCAGGCATAGCAAGTTGTGCTGCAGTATGCATTTCCCCTTTGTAGAGGCTTCGACAAAGCAAAACCCACCAGGGGCATGAACAAAGGGACGGCAAAGAATCTTTTCGGCCGAATTCGCGCAGAAAAACTAGCGTTATCCCTAGGGCTCTAAGCCGGCTTTTTCCGAAGGATCAGGCGAGCGTGTCAATCTTTTCGGGGGGATCGCGCACCTCAAAGACATCGCGCGTACTCGCATAGAACGAGCCCTGTGCGACCGCGATCAAGACCAGCGAGATCGGCATGACTGCGGTAAAGATCATGCGTGGCTCGGCTCCCGTGACCTCTGCAAAAAGCGAGACCACGAGACTGATTGCCACGATGAGTAGTGTCCATGCCAGCCCGTACCGAAAAAAAGCGCCTCGGTTTCTCCAGACCGCGAAGAACGAATAAAAGAGCGACTTACCGACAGGGAAGTCTTTCCAGACCACCAGCTGTGGCGCATACCAAAACGCCATCAACACAGGAATATAGGCTAGTAACGCAATAAGCAGGCCCATGCGCACGCCCGACTCGAGGGTGATCTCTGGGTCGGCAAGATCGGAGGGGTTCTCAGTCATGGTACGGGCGAGAAAGCCGCCGTCGGCGATCCAGGCCACCCCCAGAACCAGTAGCAGACCCACGAAATAGACCATGCCGAGTTGCACGAGAGGCTTGGCCTTCGCACTGCGAAAGCCGGAGAGCAGCAGCAGGGGCATCGGCAGGTCGCGACGATCGACCGCCCGCGCCAGGGCGATAAACCCGAAAGAGAGCCCCGGCGACAAAATCAGAGGAAGTATGAGCCCGAGCACGGGGATCATGGCGAGGATTACTAGCCCTGCCCAATAGGCAAAGAGGGTCAGAAACCAGACCAGAGGCTGCCGATGGAACAGACGAAAACCGTCGAGTAGCCAGGCCTGTCCGTAGCGACTCGGGAGGATAAGGGGGGCATCAAGCATCTTCATGGCAGGCGCGCGAGTACGTTGTGTTGGTCGATTCGGGCCCGCAGGATCCGCTCGAAATGGGTGGGATCTTTAGGAGTGAGCACCTGGGCGGGACGGGGCAGATACCAGTCAAAGAGACGCGAAACCCAGAAACGATAGGCCGCCGCACGCAGCATCCAGGGCCATGCGGCACGCTCGGACTCTGAGAAGCGGTGATGCTGTGCATAGGCGGAGAGCAGTGCCTGGTCCCGGGCGCTATTAAAGCGCGCATTTCCCCCCGCGCCTGAAGTAGGGCCCGCGGTGGAGTCTGTGGGCTCAACGGTCCAGTCGTTCACGACCACGGCAAGATCAAAGAGCCAGGTGTCTGTCCCGGCAAAATAGAAATCGATCAGGCCACCGAGCACGGGGTCACCGGACTTCGGAGCGTGATGAAACAAGACGTTATCGCGGAATAAGTCGGCATGTACGGGCCCCCGTGGCAGGCCAAGATACAGAGCCGACTCGGCAAAAGCCGACTGGGCGATAAGCTCTTCTTGAAGAAGGGCGGCAAGAGGCGCCGAGACATGCGGCACGATAGCGGGTACCACCTCTTTCCACCAGGAGAGTCCCCGCAAGTTTGGTTGCTCGAGAGGAAAATCCCGGCCGGCATGGTGGGCACGGGCGAGTGCATCGCCAACCAGCGCACAATGGGCCGGGCTAGGCGCCGACACATCGCTTCCTGGCAGGCACTCCACAAACGCCGAAGGCTTGCCTTTAGCCTGGGCAAGAAGTGCGCCCTGACGCGTGAGAAAGGGGGCTGGGCAGGGGACCCCATGCGAGGCTAAGTGACGCATCAACGAGAGATAAAACGGCAGTTGCGCAGCAGAGAGTCGCTCAAAGAGGGTGAGTACGATCTTTTTCGAAGGCTCAGCGGATCCGGCCCGCCTTACCCAGACAAAGTAGTTGGTGTTTTCAATACCCGAGGAGATGCCCTCGAAATGCTCGAGAGTCCCCAGGTCGTAGTGAAGAAGAAGGCTTTCAAGGTCGCCTCGCGCTAGCGCAGTAAAAACAGCCATACCACTAGTGTACAGAGCAGGCGGGCGACCTCCCGCGTCGACAGACTAGCTGGTGAGTCTGGTAATCAGGCTCGAGGTATCCCAGCGGCGGCCCCCCTGGGACTGCACGTCGGAGTAGAACTGGTCGACTAAGGCCGTGACGGGCAGATGGGCCCCATTGCGACGGGCCTCGTCCATGCACAAGCCCAGATCTTTGCGCATCCAGTCGACCGCAAAACCAAAATCGAACTTGCCATCGACCATGGTGCCTCCGCGGTTATCCATCTGCCACGACTGGGCTGCGCCCTTGCCGATGACTTCCAGCACAAGTTTCATGTCCAGACCAGCCTTCATGCCGAAAGCCACGCCCTCGGACAGCCCCTGTACCAGGCCCGCAATACAGATCTGATTGACCATCTTGGCCAACTGACCCGCGCCCGCATCGCCGATCCGGGTAAAGGCTCGGGAAAAGGCCATGGCCACAGGCTTGGCCCGGGCGAACTCTGCTGCGTCCCCTCCGACCATGACTGTGAGCAGGCCGTTGACGGCTCCAGCCTGACCGCCCGATACGGGTGCATCCAGAAAATGCAGGCCCTGGCCCTGGGCAAGCGTGTGTAACTCACGGGCCACATGGGCAGAGGCGGTGGTGTGGTCAACGAAAAGAGCGCCTTTTTTCATGCCCGCAAACGCGCCGTGCTCGCCTAAGACCACGCTGCGCAGGTCGTCGTCGTTGCCGACACAACAAAAGACGATGTCGGCCTGCTCGGCGGCCTCGCGTGGGCTGGCGGCAGCCCGCCCCCCAAACTCGGCCACCCAGGCCTTGGCCTTCTCTGGGCTACGGTTATAGACCGTGACAGCGTGACCGGCCTTCGCCAAGTGCCCGGCCATGGGCAGGCCCATAACACCCATACCGAGAAAGGCGACCTTGGTCGCGGTGGAGGATTCGTATGTTTTTGTATTGATACTGGCCATGATGAGAAAAGACTCCGTAGGAAGAGGGAAAACAAGAACAAGTATGCCTTCCCTGCCGGCCTTGGCCCACCCTGGAATACCCCGCGTTCGGCGTAAACTTGCGGTTTTCTGACTTCTCCTTGCGATAACAATGGCCAGCACATCCGCACTCTCCGTCTCTGAAATCCGTCAGAAGTTTCTGGGCTTCTTTGCCCAGCAGGGCCACACCGTGGTGCCCTCAAGCCCCTTGGTGCCGGCCAATGACCCGACTCTGCTCTTTACCAATAGCGGGATGGTGCAGTTCAAAGACACCTTTTTGGGAAAAGAGCAGCGACCCTATAAGCGGGCCACCTCATCACAACGCAGTGTGCGGGCAGGGGGAAAACACAATGACCTCGAGAACGTGGGCTACACCGCCCGGCACCACACCTTTTTTGAGATGCTGGGTAACTTTTCCTTTGGCGACTACTTTAAGCAAGACGCCATTCGATTCGCCTGGACACTGCTCACCGAGGTCTACCAACTGCCCAAAGAAAAGCTCTGGGTGACGGTCTATGCCGAGGACAATGAGGCCTTCGGTATTTGGCGCGACCAGATTGGCGTACCCACCGATCGCATCGTGCGCATCGGCGACAACAAGGGGGCCCGATACGCCAGCGACAACTTCTGGCAGATGGCCGACACCGGGCCCTGCGGCCCGTGCAGTGAAATCTTTTATGACCATGGGCCCGATGTCTGGGGAGGACCTCCGGGGTCTCCGGAGGAAGACGGCGACCGGTACATCGAGATCTGGAATCTCGTCTTCATGCAGTTTGACCGCGACGCCTCGGGCACCCTCACCCCGCTGCCCAAACCCTGTGTTGATACAGGCATGGGCCTGGAACGCATCGCGGCGGTCTTGCAGCATGTACACAGCAATTACGAGATTGATCTTTTTCAGACACTGATTCGCGCGGCCTCCAAGTCCACCGGCTGTGCCGATCTGAACAACCCCTCGCTGCGGGTGATCGCAGACCATATTCGTGCCTGCAGCTTTCTCATCGTCGACGGCGTCATTCCCGGCAATGAGGGGCGTGGCTATGTGCTGCGGCGGATCATTCGTCGCGCGCTACGTCATGGCCACAAGCTTGGCCAGGCGCAGCCCTTTTTTCATCAGTTAGTTGCTACCCTCGTACAAGAAATGGGCACGGCCTACCCCGAGCTTGCCAAGGCTCAGGCCCGTGTCACCGACCTTCTAAAGCAAGAGGAAGAGCGGTTTGGCGAGACCCTGGAGAAGGGCATGTCGATTCTGTCGGAGGCGGTCCAGGGATTGCAGAAGGGCCAGGCGCTCGATGGCCAGACCGCCTTTATGCTCTATGACACCTTTGGCTTTCCGCTCGACCTCACCGCCGATGTCTGCCGCGAAAAGGGGCTCACGGTGGATGAGGCAGGATTTGAGGCGGCGATGGGCCGTCAACGAGACCAGGCGCGTGCGGCCAGTAAATTTAAGTCCGGAGCAGGTCTGGCCTACGAAGGCGTTGCCACCGACTTTGTGGGCTATGAAAAACTCCAGGCAGGGGGCTCGGTGACTGCGGTCTACGTGGAGGGCGCCCAGCGACCTTCTGCCCAAGAGGGCGACAGTGTCGTGGTGGTACTCGACCACACCCCCTTCTATGCAGAGTCAGGCGGCCAGGTCGGGGATGCCGGATGGATTCGCTCGGCGGGTCTGGAGATCGCCGTAGACGACACGCAGAAGATTACGCCGGCGGTCTTTGGCCACTATGGGCGGGTGGTAAAGGGGTCTGTATCCACGGGGCAGTCGGTGCAGGCCGAGGTCGACCTGATACGCAGGGCCCGCACGGCTCGCAATCATTCGGTCACCCACATCATGCACAAGGCGCTGCGCGAAGTGCTCGGCGAACACGTGCAGCAGAAAGGTTCGCTGGTCGATGCCGATAAGACACGGTTTGACTTCTCGCATAGCCAGGCGGTTACGGCAGCCGAGATCGCCGAGATCGAGTCTCGGGTGAACGCAGAGGTTCTGCAAAACACCGCGACGCAGGCCCGCGTGATGGCCTTTGACGAGGCGGTCGCAGGGGGGGCCATGGCGCTTTTTGGCGAGAAGTACGGCGACTCGGTACGCGTGCTCGATATTGGTAGTTCGCGCGAACTCTGCGGCGGAACCCACGTGGCCCGTACCGGAGATATTGGGCTCTTTAAGATCGTGTCGGAATCGGGCGTTGCGGCGGGCATTCGGCGCATTGAAGCGATTACCGGTGATCGGGTCTTGGCCCTGGTGCAGAGCCTTGATGCGCAGGTACAAGAGGCCTCGGGCCTACTGAAAGCCCCAACGGCCGAAGTGACCACCAAGCTCGCCCAGGTGCTCGACCATCTGCGCCAGATGGAAAAAGAGATGGCCCGGCTCAAGGCCAAGCTCGCAGCCAACGCCGGGGGCGACCTCGTCTCTCAGGCACAGGAAGTTTCAGGCATTAAGTTATTGGCAACCAAGGTGGAGGGTGTAGAGGCCAATGGGCTGCGTGATCTCTTAGATCAGGTTAAGGCCAGGCTCGGTAGTGGCGCCATTGTCTTGGCTGCGGTGGAAGGCGAAAAGGTAAGCCTCGTGGCAGGCGTCAGCGCCGATCTCACCCAGTGGCTGAAGGCGGGCGAGGTGCTGAACCACGTCGCCCAGCAGATTGGCGGCAAAGGCGGTGGCCGGCCCGATATGGCCCAAGGGGGTGGTACCCAGCCTGCGGCACTGCCCCAAGCCCTTGCGAGCCTTGCGTCATTTGTCGCGGGCAAGGCCTCCGCGCGTTAGCCTTCCGACATGACAGACCTCGCAAACCCCTTACCACAGGCCGACCGTACCCTCGACCTCAAGGGGCTAAACTGCCCGCTCCCGATCTTGAAATCGAAGAAGGCGCTGGGCGAAATGCAGAGCGGCCAGACGCTCTTGGTGCTCGCCACCGACGGTGGGGCCTGGGACGACTTCGACTATTTCTGCGCGAACACGGGTCATCGGCTTATTGAGAGAAAAGACGATAACGGCGTCTACTGGTTTTTTATCGCGCGCAAGTAACGCGCGCCCCCTTGCCCCTCTTCGGAGCACACCACCATGCCTGTGATTACCTGCGTTGAAGACCTGCGGCAACTCCATGAGGCGCGTACGCCGCGTATGTTCTACGACTATTGCGATTCGGGGGCATGGACAGAATCTACCTATCGCGCCAACTCCGACGATTTCCAGTCCATCAAGCTGCGGCAGCGCATCGCCGTCAATATGGAGAATCGGTCGCTCAAGACCACGATGGTGGGGCAGGACGTGAAGATGCCGGTGGCACTCGCGCCCACCGGCCTCACGGGTATGCAGCATGCCGATGGCGAAATTCTCGCAGCCCGCGCCGCGGAAAAATTTGGAGTGCCCTTCTGTCTCTCAACGATGAGTATCTGCTCGATCGAAGATGTCGCGGCACGAACGACCCAGCCCTTCTGGTTTCAGCTCTACGTGATGAAAGACCGTGACTTTATCGAGCGGCTCATCGATCGGGCCAAGGCCGCGCACTGCTCTGCCCTGGTCTTAACGCTAGACCTACAGATTCTGGGGCAGCGCCATAAAGATCTGCGCAATGGTCTGTCGGCACCGCCTAAGCTCACGGTAAAAAATATTCTGAACATGATGACCAAGCCTCGCTGGTGCATGGGCATGCTCGGCACGCCGCGACGCAGCTTTGGCAACATCGTCGGACATGCCAAAGGGGTGGGAGATATGTCCTCACTGTCCTCCTGGACTGCTGAGCAGTTTGACCCCGCGCTCAACTGGAACGACGTGGAATGGATTAAAAAACGCTGGGGCGGCAAGCTCATTCTGAAGGGCATTCTGGATACAGAAGATGCCCGGCTTGCTGCAAACTCAGGGGCTGATGCACTCATCGTATCGAACCACGGGGGGCGTCAGCTCGATGGTGCGGTCTCGAGTATTCAGGCGCTCCCGGACATTGCCGCCGCCGTAGGAAAAGAGATCGAGGTCTGGATGGATGGTGGTATTCGCTCGGGCCAAGATGTCTTAAAGGCCTGGGCGTTGGGCGCACGCGGCACGATGATTGGCCGGGCCTTTTTGCATGGCCTGGGTGCTATGGGGGAGGCGGGCGTCACCAAATGCCTCGAGATCATCCACAAAGAGCTCGACATCACGATGGCCTTCACGGGACATCGCGACATACAGAACGTCGGACGCGAGATCTTGGTTCCGGGCACTTTCCCTGTCTAATAAAGCACAATCAGCCGGGGAGCGCATGAGCGGGCGACCGACGAGCGTGCCTGCTTTTCGCGAGGCGGCGACCGATCAGGGGCTAGACCGGCCAGAACTTAAGCACATGCTCAGGCCCTGCGAGAGATTTGCGACTCCACCTCCGTTACGTCGCAAATAACCCCCGCAGCCCCTCGAAGCCTAGATGCCGAAACAAGCACGATAGGCGGGGAGCACATGAGCGGGCGACCGACG
>JBDLQX010000080.1:0-8294 GCA_039800345.1 Pseudomonadota bacterium | reverse complement strand
AGGTGCTGAAACCCCGCGAGCTTCAGGTTCCAATAGACACGGGCGACGCCGCCAAACTCGGTGGGGTCTGATCCACTGCCGGTGAGCACCAGTGGCATGTCGGGACGAATCCCGAGTTGGCTGGCAATTTCGCTCAGACGTTCCGCGGTCGGCGCCTGTCCAGGGTTGTCTTTGCCTAAACGAAAAAGTGAATAGGGGGCGGGAAGGGCCCCGGGAATGCGGCCCGCCTCAAAGTTTGGGGTCTTCTGGTCTGACTGCAGCAGTTCACGGGTATCAAGCACCGTGACCGCTTTACGATCCACTAGGGGTTTGAGTTCGGCCACACTGATGAGCGCTGACGGCAGGGGGGTCTGCCCACGGGATGTGGCCTCAGATTTGTTGGCGAGGGCAGCTGATGGTGCGAAGGCGAGTGTAAGAATGAGGCCCAGTGAGGCGACGCTCAAAAGGGCCCAGGGCGTCCAGGCCGCCGGGCGGGTTTGGAGGGGCTGGGGGGGCTGGGGTAGAAGCAGGGACAAATCGAAAGCCATAGACAACTCCATTGATCACGGGCGGTGCAGTGAAAGCCAGCCGGCAGTCTAGGGACATGTCTGCGCCTAGGCGGCCTCTTTTGGGCATATGCTTCACACCAGAAGTGATAAGACCTAGACAGAAGAGTTTTGGGAGGCAGTAGCGATGGAAACGATTTTCTTAGGAGGTGGTTGTTTCTGGTGCCTGGAGGCGGTCTATCAGCGGCTGGCAGGCGTAGCGCGCGTCACCTCGGGCTATATGGGCGGGCATCTTGCCTCGCCAGACTATGAGTCTGTCTGTGGAAAAAAGACGGGTCACGCGGAGGTGGTCTGCCTCACCTTTGATCCCGCAGAGGTGAATGTCCAGAATATTCTCGCGGTCTTTTTTACGATTCATGATCCCACGACACCTAACCGACAGGGCAACGATGTCGGTCCACAGTATCGGTCTGTGGTCTTTGCGACCACAGAGGCGCAGGCGTTAGAGGTGCGGCAGACGATTGCCAGGCTTGAGTCTGAGAAGCGATGGAAGGACCCCATCGTCACGGAGGTCTACCAGGTCTCTGAGGCGCAGTGGTCTGGAGCAACTGCCGAGGTGGCCTCTACGTTCTGGCCTGCCGAGGCCTACCATCAGAATTATTTCCAGCGAAACCCGACCCAGGGCTACTGTGTGTTTGTGGTCAACCCCAAGGTCAGTAAGGCGGAGGCCGCCTATCCCGCCCTCATCAGGTAGCGGGGCAGCAGTCCGGTCTTTAGTCTTTTAGGGCGTGGTATTCGAGATCTGCTAGCGCGATGACCTCTAGGGCCCGCTCGTGGGTGGATTCCATTAATACCGGTGGCGCCACCCCTGCCTCGGCAGCTTCTCGCCATCGGCCAGCGCAGACGCACCAACGATCTCCGGGCTTAAGCCCAGGGAAGCGGTACTCCGGGCGCGGAGTCGAGAGGTCATTGCCCTTTTCCTGAGAGAAGGCCAAGAAGGCCTCTGTCATCTGGGCGCAGACCGTATGGCTGCCGTAATCGTCGCTGCTGGAATTACAGCAGCCGTCTCTAAAAAAACCTGTCAAGGGATCAAAGCTGCATGGCTGCAGCGATGTTCCCAAGACATTTTTTGCTTTTACTGTGGCCATGCCCCGAAGTTTAAGCCAAGTCTTTCACGAGGCTCGTCCGCACGTCTGCCGCCAACGGATCGATCTTTACGGTGTAGGCGGGATGATCCACACCAATCGAGAGGCTCACGCCATACTTCAGGGCAGCGGCCATGTCTTCGTCGAGCTCAAAGCGCATGAAGTGCACCGAAGAGGTCTTCTCTTCGTTCTCGCGAATCAGGTCTTCATCGGCAATCGCCCAGACTTTCTCACGGCCTTCCACCTGCACCCAGACCCTGGATTCCACGCCCTTGAGTCTGCGCAGTTCTATCCTCCGAATCTCGGGATCCGGGTACTCGATCATCATGGTGGCCTTGAAATTGCGGCCATCAGGAATCAAGGGGTTGTAGGCGTCGAGCTCATCTCGGATGCCCTCTTCTTCGAAGGTTTTTTCAATACGCAGCATCTCTTGAATCTGGTATCGAATGGTCTTCTCGTCTTCAAAAAGCAGGGTGATATGGTCCCCGAGGGCAATCTTACGAAGCTTCTTGTGTGCCATCACTTCGGCTCGAAACTGGTTACGAATGCGAGAGTAATGCTCTAGCGTCCAGAGCGACTCGCGGCTGATGCGGCCCATATTGAGTTCTCCATTCATGGCGGTTTCTTTCTTTGTCTAGTGGGTTGAGGAGGGAGGTGTTACAGCTTATAAACCGTAGGCCTGGGCAAGAAGGCTTAAGGGATGTGCCACTTTCCCGTCTGCCTTTCCTGCCATGCCTTGTTCGATATGGTGGCCTGCGAGCTGGCAATCCGAGGCTACGTAGTCGGGATCTCCGCCCTGACCGTTGTTGGCCTTGGGATGTTCGGCCATCTGCCGGAACACCGGACGCCCGATCTTCATGGCCATCTCATGAAATTCTTTTTTCACGCCCCAGGTGCCCGCGTGCCCAGAACACCGCTCGACGGTGTTGACTGCGGTGTTAGGAATCATCTCCAGGGTCTCGCGGGTCTTCTGGCCCACGTTCTGCACACGTAGGTGGCAGGCAATGTGGTAAGAGACATTCCCGAGGCCTTCTTTGAAATCGGTCTTGAGCAGTCCGTCTTTGTGGCGCAGCTGAAAATACTCGAAGGGGTCGAACATGGCTGCCTTCACGGCCTGGGCGTCTGCATCGTTGGGGAGCATTAGTGGAATCTCCTGCTTGAACATCAGGGTGCAGGAAGGAATTGGCGTGACAATGGCGTAGCCTTCGCGGGCCAGTGCGGCAAGCTGGGGAAGATTCTGCCGCGCAAGATCTGCCACGGAGTCGAGGTCGCCTAACTCGAGCTTCGGCATGCCGCAGCAGGCCTGCTTTTCGACCACCACATAGGGGATCTCGTTATGCGCGAGCACCTTAATGAGGTCATGGCCGATGCCGGGCTCATTCCAGTTCACATAGCAGGTGGAATAGATGGCAACCTTGCCTTTGGAGCGCGCCCCATTTTTGACAGGCAGCGCCGCCGACTTCTTGGCGTTCTTCTCAAACACCTTACTGGTGAACTCAGGAACCCAGGCGTCTTTGTGAACGCCCAGCATCTTCTCCCCGATCGACCGCGCCGCTTTATTTTTTGAGAGTGCATTCACCGCCTGGACCACGATCGGAATCGAGGCCAGCTTGCCATTGGCAGCGGTGTTGGACAGGGTGACATCACGAAACTTGGTCGGGGTGCCTTGCTTGAACTGGATGGCCTTCGCACGCAGCATAGTGTGCGGGAAATCGAGGTTCCAGGGATGGGGCGGCACATAGGGGCACTTGGTGAGATAGCAGACATCGCAGAGGTAGCACTGGTCGACCACCTTCCAATAGTCCTTCTTGTCTACCCCATCGACCTCTCCCGTACTTCCCTCGTCGACGAGGTCAAAGAGTGTGGGAAATGATCCACACAGGCTCACGCAACGCCGGCATCCGTGGCAAATATCAAAGATCCGCTCCATTTCATCTAAGCAGGCCTTTTCGTCGTAAAACTCTGGGTTTTGCCAGTCCAGTGGGTGCCGGGTGGGCGCCTCTAGGGATCCTTCGCGAGCAGACATGGTCACCTCTTCATAATTATCTGCTGCACGGTTCTTATTTCTTACCTCGCCCGAATTACCTTAAGGAGGGCGATGAACCTGTGTCAGCGGTCGTTGAGAACGTGGGGGCAGGGTTGAAACGTACTGCGTGAAACGACTTGCACCACAAGGCCCTGATGCCTGCGCATCAAGGCCCTGCAGTTCAAGGCCTCATTAGGCATCGAGGGTGTCGAGCGCCTTCTGGAACTTGTTGGCGTGGGAGCGCTCGGCTTTTGCCAGCGTCTCAAACCAATCGGCGATCTCGTCAAACCCTTCGTTGCGAGCATCCTTGGCCATACCGGGATACATGTCGGTGTACTCGTGCGTTTCACCGGCAACGGCAGACTTCAGGTTGGCCGAAGAATCACCGATGGGTAGACCGGTGGCGGGGTCTCCGACCTGGGCCAGATAGTCAAGGTGGCCGTGTGCGTGCCCGGTCTCACCCTCGGCGGTGGAACGGAACAGCGCTGCGACTTCGGGGTACCCTTCAACGTCTGCCTTGTTTGCGAAGTAGAGGTAACGACGGTTGGCCTGGCTTTCGCCAGCAAAGGCATCTTTCAGGTGCTGATGCGTCTTGCTTCCTTTAAGCTGGGGCATGACTATCTCCTATGGGATTGAGAAACAGGGAAGTGAATATGTCCAGAACAACATGACTACCTGAACATGGACCGAAGTCTGAGGGTTTTGTTTAGGGTAGTCCAATTGAGTCTTTCAAAGTCATTGATAAGAATAATCAATGACCCGCCCAAATCAAAGGAAGCTCAAATCTCTATTTTTCGAAAATTAAGAGCTTTTAAATATTTTTAGATACATGAAGAGAGATTTATGGAAGATATAGCAGCATTAAGAAAAGAGTATACCCAGGCCTCGCTTGATGAGTCGGAAGTAGACAGAAACCCTTTTACCCAATTTTCGTTGTGGTTCGACCAGGCCATTCGCTCCTCGGGGGATGAGTCCAACGCCATGGTTTTGTCTACCCTGCAGCCGAACGGGCGCCCCGCCAGTCGGGTGGTCTTGCTCAAGGGGTTGACCGATCGGGGTTTTGTTTTTTTTACCAACTACACCTCTGCAAAGGGGCAGGCCCTGTCGGCCAACCCCTGGGCGAGTCTTCTCTTTTTTTGGCCCAATCTCGAGCGCCAGGTGCGTATCGAAGGCGCAGTCGAAAAGATTTCCGAGGACGCCTCTGATGCGTACTATCAGAGTCGCCCCTTGCGCAGTCGCATTGGGGCCTGGGCCTCGCCTCAGAGCCAGGTGATTGCCTCCCGTGAGTGGCTTGCGGATGCGTTTGCGACCCAAGAATCCACGCTCGGCGACGATCCTGTGCGGCCTAGCCACTGGGGAGGATACTGCCTGGTGCCAGATCGTATGGAGTTCTGGCAGGGCCGGCCGTCGCGGCTGCATGACCGGGTGGTCTATCGCCTGACGTCACAGGGGGTAACGGCCTGGGACATTCGACGTCTTGCGCCCTAATTCACCTCTGGTTCATCCGGGTACCACCCCAGGGCCACGGCTGCGCATTTTCTAGGCAGCCGCGGCTGGCCTGGTTTCGCGGTCCCCAGGTAATTTGCTTACCATGGGGCCCATGACACCTTCCTCTTCCTTTTTGTCGGTGGGCCTGATTGGACTGGGCGCCATGGGCCTGGGTATGGCCCAGTCTCTGCGCCGGGCTGGGTTTACACCCTCTGTGTTTGATATTCAGCCCGAACGGGCGCAGGCTTTTGCGGCTGAGGGCGGTACAGCCTGTGAGAGCCTTTCTGCGCTTGCCGCAGCCTCAGAGGTGATTGTCTCTGTGGTGGTCAACGCCCAGCAGACCGAGGCGGTGCTTTTTGGCGAAGGGGGCTGTCTGGCCTCGATGCGGCCAGGCACCGTCTTTGTCATGTGCTCGACGGTCGATCCGAACTGGTCGATGGCGCTGGAGTCTCGGCTGGCCGCGCATCAGATTCTCTATCTCGATGCGCCTATTTCAGGCGGGGCAGCGCGTGCGGCACAGGGGCAGATCACCATGATGACCGCCGGCGCGCCGGCGGCATACGCCAAGGCGCAGTCGGTGCTTGATGCGATGGCCGCCAAGGTCTATAAGCTCGGAGATAAGGCAGGCCCAGGAAGTAAGGTCAAGATCATCAACCAGTTGCTGGCTGGTGTCCATATCGCGGCGGCTGCAGAAGCCATGGCCCTGGGGCTGCGCGAGGGGGTGCCCGCCGAAGATCTCTATGAGGTCATTACCCACAGTGCGGGCAACAGCTGGATGTTTGAAAACCGTATGGCCCATGTCTTGGCCAATGACTACACGCCTTTATCGGCCGTCGATATCTTCGTGAAAGACCTGGGGCTCGTCCTTGATCTCGCACGGTCGAGCAAATTTCCCCTGCCGCTCAGTGCCACAGCCCACCAGATGTTTATGCAGGCCTCCACCGCGGGCTTTGCCAAAGAGGACGACAGCGCCGTGATCAAAATCTTTCCCGGTATAGAACTTCCTCACGGTAAGGACACCCGCTAGATGCACGTACTTATTACCGGAGGAAGCGGATTTCTGGGACTACGTCTTGCCCGTACGCTTCTTCAGCAGGAGTCGCTCTCTCTCGCGGGCGCGCCGTCGCGTGCGCTTGGGCAGCTAACCCTCACCGATCGCGTGGCCCCGCCGCCCGATCTCCTGACCGATCCGCGTGTGGTGGCGCATGCGGGGGATCTGCTCACGCTTCTCCAGGATGCCGCGCTACCGACAGTAGACGTCGACCTCATCGTGCACCTGGCCGCTGCGGTGAGTGCCGAGTGTGAAGCGGACTTCGACCTCGGTATGCGGTCTAACCTCGATACGATGCGGGGCCTTCTGGACTACGCCCGTCGTCAGCCACGCCCCCCTTTGGTGGTCTTTGCAAGCTCGGTCGCGGTCTTTGGCGATCCGCTCGGCCGACCATTCCAGCAGACGGTGACGGACGAGACCCTGCCCACCCCGCAGAACAGTTATGGCATTCAGAAATTTATTGGCGAACAGTTGATGGCGGACTACGGCCGCAAGGGCTTTATTCGTGCCCGTAGCCTGCGACTCATGACGGTGAGTGTGCGCCCCGGGCGCCCGAACGGTGCGGCTTCTGGCTTCTTGTCGGGAATGATCCGTGAGCCACTGGCAGGCCTGCCCTGTCGGGTGCCCGTACCGCCTGACACCGCGGTGGCACTGGCTTCACCCGGAAATACGATTCGCGGAATGTTGCGTGCCATTACTGCCAGCGATACGGAATGGGGTGCGCGCACGGCGGTAAATTTGCCTTCTGTCTGCGTGACGGTGCAGGAGATGGCGCAGACCCTGGGCCGTGTGGCAGGTCCAGAGGCCCTGCGGGCTCTCGACTGGGCGGTCGACCCTGTGGTGACGCGTGTTGTGGGGGGGTGGCCCAGCCGCTTTCAGACGGACCGCGCTCTTAGGCTCGGACTCTTGCCGGACCCTGACTTTGCATCCATTGTGCGGGACTATATTGCAGAAAATCCGGGTGCGGTCACGCATGCGGTGCGTCCATGAGCGCTCCTTTCATTGGCTGTATTGCCGACGATTTCACCGGCGCGACCGATCTGGCAAACCAGTTTGTGCGGGCAGGCCTGCGCGTGGTGCAGACCATTGGCGTGCCGCAAGGCGGGCTGGCGGCTGCCGTCGATGTAGTGGTGGTTGCCTTGAAGTCACGCACGATTCCCGCCGAGGTGGCCGTCGAGGAATCTCTTGCGGCACACTGTTGGCTTGCTACGTTGGGCTGCCAGCAGTTTTATTTCAAGGTCTGTTCTACCTTTGACAGCACGGCGCAGGGCAATATCGGCCCGGTCACAGAGGCGTTGATGCGGGCTACGGGCGAGGATTTCGTGGTCTGCACGCCGGCCTTTCCTGAGAACCACCGCACCGTCTATCAGGGCTATTTGTTCGTGGGAAGTCAGCCGCTGCATGAGACCGGTATGCGAGACCATCCGCTCACGCCCATGACCGATGCCAACCTGGTGCGGGTAATGCAGGCCCAGACCCGCTGTCGTGTCGGATTGATTGCGCATGCCGACGTTGCCCAGGGCGCTGACCGGGTACGTGAAAAGGTGGCGTCGTTGCAGGCCCAGGGGTACCAGATTGCGATTGCGGATGCCCTTTCGCGGGAAGATCTTTTGGTGCTTGGGCAGGCCGTGGCCGGGCGCAGGCTGGTCACGGCGGGCTCAGGCTTGGCCATCGGGCTGCCCCAGAACTTGGTGTTTACGCCTTCCTCGGTGGAAGACCATTTCCCGAGACCGCAGGGTACCAGCGCGATTGTCTGTGGCAGCTGTTCTGAGGCCACACGGCGGCAGGTGCAGGACTTCATCGATACAGGGGGAAGCGCCTTTCGGCTCGATCCTCTGTCGGTGGGGGATGCAGCCCTCTTGGCCCAGAAGGCGATCGACTGGGCGAGCCCGCGTCTTGGCCATCAGCCGATCCTCGTCTATTCATCCGCCACACCCGAAGAGGTGCGACGCACGCAGGCTTTGTGGGGTCAAGACAAGGCGGGTACGTCGGTAGAACAGGCCCTTGGTCAGGTGGCCCAGGCCTTCGTTGCGCAGGGCGTGGGCCAGCTGATTGTCGCTGGGGGCGAGACCTCGGGCGCCTGTGTACAAGCGCTTGGA
>JBDLQX010000079.1:0-6154 GCA_039800345.1 Pseudomonadota bacterium | reverse complement strand
TGCCACTTGCCCAGAGCGCTATCGACGCCTAATTGCTCGCCTGCAGCCATGGGTTCTTTGAAGCCCGCCACCTGGATAAATCGAAACTTTCTCTCGAGGCAGTCCATCTGCACCAAAAATTTGTACGAGTGTCGCTGGTTCTCGTCTGGGGCAGTGAGGTCTTTGACCATCCAAAAAATTTTACGACTGCCGGAGTCTCGGAGAAACTCTTTGTCGTAATACCAGCCCGATAGCGTGCTACCCGCCATGCCGCTGGCAAACTTTACCCACTGGGCAGAGGCGGGTTGCCACAAAGCACTTGCCACGCAGAGCGCGATGGCGCAGCCAACTGATCTGAGAGTAGCCTGCATGGTCGTGTAGACGCGTGGAAATATAGGGTAGGCTTTAGGGTTCTATGGCTCACAGCGCACGTTCCCCGCTTCGTCTGGATTTTGGCACATTTTTGCTTCTACTCATGCCCCCATTTTTCTGGGCAGGTAATGTGGTCGTGGGTCGGCTTATGGTCGGTGTCGTTCCACCCATTACCCTGAACTTTATTCGCTGGACACTGGCCTTTGTCATTCTGCTACCGTGGGCCTATTGGGCGATTCGCCCGGGTGGCCCTGTCTGGCACTACTGGAAGCGCTTTCTGGTTTTGGGCCTGCTGGGCGTGGGAAGCTATAACGGGTTGCAGTATATGGCCCTTCTGACCTCTAGCCCGATCAATGTCACCCTGGTTGCCTCCATGACGCCTGTGGTCATGCTGTTGGTCGGCCGAATTTTTTATGGGGTAGCGGTCTCGCGCAGCGAAACACTCGGTGCCGCCTTGTCGATTGTTGGCGTTCTTGTGGTTCTTGCGCGGGGCGACTGGCAGCGGCTTTGGGCCCTTCAGCCGGTGATGGGAGACCTCTTTATGGTCGTTGCCTCCTTTGTCTGGGCGGTCTACAGCTGGCTCTTGGCGCGCCCTGCTGCGGGGTCGGAGCCCGCCGCAGTAAGGGCTGACTGGGCCGCGTTTCTCTTGGCGCAGATGCTCTTTGGTCTGGGCTGGTCTGGGCTGTTTGCCGCCTCTGAGTGGGCGCTCTGGCCGCTTCTGGTACCCGGTGAATCCAGCCCCGCAATCGTCTGGGGGTGGCCATTGGCTCTTGCTGTGGTCTTCGTTGCTTTAGGCCCTTCTGTTCTTGCCTATCGGGCCTGGGGCTTGGCCGTGTCGCGGGTCGGCCCCTCCATGGCCTCGATCGTCGTGAACCTCACGCCATTATTCGCGGCCCTCCTCTCGGTCACCTTTCTGGGAGAGTCCCTAGAGGCTTATCACGTGGCTGGTTTTGCCTTGATCATGCTCGGTATCTGGTTGTCTTCCCGAGCGCACCGCCGCCCTGCTAGCGCCGAATGACGTTCATCATGGGTGGGCACTGATAGCCCGGCCCGACGTTTTCGCTTTCAAGTCGCCCATTGGGACATTTGTAGGTGCAGGTCGTGTGCTTATTCGGGTTTAGCACCCGTTCACTAATGTAGCAGTCCATGGTGGGCTTCGAAGTATTGCGTTGGCCCGAGGACTGCGCGAACGCTGCGAGGAATGGTATCGATGCGGCGAATGCCGCTATCAGAGGAAGCAAGTAAAAAATACGTCTTGTCGGTTTTGCGGTTGTCATCATGAATCCTCCTCACGCGGATAGTTCAGACTCGGCCTACCTTCCCCGATTCTCGGAGGCATGCAGATGAACTCTCGAGTTCATAGTACCCCCTGTTAACGCTACTTTTGCATATTCCGACGCTAAGAGGCGGGCTTTTTACTGATGAACGTGAGCCCCACTTTTAAGATCTCGTCTTCCCTCATAAAGAGAACCGTCAAGGTGCAGCCATCGGCCTCTATGGTGTCTCCCACAATCGGAGGCCGCTTGAGCTCTGAATGAATCCAGGTGTCGAGGCTCTGTTGCGGATCGCCTGGCAAGGCCAGCCCATAGAAGCCCGTGAGGTCGCTGAGTTGCGCGCTGGCATTAATGACAAAGTCGCCAAACCCTGCATGACGCGCATCGAGCCGTGTGAGATCGGGAAGCACCATGCCGAGTCGTTTGGCCACTGAGGCGAGGCTACTACCCTGGAAAAGGAGCGAGGTCACCACCACCATAAAGGCGACATGTAGCAGGGTGCGCGCCTCTTCGATACCAGCCATGATGGGAAAGATCGCCAGAACAATGGGGACCGCCCCGCGGAGCCCCACCCAGGAGATAAAGCCAATTTCACGCAGGGTGAAGCGAAAGGGCTTGAGGCATAGCCAGACTGACAGCGGGCGAGACACGAGCATCAGAAATGCTGAGAGCCCGAGAGCGGGTAGCGCGAGATCCAGTACCTCGTGGGGCGTGGCGAGAAGCCCCAGGAGCAGAAACATGGAGGCCTGAAAGAGCCAGGCCAGTCCGTTCATCGCGCCGATCGAGGTCTTTACAAACGCCTTAGCGCGATTGCCCACCAGAACCCCAAAGACATAGATCGATAGAAAGCCAGATCCCCCCCAGTAGGTCGACAGGGCAAAAACTGACAGCCCTGCAGAAATCAGGAGCAGTGCATTGATTCCCCCGTTGCGAAGCCCCCCGCTTGGTAGTCGCTTAAGAAGCGAACAGAGCCCAAGCCCGCTGACTGCCGCCACGAGCAGCCCCACGCCCGCCTGCTGCACGAGGCTTAGAGCAATCTGCAGCCAGGATCCCGCGATCACCTCTGGTTGCAGAATGATGCTGATCATGATCAGGGTGAGAAAAACCGCCATGGGGTCGTTGAGGCCTGACTCAATCTCGAGCGTTGCTTCTACCCGCTCATTGAGTCGTATGCCGAGGTTCTGCAGGAGCGAGAAGACCGCCGCAGCATCGGTGGAGGCGACGATTGCACCGATCAAAAAGGCAAACGGCCAGGACAAATGCAGAAAGTAGTGGGCGGCAATGGCGGTGAGTGCGCAAGAGACAGCCACGCCAATCGTGGCGAGCACCGAGGCGGGCTTCAAGCCGGTACGAAAAGTGGAGGCATGCGTACGCAGACCGCCATCGAGAAGGATGACGCCTAGCGCAATGTTGCCAACCCAGAAGCTTGAGACAAAGTCATCAAAGTCGATGCCCCCCGGGCCATCTTCTCCGGCCAGCATGCCAAAGCCCATGAAGATTAAGAGCAGTGGGAGACCTGCCTTCGCAGTGACCACACCCACGACCAGGCTGGCAAAGACCAGCAAGGAAAATGCAAGGAGGGGGAGGCTTAGGAAGTCGAGAGAAAAGGGCACCCTTTAATGATAGCCGCGTGCGGGGCCCAAAGGCCCGCAATGACCTAGACGCTAGAGATCAGGCCCCCGTCGACTCGCAGCATGGTGCCCGTGATGTAGCTGGCCTTCTCAGAGGCCAGAAAGGCCACGGCGGCAGCGTATTCCTTGAGATCGCCATAGCGCCCCATGGGGATCAGCGCCTTACTCTGTCGTTCGACTTCATCAAGGGGGATGCCCTGTTGCTTCGACTTGTTTTCGTCGATGGCCCGCGTGCGGTCGCTGGCGATCCGGCCAGGCAGCACCATATTGACGGTAATTCCGTGGCGGGCCACTTCGGTAGAAAGAGTCTTCGACCAGCCCACGAGCGAACTGCGCAGGGTATTTGACATGGCTAAGTTGGGAAGCGGGCTCACTACGCCTGCTGAGGCGTTGGTCAGAACACGGCCCCAGCCCGCGGCCTTCATGCTGGGCAGAACCTGGTCTGTAATGGCGATGACAGAGAGTACGAGGTTTTCAAACTGGGCCTGCCAGGTAGCGAGCGGCTGGCCGTGGGCGAGGCTGGGGGCGGGGCCTCCGCCATTATTAAAGAGCACCTGAAAGGGGCCACCGGCTGCTGTCTCAGCCTGCGCGAGCTTCTCGCCAATAGAGGCGATCTGGGCCACATCCCACGGCAATGCCCAGGCCTTACCGCCAGTAGCGGTGATTTCGGCGGCAGTGGCCTGTACTTTTTCGGGGGTACGCCCCGCTGCAACGACTAGCGCGCCTTCGGCTGCGAGGGCCAGAGCGGTTGCCTTGCCGAGTCCGCTGCCTGCGCCAAAGACCAGCGCCCGCTTGCCTGAGAGTCCAAGATCCATGTAGTGTCCCCGTTGTGAGTGGATTTAGAAAAAGCCTTATAATCGCAGACTTGATCCCCGATAGCTCAGTCGGTAGAGCGCCGGACTGTTAATCCGTAGGTCCCTGGTTCGAGCCCAGGTCGGGGAGCCAGACTTTTAAAAAGCCCAGCAGCGATGTTGGGCTTTTTTGTTGTACGACGTTGTATGCACACCCGGGTCTTTTCATGGATCGTGAACCGTAGGGGCGAGCCACTTTTATACCATTTCAGGTATATTGCAAGCATGTCCACAATAAAGCGATCGCTCGAATGGATTGGCAGCAGCTACAAAGACCTGATGGCCCTTCCTGCGGACGTTCGTCGCATGTTTGGTTTTGCGTTGTCATTGGCGCAGTTAGGCGACCGCCACGATGCAGCGAAAGTCCTCAAGGGCTTTGGCGGTGCTGGTGTGCTTGAGGTGGTTGAAGACGATGCGGGGGGCACTTACCGGGCTGTTTACACAGTCAAGTTTCCTGAAGCAGTGTTCGTCCTGCACTGCTTCCAAAAGAAGAGTAAGCGGGGTATTGCTACGCCTAAGGAAGACATGGATATCATCATCGCAAGGCTGAGAGTTGCAGAAGCGTATGTGAAGGAGCTGCGGAAATGAGAACTCGACTAATTGAAGGTATAGAAGTGCATAGTAGTTCGGGCAATGTGTTTGCCGATTTGGGTCTCGCTGATGCTGAGAAGCTCAAGATTAAAACAGGCCTAGTGGTAGAAATCAGAAAGGCCATAAAGGCACGTAGCTTGACTCAGCAGGAGGCTGCGAAGCTTATGGGCATTACCCAGCCTAAGGTGTCCGATATGATGCGCGGGGATTTCGCCAACTTTTCGGAGCGCAAGCTGATGGATTGCCTGACGCGGCTTGGCTATGACATTGAAATCAAGGTTCGTCGGGCCAAGGCTGAAGTAGGACATTTGATGCTGGCGACGGTATGAGCAGGAGATCGTCTTTCAGAAGAACCTTTGCGTGAGTATGGTCGGGTTCACCTCGGCTGTTAATCCGTAGGTCTGGTTCGAGCCAAGGTCGGGGAGCCACCCTCCTTCCGCATGTCTGCATCCGGTCGTTGTTCGGCTGCCGCAGCGCAATTCCTCAAAGACAGCATATGCAGGCGTTTGCAGTTGGTAGACGCTGACTGCAAAGTTCAGACGCTGTTCTTTGGGTCCTTGTCGCCAAGCAAAGTAGTGTTTCTGCAAATCTCTTGGCTAACTGGGTCAGTTTGGGATACAAAATAACATCCACGTATTAAGCGCTAAGCCGCTCGTTGCGCCGATGCACTCTGCGCACGATCTCTGCTCGCGTGGGTAGCGTTTTTAGATCGTAGTCCGCCTGAAGTGCCATCCACGAGGCGGCATCACCACCAAAATAATGGGCAAGTCGCTCAGCAGTATCCGCTGTTATTCCACGGCGTTCTTTCACAATTTCATGAATACGAGTAGCGGGCACAGCAAGTGCCAAAGCAAGTGCATTAGCGCTCATTTCAAGCGGAACCAGAAAATCTTCCCGCAAAATTTCTCCCGGATGAATTGGGCGCATACGGTTGATAGGGCGACTCATATTTCTACCTTAGTGATAGTCAACAATTTCTACATTAATCGGGCCGTTATCGTTCCAGACAAAGCAAACGCGAAACTGATCGTTAATACGAATGCTGTGTTGACCAGCTCGATCCCCTTTGAGTGTTTCAAGCCTGTTACCTGGCGGAGAACGAAGAAAACCTAGTGTTTTAGCGGCATCCAGTTGCGCTAGCTTTCGCTCTGCTACAGATTGAATAGAGCGAAATCGCTTTGGGCTCCCACCCTCGAATAAAGCTTGGGTATCAGCGCACTTAAATGACTGGATCACATATACATAGTATTACGCACAACGTAAAACGTCAAGGGTAAAACTGGGGGGTAGCTATTCCAGAAACCCCAGGGCGTCCAAAAATAATTACACAAGCGATGTAACTTAAGAGTTACAATAGCCGTGAGCGCCTGTAATCGTTGGGCATGCCGTGCGAGTGTGAGCGCTCCATCACCGCGCCTCGATGGCAATTGGGAGGTTCTATGAACGGCTACATCTA
>JBDLQX010000078.1:0-16567 GCA_039800345.1 Pseudomonadota bacterium | reverse complement strand
ATCTGGGAGCGTTATGCGAATCATGGGAATGAGAAAGAATTGGTAGGCGCGATTGGACTCGAACCAACGACCCCCACCATGTCAAGGTGGTGCTCTAACCAGCTGAGCTACGCGCCTGCGGACTTACTCAGGACTCTCTCCACACAACGCGCTATCAAACGCTCAAGAGAGGCCTTAATCAGCAAGACCCGCATTCTATCGGGACTTCGCAGACTTCGCAAAGTCTGTGGCCTCTCCGTGGATCTCGAGTAGAAGGTTCATCTTTGCCCATTCCGCCTGCTCCTGGGCAAGCGTGAAACGGGTGAGCGGGTGGTGCTCCAGCCAGTCGGCGTCTAGGGTTAAGGCGGCACCCTTGCTGGTGGTCTGAAGTCGCACTGTGGGGAGCTGGGCCGATGCGCGACTTCGGTAAAAAAGGGCCGCAAGCCGCAGACAGATGAGCGCAAGCCGCTGAAACCTGTCTACAAAGAGCGGCTGCACTTTGCCCAGCTTTCCCACATGGCCGAGTACCAATCCAGACATCACCTGCTGGTCTCGGCGTGAAAAGCCCGGCATATCGGACTGCGACACGATGTACGCAGAATGCTTGTGATAGCTGTTGTGCGAAATGGAATGGCCCACCTCCAGCAGTTTGGCAGACCAATCTAGAAGCTGCGACATATCCTGGCGCTCTTCCTGGCTGCCCAGGGCAACCTGCCCCCAGAGTCTGAGCGCGAGGTCTGAGACCCGCTGGGCCTGCGCCGTATCGACGGTGTAACGCTTGACGAACTGCTCGACCGTATACACGCGCATGTCGTCGTGGCGCGCGCGACCCAGAACATCGTAGAGCACCCCGAGGCGCAGTGCCCCTTCAGAGTACTGCATCCGATCAATCTCGAGTTCTTCGAAGAGGGCAATCATGATCGACAGCCCGCCCACAAACACAGGCATGCGGTCTGGCTTAATGCCGGGCAGATCGGCCTGTTCGATGCGGCCCGCCTTCACCAGCCGCGCGCGGATCTCCTCCATGCCAGACAGGGTGACGCCATAGCTTCGATCGCCGAGGGCTGCCACCACATCGGCGATGGCGCGGGCGGTTCCACTAGAGCCTACGGCCATCTCCCAGCCCAGTGAGCGAAACGGACCAGAGGCCACCTGGATCTCTTTACGGGCGGCCAGCACTGCCTCACGAAAACCGCTACGGCTGACCTGGCCCTCGGGAAAGAACTCACGCGTAAAACGAATGCACCCAATAAAAACACTCTCGAGAAGCTCCGGGCGGTAGTCGGTGCCTATGATCATTTCTGTAGAGCCGCCGCCGATATCGATCACCAATCGACGCCGACCGTCCGCCGCGAGGGTGTGGGCCACCCCGTTGTATATCAGGCGCGCCTCTTCCTTGCCTGCGATGACCTCGATGGGAAAGCCAAGCGCAGCCTCACAGGTCTTGAGAAACGAGGGGCCATTCTTCGCGACCCGAAAGGTGTTGGTAGCCACAGCACGAACCCGCTGCGGATGAAACAGACGCAGTCTCTCCCCAAACCGTTGGAGGGCCAAGACGGCCCGCGCCTGAGAGGAGGGATCAAGACGTTTATCCGGCGATAGGCCCGAGGCGAGCCGAACCGCATCTTTAAGGCTATCGATCGGCGAGATCTGCGGTCCTACAGGCGTCTGTACCACGCGGCCCACCAGGAGATGAAAAGAGTTTGAGCCGAGGTCTACCGCTGCAACAAGCTCTGGATCTTCGGATTCTTTTAATGGAGCTGCCGACATGCGCGGCATTATAAGCGCCGCTACACTAAAGACTATGGCGCAGGCAAAAAATTCTTTGTTGAGTTCTGATCCTCTTGTAGGGGGTGAGCGCTACATCAGCCGTGAACTCAGCCTTCTGGCCTTCAATGAGCGCGTTCTGGCCATGGCGCAAGATGCAGAGGTGCCCCTGCTCGAGCGTCTGCGGTATGTCTGCATTGTCTCGAACAATCTCGATGAGCTTTTTGAGATTCGGGTCTCAGGGCTGAAGGCAAAGATACGCCAGGGGGCAGGAGAGCTACTGGAGCCCGACGGCCTGTCTACAACAGAAACGCTGCGGCGACTGAGCGCCCGCGTACAGAAACTCGTGCACCGGCAATACGAACTGCTCAATGAGCAGATCTTGCCTGCGCTTGCCTCGCATGGGGTCATGGTTCACTTTTCGGCCAGCCTTACGGACGAACAAAAGAAGTGGGCCCATGACTACTTCCTAAAGGAAGTGCTGCCGGTCTTGACCCCGATTGGTCTAAATCCCTCTCATCCCTTTCCGCGCACGCTCAACAAGAGCCTGAACTTTGTGGTCACTCTGGAGGGCAAGGATTCTTTTGGCCGCAGCAGCAACCTCGCTGTGTTGCAGGCCCCGCGCATCCTGGCCCGTATTGCACGGGTACCCGAGAAAGTCTCAGGCTATCCCCACGGATTCATGATGCTGGGCTCGGTGGTGCAAAACAGCGTTCAAGAACTCTTTCCGGGCATGCATGTCTCGGGCATCTATCAGTTCCGTGTCACCAGAAACAGCGACCTCTTTGTGGATGATGAAGAGGTCACCGACCTGAGAGAGGCACTCAAGGGCGAACTCTCTCAACGTCAGTTTGGCGATGCGGTGCGGCTCGAAGTCTCAGACACCATGCCCGAGGCTGTGGTGCAACGTCTGCTGAACGAACATGGCCTTGAGGAGCACGACTGCTATCGGGTGAATGGGCCGGTCAATCTCGTGCGCATGATGGCCCTGCCCGATCTCGTCGACCTGTCCTCATTGAAATTCGACCCGATCGTGCCCGCCTATCCACGTCCACTGCAGTCGACGGATCCCTTCCAGGCGGTGCAGATGGCCGATGTCTTGGTCCATCATCCCTACGAGTCATTTTCCTCGGTGACCGATTTCATTCAGACCGCCGCCCGCGACCCCGCCGTTGTGGCCATTAGCATGACGATCTATCGCACGGGTCAGAACTCGGAGTTGATGGAGTCCCTGATTGAGGCGGCCCGTTCCGGCAAAGAGGTCACGGCCGTGGTGGAGCTTATGGCGCGCTTTGACGAGGAGACCAATATTAATTGGGCCTCTCGGCTTGAGAATGTAGGCGCCCATGTGGTCTTCGGTGTGGTGGGCAAGAAGACCCATGCCAAGATGTGCCTGGTGGTACGCCGCGAGAAGACGGGACTCAGGCGCTATGTGCACCTTGGCACGGGCAACTACCATCCACGCACGGCAAGGCTCTACACTGATTTTGGCCTCTTTACGGCCGACCCCGCGGTCTGCGCTGATGTCCACGAGGTCTTTCATCAGCTCACCGGGCTGGGTAGGGCCAGGCCCATGCGACGACTCTGGCAGTCACCCTTTACCCTTCATACGAACGTGATGAAGGCGATTAAGCGGGAGACAGCAATCGCCCGCAAGGGTGGTCGGGCACTCATCATGGCCAAGATGAATTCGCTGGTGGAACTCGAGGCCATCGACGCGCTCTATGAGGCCAGTGCCGCTGGCGTGAAAGTCGATCTTATTGTGCGCGGCGTCTGTATGCTGCGCCCTGGGGTGTCCGGGCTCTCTGAGAATATTCGGGTCCGATCCACGATCGGGCGCTTTCTTGAACACAGTCGAATTTATTACTTTCGTAACGAGGGCGCCGATGAGGTCTATCTCTCAAGCGCCGACTGGATGGACCGAAACTTCTTTCGGCGCGTGGAGATTGCCTTTCCCATTCTCGATAAGGCACTGAAGCGGCGCGTGATCCAGGAGGGGCTGAAGGTACATCTCTCCGACAACACATCGGCCTGGGCCATGCGCTCCGATGGCAGCTATGCGGTTCGGCGTCGTCAAGGCGCCGCTCGCAAGGCATCACAGGACATGCTCCTCGACCTTCTTGGGGCCAGTGTGGTGTCTGCCGCGCGGCCCGGGATGTAGGACTGCATGCCCAATACTGCCCCCTCGGCCTGTCTCCGGTGACGGATCCGACCTCTTCCGAGGCCGCACGCGGAGAGACGTTCTCCCTCGTGGTGCCCGGAGAACCCGAGCCACGTAGCCTGGTGGGCGAGGTCTTTGGGCCGGAGCATGCAAGCCAGACGATCCTGGCATTGCCGGGAATCTTGGAGACACGCAAGAGCTTTGAGGGTTTGGTGACCCACCTTGCTGCGAGGCTACGAATTATTACCTTCGACTGGCCTGGACGCGGGGACAGTGGGCCGGTACTGCATGCGAATGACTATCGCATGAGTACCTATCTGCGCGATCTCGGACTGGTCTATGCCTTCGCCCAGGGCCGGGTTCTGGCGGGGCCCGCAACGCGACAGGGGCTTGGACTGTTTCGGGAGCGTCCTGCGTCTTCCCCAGGAATACATCTGCTCGGTACCAGCATGGGCGGGCTTCTCGCACTTTTTCTGGCTGAACTGCGCCCCTCAGGTCTGCGGTCGGTGGTGCTCAATGATGTGGGCTGCTTGCTGCCCTGGACCGGAATTGTTGGGCTCATGGGCGGCATTCATGGCGCAACGAAAGGCGCGGGGCTCTTTCCGAATGTGCGAGAACTCGCCGCTGAACTGAATGTTGACCATCGTCTCATTCGCGCGGTCCAGCAGCCCGGACATCTCGATCTGCCCCATGCGACGACCCTCAGTGGGGTGGACTTTAGCGATACCTTCTCGAAGGTAGAGCTGCCGCTTCTGATTTTGAAGGGCGAGAAGAGCGAAATCGTGAATCAGGCAGTGGCCCAACGACTCATGGGCTGTAACCCGCGGACCAAGATCGTGGAGATCGCTGGGGCCGAGCATCCCGTGCCCTACGGGGCCGAAACCTGCCGGATCATCGAGTCGTTTATTTCGCCCCTGTAGTCGGTGCGGTCGCGGGAGGACGTGGGCCCGCTGCAGGTGCTGCACCGCCTGTGGGCGCGGGTGCTGCCTTGGTGTTTGCCGCTGGAGCGGGTGCGCCCTTGGTGTTCCCCGCCGGAGACGCGCCCCCCTTCGCATTAGCGGCCGGGGCGGCAGCTGCAGGCGGGGCCTCCGGGGGTGGCGCAAGACGTTTCTGGCACTCACTGAGCATTTCTACTTCACGGCCCGCGGCCACCATGCCCGCCTGCGCGGCGCAGATCGCCGACATACGGTTCTGGATGTCCATCATCTTGAGCGCACGATCAAAAGACTCCGTTACGCTGGGATCGTCTTTACCGAGTACCAGGAGTCGTACCGCGCCTTGGGCAAGAATGCGCTCGGGCGTCTGCGCCTGAGGGCTCTTGAGAATTGCTTCGAGATCCTGCAGCAAAACGCCACTAGACAGGGCCTCTTTCACGGCATCGAACTGGCGCTCTTTTTCAAGCAGACTTGCCATGGAGACCTTCTGCTGCTCCGAGGCCTGGGTCACCTGCTCGAGCTGCCCGCTCACATCCGTCAGCGCCTGAACCTGCTCTGCAAGTTCGCCGGCCTTCTTCCATTGAAAGAATGCGAAGACCCCCGCGCCGATTGCCAGCAAAGCGACCACCACCAATGCAATTATGAGTTTCTTCACCCCTGCCTCACCTTCCCTCTGGTTCCCACGACCGTCGCGTGTGATGCCTACTTGTAATCATGGTACATGCAGCTTCGACCAGACCGTGGGTGACTTTAGCGGCCTGCGACCGTCTCCGCGCAGACGCACAACGCGCCAAGCTCATAACTGTAATGGCTGCGCGTACCCCGTGAGCTCGAGATAGCCGCGTCCAATCAGGGTTCCCGACTCCATCAAGGAGACCGCGCCTTCCCAGTAAAACCCCCCCGTACTTGCCCGCGCATCGACCTCCTGATCCGCCATCAGGGGGGCAATCTCGAACCGCCGGTTGCCTAGGGTGATCTCAAATGCCACAGGATAGCGGCCGCCTGACCGCGCCGACTCCCAGGTCTGTGTGACCTGCCAACGCACCGCAGGGCGGCCGGCTGAGGAGCGCGCCATGGGCTGCAGGCGGCCCTGAGCGTCATGCATCTCCCAGACCTGCCATAGGGGCTGCTGGTCCCGAGACCGAATACGAAAGGCCATCAGGCTCCCGCCATTGAGGAGATGAATACCAATCCAGTCCCAGCCCACCGCATCGGTTGCCAACAGGCTTGAAGACCATTCGTGGTCAATCCAGGCGAGCCCCTCAGCCCGACCCGCCCAGAGAGCGCCCGGCCCAGACGACTCTTTCGCTGCGGCAGTCGGCTGACAGGTGAGCACCAGGGGCAGGTGGGTTCGGCTGTAGTAGTAGCTGGCCAGATGGGGCGCAGGCCCCTTTGCCGAGACGCCCCCTCGACCGCGCAGCAGAGGGGGGGCAGGTGCTTGGGCGGTGAACGAGAGCGTGACGTCCTTGGTGCGGGCACTGCCCCAATAACGGTTACCGTCTTCGAGTACGAAACGCCAACCATCGAGCTGCAGATCGGTGGTCTCTGTAGAAAACGCGACCCCTGCAGGGCCGACCCGGGCCACCCGGTCGTCATGGAGGAGCCGCCCTTGCTCAGGCAGTGCCAGAGCAGCATGGGCGAATAAGAGTTGTCGAGGCGCGAAGCGGCTCGGGTTGTCTTGCGCATGATGGGTTCGGCTTCGAAAGAAGGTGTATTGAAACCCCATGGGTGGCGTATCGGGGCCGCGCTGAAGCCAGGCGGTGAGGTACCACCACTCCGTACGAAATGCAGGATGCGCCCCATGGTCTCGGGGGAAGTCCAGCCGACGGGGCGTGACATCGGGAAAGGGCGACCGCGTTGTCGGTGTCGCCGCATTTGCCAGAGGTGTAGCCGCCAAGGCGCTTAGGATCGCGGCAGACTGCCAGAGAAATCGACGTCGCATCTGTTCTTTACCGACCTCTCGCTCTACCAGTCTTCTTTTAAGGCGGGCGTTAACAGCCGCTGCTGCAACAAGCGCGCGCTCGACCAGACTGCTGCGGCCAGGCCCGTGGCCACGACTGCACTACCCAAGATGAAAATCATGAGAGACGGCACACTCGTCTCCATCGTCCAATGAAAGGACTGCGGATTGACACGATGAATCAAGATCTGGCTCATCGCTAGGCCCAGAAGGGAGCCCCAGACTACCGCAAACAATAGTAACCCCAGGGCCTCTCGGGCCACGAGCCCCATGCGTTGGGGTAACGACTGACCCATCTGGGCCAACAGCGCAAACTCCTTTCGTCGCACAATCACCTGGGCTGTGAGCCCGGAGGCCACCGCAAAGACCGCCACGATGAGCGCGGCCAGTTCGAGGGCATAGGTCAGCGCGAAGCTGCGATCAAAGATCTGCAACGAGAGTTGGCGCAGAGACTGGGCCGAGTAGAGGCTGGCCTGGGCAAAGACCCCGCCCAGCGCTCTTATCTGCGCGAGTACCGCATCGACAGAGTGCCCAGGCGCGACCCAGACCGATAAGGCCGATTTGCCAAGGTCTCCGGTGAGTTGTTCATAGTCTTCCGAGGCCATGACCACCGCACCGTGCTGTCGGCCATAGTCACGGAATACGCCGGCAACCCAGACCTGGGATGCTTCGCCCGTGCGCGGGTCGCGCATGGGTAATGTGGCGCGCGAACCAGTTGCTAGGCCATAGAGATCGACCATTGCCTCAGACACAAAGACCCGCAAGGCTGGCAGTGCAGGGGCTGGCCCGCCCTCGGTCGCCGGGAAGGGGTCAGGCGCAAGGGCGCCTACCAGCGGCAGGCTACGGTGGGGTGCATCCCAATTAAGGCTGCGCGCAATCAGAACAACCTCGGGACGCTCAGGCGTCCAGACAAGTGCCATCTGTCGCGACCGCTCGACCCGCGCGACGCTACCCAAAGCGAGGACGGCATCGGCATGATCTTGCGTAAAAAGCGGGGTGTAGCCCTGTGCGCGACTGCTGGTGTAGATATCTGCCGGCAATACCTGATCGAGCCACTGACTCACCGAGTCGCGAAAGCTACTGACCATCACGGCCATGGCCACCGTAAGCGAGACCGCCGCCACCACACCAGAGGTAATACCCGCCGATGCGGCAGGCGCCTGAGCCAGACGCCAGGCAGCCAAGAGACCACTGGCAGACACCCCTGCACGCCGCGCGGTGCGCTCTGCCAGGAAAGGAAAGAGAAGGCGAACGAGCCAGGGGACAAGCAACACGCCCGCAAACAAGAGGCTCGCAATCGCGGCATAGCCAAAGAGCGGCAGGGACCAGACGGGTGGGAGAAAAGAGAAAATTCCTGCGGCAAGACACAGGCCGAGGGCGAGGAAAAGACTCATAGGCCCTGGCTGCAGGGTCTCCGCCTGGCCTGCGCGCATCTGTACCGAAAGGCCCTTGGCGCGTACACGCAGATAACCAGGAAGCCCGGCGACAAAGCCCAGCAAAACGGAGATCATCAAGAACACGAGAAGCCCGACGGGTGCAATCGCCAAGGGCGGCGTCTGTTCGGAAAAGTAGCCTCCGCCGAGGTCGCCCCCCACGATCCCCAGTAAGAGCCAGGCAAGGAGAATGCCGAGGCCTATCCCCAAGACCCCGCCGAGCATCGCGATAAGCAGCGATTGGCCAAAGACCCACTGGGCGGTGAGGGACCGCGGAGCGCCAAGCGCACCTAAGAGTGCAAACGCAGCCTGCTGCCGCAGTACTGAGAGACCGATGGCACTTACCACCAGAAATCCCCCGGTGAGTAAGGCCACGAGGGCCAAGACTGTGAGATTGACCCGATAGGCCCGTGAGAGGTGTGAGAGCCGATCTGCCCGGTCTTCCGCCCTGACCGCGACCAGGGGCCAGCCCTGGTCGTTCAGGGCACGTGCAAGCGCTGCCGTGCTCTGGCCCGTGGAGGCCGCCAGATCGATACGGGACAGGCGACCCACAAGCCCAAATCGCCATTGGGCCAGGCCCAGATCCATGACTGCGAGGGGTTGACCGACCAGGCCGGGTACCTCTCCCGCCACCCGCAAGACCACCGACCGACCTGCGAACTCGAGCGTGATGGTCTCACCGACGGAGGCCCCCAGCGATCGGAGCGCCGCGGCCGAGAGAAATACGGCGTCATTGGAAAAAAGCGTGCTACCCGCTCGGGCCTCCGAGGCAGCTTGCGTCACCTGGGGAAGCAGTGCGGGGCTCACCCGTGCCGCCCGAAAAAGGTCAATGCCCAGTACCAAGACCTGCTCGGTGGGAATCTCGAGCACGGGGCTTATCCCCGAGAACCCCAGTGACTCGCGTTGATCAAAGACCGCATCGAAAATACGCTCGTCAAACCCATGGCTGCGGCCCAGCGGCGAGACAAGCTGCAAGGATGCCTGGCCATTGACCCGATCGATGGCGCGTCCAAACTCCAGTAAGGCCGACCGGTTGACCAGGTGAATCCCCACGCCTAAGGCGATGCCGAAGGCCACCGACAATAGGGCCAGAAGCCAGCGCCATGGCTGCGCACGCAGACTTCCCCAGAGCAGCCAGAAGAGTAAAAGGCGATGCCCGGCCGTCGACATGGACTACGCCTGGGGCGATGCCGCCAAGGCGCCTCGCGCAGCGGCTGCACGCAGCCCATGGGGATGCAGCACGATGCTTCGATCAAGCCGGTCTGCGGCAGACTGCGAGTGCGTCACCATAAGAAGCGCAGCACCTTCACCGCGGCAGGCAGACACCAGGGCATCAAGCACCTGCTGGGCCGTCAGCGGATCGAGGTTTCCAGTGGGCTCATCGGCAAAGACGATCTTTGGCCGATGGGCCAGTGCCCGGGCGACCGCCACGCGCTGTTGTTCGCCGCCCGACAAGAGGCTGGGCAGGGCCGATGCCCGTGCGGTAAGACCAAGACGGCCAAGCCACAGGTCGGCTGCCTGCGTGGCGTCGTGGGCCGACCATCCCGCCAGAAGACACGGCACCATGACGTTCTGTTGGGCAGAGAGGTGGGGCAGAAGATGAAAGGCCTGAAACACAAAGCCCACCTGGGTGCGCCGAAACAAGAGCCGGTCCGCCTCGGAGTTCGTCTGCCATGATTGGCCAAGGATGCTTACCGTGCCCTCGTTGGGGGCCTCGAGGCCCGCCAGAATATTGAGTAAGGTGGATTTGCCAACGCCGGACTCTCCGAGCAACGCCACCTGCTCAGTTGTGGTCAGAGAAAAGGAGAGATCACGAAAGAGCCATCGATCGGACGTAAAGCAACGCCCAAGGCCACTGACTTCTACAGCAGGAGAACGATCCATCACGCGCGGGCGGCCTGTTCAAAGATGCATGAATACGGCATAGTGTAGCGATGGATGGATTCGCACCGGTGATCGTGATTGAGGGCTTTCTGGGGCTCGGGGTTGTGCTCCTGCTCTACTGGCTCCATCTGCGAGAGATGAAGCAGATTCGTGCCGAAAAGGCCCGTCGTGCAGCGCAGGAGTCCGCTACTTCGAATGTGCCCGCTCAGGGCAGCACAAGCCCGTCTGCGGCAGCCGATGCGCGCCCAGGCCAGATCCGTTGAACCTTTAGAGGGAACCTTGTGCTTCGAATCTTCCGCCTACTGTCTTTTGTATTCTGCGCGCTCTTGCTCTGGGGGGCAGGCGCTTCAGCCCAGGTGACGATTCGCCTTATCGGTGACGACGCCCAAGGCGTTCGGCATTTTCTGGATATCGACCGCATTGAAACTGAGGGTGATATTCGTCGGTACTGGCGGGTGCAGAATCTTCCGAAGCGCAACGAGGTCGGCGCCCTGTCTACGCGCACCCGTCAGGAGTTAAACTGCGCCGCCAAGACACTTCGGGATCTCGTCACGGTGCATTACCAGGGTGTTCAGGCCTCGGGCCCCATCGTGATTACCCTTGCAAATAAGTCGCCAGACTTCCACCCGTTTACAGACGGCACCCCAGACCATAAAATCTTTGCGCGGATCTGCCTTGGCCTCTCGCCGGGCTAAGAGACCCTCCTAAGGATCTGCGCCGGGTAACTTAAGGTTCTGCGGCTGCGGTCGATAGTAGAGACAGTTGAAGGGTTGTCTCTTGCGAAAAGGACGCGTTCATGCCGCTCTTTCTTAATCAGTTTCTTGTGACTTTTCTGCTGCTTCCGCTGGTCGTGGCGCTGATCGTCTGCTCCTTTTTGTTTCCTAAGGTCTTCCTCTCCGAAGAGATGGTGACCTTCCTGTTTATGCTTACCACTATCACCATTGGGGTGGTGGTGGCCCGCCCGGGTCTTCTGACACCGATTCGTAGGAAGCGACCTTCTAAAGGCCCCGCAGTCGTGGTACTGCCAGGGCCACAGCTGGTTCGTCTGCGGGGCAAGCCCCAGCCGGGTGCGCCGGACTACGGAAAGCCCGAGTTTGTGCCCGATCCTGCCACCATTGCGAAGAGCCCTGCCCTTGCGCGTGCCCACGCACTGCAGGCGCGTGCGGCTGAACTGAAGAAATCAACACCCGTGCGGGCGAGACGCCCCAAGTCATTGGCAGAGCAGGCGGCCGAGCAGACCCCGAACATGACGGCGATCTGGGGTCTGGTCACCCTCATTCCAGCTTTTTTCTTTATGAGTTTTATCTTTGCGCAGCTGCCAACAGAGCACGGAGAGCTGCCCTTTAGCTTTTATGGCGTGGCCATTCTGGGCTCGATTTTGTTGGGGGTTGCCTGGGCCGCGGTGGTGCCGTCGCCCAAGCAGCGCAAGATCACCAAGATTCTCAAAGAGCGTACACGGCAGCAGAAGGCCCTTGCCAAGCAGCTGGCCATGGAGAAGGAATTGGCCGAGAAGGCAGCCATTGCCGAGTCAAAGCTCCTGGCGGCACGCGCCCAACAGCAGGCAGCCCAGAAGGCCCTGGAGGCGGTACAGGCCCAGGCTGCTGGCGACACCTCTCTCTCAGATGCGGAGATGGGCGCAATGGTAGAGATGCACGAAGGCGAGACCCTCGAAGATATTAAGAGTCGCCTGAAGCCCAAGAAGCCCAAGATTCCTCTGGAGATGCTGAGCTCGGCCAACAGCTATGACGACAAAGTGGCGCTGATTCGATTCCTGGTCAGCGAGGACTCCGGGCGCGTGATGAAGGCCTTCCAGCAGATGATCAAACCCGCCTAATTAGGGATAACACGGTCTATACGCTATAGTCTCGGGTTGTGCGGGCGTCGTTCAATGGCAGGACCTGAGCTTCCCAAGCTCAAGACGTGGGTTCGATTCCCATCGCCCGCTCCAGGGGTCGCAAGGCCCGTTTATAGACCGCTGCCCCGATCGCATCTCAATCTGTTTTGTTTTTAGGGTAGCTTTAAAGAAAGTTTCCCTTGAAAACATTTGCAGAACTCGGACTCTCCGAGCCTATTCTTCGTGCCCTTTCCACAGAGGGCTTCTCTGTTGCCACTCCCATCCAGGAGCAGTCGATTCCTGTGCTGATGGCGGGCAGAGACCTTCTCGGTATTGCCCAGACAGGCACCGGCAAGACCGCGGCCTTCGCGCTACCTCTGCTTGAGGGCCTGAAAAAAGGCCGTAAGCCTCTTCCCAAGGCGCCCTCGCATCTCATCCTGGCCCCCACCCGTGAGTTGGCTGCTCAGATTGCCCAGACCCTAGAGCGTCTCGGACGTCCGTTGCAGGTGCGGGTTGGCCTGGTGGTCGGTGGTGCGAAGCCTGGCCCTCAGATTCGTGCGCTCGTCCTGGGCCTAGATATTCTGGTGGCGACACCTGGCCGACTCATGGACCACATGCAGGCGGGTCATCTTCGGCTTGATCAGACCCGTAGTGTCGTGCTGGATGAGGCCGACCAGATGATGGACCTCGGCTTTCTCCCTGCCATTCAACAGATTCTGAGTAAGCTGCCGCGGCCTCGTCAGACAGCCCTCTTTTCCGCCACCATGCCGCCCGAAATTCGGCGTCTGGGCCAGGAATTTCTGACCAACCCGGTGGAGGTCTCTATGGCCCCCGCCGCCCAGCCCATTGCCAAGATTCAGCAGACCCTGCTTCTTGCCAACCAGGGCGACAAGGCCCAGACCCTGGTGGGACTGCTCGAGACCGAGCCCGTGAATCAGGCCATTGTTTTTACCCGCACCAAGCACGGCGCCGATCGTCTGGAAAAAACGCTCCGTGCCAAGGGCGTGAATGCCCAGGCCATCCACGGTGACAAGAATCAGGGCCAGCGCGACCGCGCACTTGCCGCCTTTCGGTCGGGTCGTGTCCATGTACTCGTGGCAACCGATGTGGCGGCCCGCGGCATTGATGTCGAGGCTGTAACCCATGTCTTTAACTATGATCTGCCCAATGTGCCTGAGGCCTATGTGCACCGCATCGGCCGCACAGGACGCAATGGCCGAGAGGGCCATGCGATTTCGCTCTGCGATCCCAGCGAATACGGGCTGGTGCTACAAATTGAACGGCTCACCCAGGTTCGACTCCTGCCCGATGGCGTGCGCCGTCCCTCGCCCGTGCGGGGACTCAAGACTGGATCAGGTCGGCCGAATTCTTCTGGTCAGAAGCAGCACCAAAGGAGAGCCAATGCGCCCAAGCCACACGCTGTGTCATCGTCCTCGCCGCACGCCGCACCTAAGGGGGTGGGTAACGCAGGCGCTGGCCGCAGCGCTTTTCGTCCCGCTGCTCGCACAGGCCCAGATTCCGGGGCTGGAAGACCCGGACGCAAAGCCGCCTAACTGCCTGGTCAGCGAGTTTCGCAGCCTTGCCCTTTCTACGAGCGAACTGAAGCGGGCCCAACAGGCCCGCGCCTGGATTCTCGAAAAGGGCAAGCACTGCTCCCTCGACAGACTAGTCACGCTGCGGAATAACCGCAACCAGTGGCTCGGCCACGCCGATTCGGCCGAGCTCGCTGGTGAGATAGACCGGCTCATTGAACTGGCGGCCAAGGACGAACCCGAGGTGATCAAGGGGCTCTACACTTCGCCCGCGCCACCCGCGCAGCCCAAAGCAGAATAAGCCTTACGCGTATCGCCGTGCGCGATTAGCCGACGACGGAGGGCCGGGGTAGGTTCGCTGCCATGGCGAGCCAGTGGCAGACGGCCTGCGGCATCACCGACAACGCGCATTGTGAGCGGTCGTGCATCGTGCGTGCACTAGGAAAGCCCACATGGCCACCCACCTGCGGGCGCCATATCGACACTCTGTTTCCGACATGCTCTTCGGTCGGCAGACTCGCCTGCGGAACAAAGGGGTCATTACAGGCATTTACGATCAGGGCAGGAATCGCAACCGCCGGTAGCATCGGCTTTGCGGAGGCCCGTTTCCAATAATCATCGACATCTGCGAACCCATGCAAGGGCGCGGTAAAGGCGTCGTCAAACGCGCGTAAGGTGGTCGCGCGCTCGACGGCTGCGAGATCAAAGAGCCCCGGATACTGCTGATGCTTGGCCCGGGCCTTCTTCACCATGGTGCGTAAAAAATGCCGGGCATAGAGCCAGCGATTCAGACCCTGATCAATACTCTGCCCCGAGGCGGCAAGATCAAGGGGCGAAGAGATGGCAGCGGCCGCATGCACGCGAGGGCCCACCGCACGCACCGTGTGCCCCTTCTCACCTGCCCAGCGCATCAAGGCATTGCCCCCAAGAGAAATACCTACTGCCAAGAGCGCCTGTGAGGACGTTAGCCGCGAGGCCAGCGTGGAGAGTATCCAGTCAATCTCGGCATAGTCCCCCGAGTGATAGGCCCGTGGCGTCTGGTTGATTTCCCCCGAGCAGCCGCGGAAATGCACCACCACATATGCCCAGCCATACTGGCTGGCACTCTGGCCAAAGAATTGGGCATAAGGGCTCTCAGAAGACCCCTCGAGGCCATGAAAAAGTACGAGCAAGGCGGACGCAGCAGCTGGTGATGTTTCTGCGTGGGGGGTTGTTGGGGACACCAGCCAGTCAAGGTCGAGAAAGTCGCCATCGGGCGTTGCCAGACGCTCGCGACGAAAGCTGGGCCGCTGCGTGAGAAATTGTTGACCAAAGAGCGCGGGGAAAATCGTCTGCAGATGGCCGCCCTTGAGCCACACCGGCGGCTGCATTTCTGGGCAGGCGGGCAGATCGCCAGTGCCGCCCGCAGGTGCTACAAAATTCATTAGACTGCCGCTCATGTCTGCTGCCCCATCATCCGACCCATCCCCTCTGCCTTCTTCTGATCCAGAATTATCCCTGGTGGATGAAGCGCTGCGTCTCGCGCTCTGTGGCGACGATATGGTGCTCGTGGAGTTTCTTGTCGTGCCAGAGCCTGGTCAAGGCTCGGCCAGTGCCTCAGCCCCGGCAGCCAATCGGTCTGTACGGGCCCTGATGCGTCAGCTCGCGCATGACCCACTGCCCTTCGTGATGGATCAGGTTGCCGGTGTGACCACCCTGGCGGTACGCCTCACAGAGGCTGCGCAGCGGGAATCGTCGGTACAGCCCTTTCTCTCGGCGTTGCATTTGCGCGCCCGTCAGTGCCTTGGGGTCGACGCGCCGAAGGGAAAGACGGTCGTGCTGCACGCCTGTTTCGATGCTGAGTTGGCCCCAGACCTTGCGGAGGTGGCCCAGACCCTAGGCCGCAGCCCGCGACAACTGATTGACGCGGTGTTGTCCACGGCGCTTGAAGCGGAGGTGGTTGGATTCATGCCAGGCTTTGCCTACCTGAGGGGCCTGCCGGCTGACCTTGCGCCGCCCCGTCGCCGTGCGCCCCGGCCCGCGGTTCCTGCAGGCTCGGTGGCCATTGCAGGGGGGCAGGCGGCGGTCTATCCCACCGCCACCCCAGGCGGATGGAATTTGATTGGCCGATGCCCAGACCTGTTATTTGCCCCTGATCGGGAAGAGCCCACCTTGATTGGGCTCGGGGACCGCGTGCAATTTCGGGAGATCTCTCGACCCGAATTCGAGGCCCGATGGGCGCAACGATAGAAATTGTTCGGCCAGGGCTGCTCTCCACGGTGCAAGACCTCGGCCGGCCTGGACGCCTTGGGATGGCCCTCTCACAAGGCGGCGCGCTGGATACCTCTGCCATGCGGCTTGCCAATGCCTTGGTGGGAAATGCGCCGACCGATGCAGTGCTGGAGATAACAGCCGTCGGGCCCACGATTCGATTTCCTCAGGCCACCGCGCTCGCCTGGACAGGCGCCGACTTTGGCATTGAGGTGCAACATCGCGGGCAGACCAGCCGACACCGCGGCTCTCACCGGCCGGTAGTGGTGCCCGCGGACAGCGTGGTGCGATGGACGCCGCCTGCGCGGGGCTTTCGGGCATGGCTGGCGTTCGCGGGCGGCATTGCCACGCCAGAGGTCCTCGGAAGCCGGAGCAGCCATTTGGCGGCGGGGCTTGGCCCAGGGCGCCTGCAAGGCGGCGAGACCCTTCCTTTGGGCCGCGCCGCTGAAGAACGGGCGGACGCTCTACTACGCATTGTTGCGGGACCCAAGGCCGCCACCACCGAAAAGACCAAGGATCGGCCCGTTGTGCTGTGCGTACCGCGCTGGTCGATTCCGCTGCAGTTGCCGCACGACCCCGCAGCGCTGCCGCTGGCCTGCTTTCCAGGCCGCCACTACGACCTGCTCAATGCAGCGCAGAAGTTACAGCTCTGGCAATCACCATACGGGGTACATCCCCAGAGCAGCCGACAGGGGCTCAGGCTCGAGGCCACTCCTATTGCAGACTATCGGGCCCCTAACATCGCGAGCGAGCCGGTGCGGTATGGCACGATGCAGCTTCCGCCTGAGGGTATTCCGTACATCTTGTTGGCCGAGCACCAGACCACCGGCGG
>JBDLQX010000077.1:0-26394 GCA_039800345.1 Pseudomonadota bacterium | reverse complement strand
GGCAGAGTCAGCGTCTGAGCAAAGACAGCATGGACACGGTGATTACCAACGCGCTTATTGTGGATCACTGGGGCATTGTGAAGGCCGATGTGGGTATCAAGAACGGACGGATCGCGGGCGTGGGCAAGGCAGGCAATCCTGATATTCAGCCAGGGGTCACCCTGGTGATTGGCCCTGGCACGGAGATCATTGCCGGAGAGGGCATGATCCTAACCGCGGGCGGCATCGACGCCCATATTCACTTCATATGCCCGCAGCAGATCGAAGAGGCAATTTCTAGTGGAGTGACCACGATGATTGGGGGCGGTACCGGCCCGGCTACGGGTACCTACGCCACGACCTGCACGCCAGGCCCCTGGCATATTCACAGCATGCTCTCCGCCGCCGAGGCCTTTCCCATGAATCTGGGCTTTCTGGGTAAGGGTAATGCGAGTCAGCCCGGGCCGCTTCGAGAGCAGATTCGGGCCGGCGCGATGGGCCTGAAACTCCATGAAGATTGGGGTACCACGCCGGCCGCTATCGACTGTGCGCTGACTGTGGCCGATGAGATGGATATACAGGTGGCGATTCATACCGATACCCTCAATGAGTCTGGCTTCGTGGAGGATACGATTCGCGCCTTCAAGGGCCGTACGATTCACACCTACCACACGGAAGGGGCCGGGGGCGGGCATGCCCCAGACATTATCAAGGCGGCTGGCCTTCCCAATGTCTTGCCCTCCTCTACCAACCCTACGATGCCCTACACGATCAATACGATCGATGAGCATCTCGATATGTTGATGGTCTGCCACCATCTTGATGCCAGCATTGCTGAAGACATCGCCTTTGCTGAGAGCCGAATTCGGCGCGAAACGATCGCCGCTGAGGACATCCTGCATGACCTCGGCGCCTTCTCGATGATGTCGTCTGACTCACAGGCTATGGGGCGTGTGGGCGAAGTCATTCTTCGAACCTGGCAGACGGCGCACAAGATGCGGGTGCAACGGGGGAGCCTGGCCACCGACCCGGCAACCTCAGACAATGCCCGGGTCAAGCGCTATATAGCGAAGTACACCATCAACCCGGCGATTAGCCACGGTATTGCAAAGCATGTTGGATCTATCGAAAAGGGCAAGCTTGCCGACCTGGTGCTCTGGCGGCCCTCTCATTTCGGTGTGAAGCCGAGCCTCGTATTGAAGGGGGGCATGATTGCCTGGGCCCTGATGGGTGATGCGAATGCCTCCATTCCCACGCCGCAGCCGGTGCATTACCGCCCTATGTTTGGTGCCTTCGGCCGCGGCCTGAAGACCTCGGTCACTTTTGTTTCGCAGGCGGCGCTGCAGTCAGGCAGCCTTGATCGCCTGGGGCTGGAGAAGCCGCTGCTCGCGGTGGAGAATTGTCGGTCGGTGAAGAAGGCCGATATGGTGCACAACCATTGGCAGCCCAACATCTCTGTCGACCCCCAGACCTACGAGGTGGTGGCCGATGGCGAACTGCTGCGCTGCGAGCCGGCCACGCTTTTGCCGATGGCGCAACGCTATTTTCTATTCTGATTGTTCCCATGCGGGTGTTCAGTCTTTCGCCTGGTGTTGCAGCAGTTCCCTTTGATTGCCTTTTTCTCGACTTTGAGACGCGAAGCAAGAGCCGTTTCAAGGCGCGGCTGATGACTACTGGGGAGGAGGTGGGCGTCCTCTTGCCGCGCGGAACGGTGCTACGCGGCGGAAGTATGCTTTCCGATGGCGATGGCGATTCGGTCGAGGTGGTCGCTGCTGACGAGTCGCTCCTGCGGGTTGTGGGCTCCCCCTATGACCGCATGCGCTGTGCCTACCACCTGGGAAACCGGCATGTGCGGCTGGAGGTACGCGAAGACTCTCTGCAGTTGCAGTTTGACCCGGTACTTGCGGACATGCTGCGCAACCTCGGTGTGGTTCCTACACTCGTCTACGCGCCCTTTGAGCCTGAGTCAGGGGCCTATGGTGGCGGCCACCAGCACGGACACGACAGCACTTTTGAGGAAGACTATGCCCTGGCGCAGGCGGCCTTCCAGGCCCACGGGGAGCGCTAGCGACTACCCGAGGGATGGCACCAGCGCGGCGGGCTGGCGATTGATCTTTTCTTTGGCCGCATCGGTCAGGATTTCGAGAAACTGACGCGCTGCCCCGGAGAGGTTGCGCCCATGCGGTGTGACGATATCTATGCTGGCAGCGCTGCAGAGCCGATCCGTAATCGGGCAGGCCGATAGGCGGTTATTACTCACCTCACGCTCGAAAACGATTTCTGGCAGGCAGGTCACCATGTCGGTCTGCGACACGATCTGCTTAATCAGTAAAAGCGAATCGGATTCGAATGCAATGTGGCCTTCGACCTGATGCAGTCGCAGGGCCTGTTCGATGAGTCTGCGAATGCCGAACTGGCGCGTCGGCAGGGCAAGCCGCAGGCCCGCAAGGTCGCTAAACGCCGCTAAGTTTCTCTGAACCGCGGGATGATGGCGGTGTCCTACAAGGTGTAGGGGCTGTGGAATACGGGTTCGTAAGACGAGGTCATCGCGTGACGGACAGTTAAAGGCAATTCCGATTTCACTGTCTCCGCTGCCCACGCGGTCGGCGACGTCGTTAGACCCCCCCACGATCACCTCAAAACGAATCCCTGGAAACCCCTCGGAGAACCGGGCCATGAGGTCTGGCAGAAAACTGATCGTGGCGCCCTCGACAGAAGCGATACGTACGGCCCCATGGCGCAACTCGTCGATATCCTCAATACGCTGCAGCAGCCCATCAATGTTTTTATTGTTCTCTTCGATATAGATGTAGAGCTCTTTCCCGACTTCGGTGAGGTGCATTCCCTTTGCGGACCGAATAAAGAGCTTGGTGTCTAAAAACTTCTCGAGCTGATTAATCTGCCGGCTCAGGGCACTCGGAGCGATCTCGTGCTGATCCGCAGTGACCCTGAGTGATCCTGATCGCGCGACCTCTGCAAAGTGACGAAGCACATGGGGCTGGAGCATGTCGAAAAGTTATGTTCCAAAAAGTAGAACACTAGCGTCAAGTATATAGAATTCCCGGGGTCTACCCGTCTGGATACACTCAAGGCGTTTGGACTTTTTTGGTCTTTGGTGTCGCAATCGTCTAAGGAGGCGGATATGGAAAACGAAAAGTCGGTGGGAATCACCCACCAGTGGGCCGGCGGTCGTAGGGCATTTCTCCGGTTCTCCGCGGCAGTGGCCGCAGCATCCGGTGTCTTGCTCTCTGCGCCGGTGCATGCACAAGAGGTTATTAAGTTTGGTGCGCCCTTGCCCATCACGGGCCCGCTGGCGCCGGAGGCACTGAAACAGCAGCAGGGCTATGACCTCTGGGCCAAGCAGGTGAACCAGGCGGGTGGCATCTCGGTAGGCGGTAAGAAGATGAAGGTGGAGATCGTCTACACCGATTACCAGTCCAATACCCCACGTGCGGTACAGGCTACCGAGCGGCTGATTACCCAAGACCAGGTGCAGTTTGTCTTTGCGCCTTTTGGCTCGGGCGCTGCGAAGGCGGCAAGTACGGTTGCAGAGCGCTACGGCGTACCCATGATTGCGGCGACCGCCTCGTCTTCTCAGGTCTACGACCAGGGCTATAAGTTTCTGTTTGGTACCTTCACCCCCAATGACACGTTGACCAATCCTCTGGCCGACATCATTCGGCAGAAGGCTCCTGATGTGAAACGCATTGCTATTCTTGCGCGTAACGATCTTTTCCCTTTGGCGATTGCCCAAGAGATGGAAAAGTCGGCCAAAGATCGAGGCATTGAAGTGGTCTTCTTTGAGAAGTACGCCATCAACACCCTCGACCACTCTGCCGCGCTGGCCCAGCTCAAGGCCACCAATCCCCAGTGGATTTTTGCAACGGGCTATACCAACGATCTGGTGTTAATGCGTAAACAGATGGCCGATCAACGGATCGAGGCCCCCGTGGTGACTATGATTGCTGCGCCCGCTTATCAAGAGTTTATTGATGCCGCAGGCAAAGGGGCAGAAAACATCAGCAGCGCTGCCTGGTGGCATCCAGCGGTTCGGTACAAGGGTGCTGATATTTTTGGCGCCACCGAGAATTATGTGCGGCTTTTCAAGGAGACCTACAAGGCAGATCCTGACTACGCCCATGCCTCTGCCTCGGTCTCTGGCGCGATCTTTCAGATGGCCATTGAGCGGGCAGGTAGCATCGATCGGCAGAAGGTCCGTGACGCGTTGGCGAGCTTAAATGTGGTGACCTTCTGGGGGCCGGTGCGGTTTGGCCCAACAGGCCAGATTACCTCGCTCGAGCCGCCAGTCTTCCAAATTCAGGGGGCAAAGCCCGTGGTGGTCCATCCTGCCGGGATTCGGCAGGGAGACCTTCGCCTGGGTGTGAGGTAAACCGCGCGCTGGACTCTGAGAGAAGAACGACCCATGTTTGCCCTTCAGGTACTTGTCAACGGACTGGTGTTGGGATGCCTCTATGCATGCATAGCAGCCGGCTTCTCGTTGGTCTGGGGGGTGTTGAATGTCATCAACATCATGCATGGGTCGTTTATTGTGCTGGGCTCTTACTTGGCCTGGATGTCCTATAGCGCCATGGGCCTGAGCCCATGGACGACCTTGTTGATTGCCGCCCCATTGTTTTTTGCCGTTGGCTATCTGATCCAGCGTGGCATTCTGAATCGGGTGATTGCTGCCCCGGTGTTGGTCACGCTCACCCTCACCTTTGGCCTGGACCTCATCCTGAACAACAGCATGTTGCTTGCCTTTAGTGCCGACTATCGCAAACTCTTGCTCGAGCCGCCGCTGGGAACGCTCGCTTTTTCGGGCTTGGTGGTGCCTGTGGATCGGGTTTTGGCGATGGTCCTTGCCCTGATTCTGACGCTGGCCCTCTACATTATTCTGCGGCACTCTCGGGTAGGGCGGGCGATTATTGCCGTGCGCATGGACCGTGACGCAGCGCTCTTAATGGGTGTGAATATTCGTACGATTTATGCCGTGGCCTTTGGTCTCGGGGCGGCCATGGCGGGCTGTGCAGGCGTGCTCCTCGCATTGATTTTTCCGATCTCCCCGTTGTCTGCGGGCGCCTATCTGGGCAAGGCCTTTGTGGTCTGTGTACTTGGTGGCCTTGGCAGTGTGCCCGGCGCGGTGCTCGGGGGGCTCTTTCTGGGCATTACCGAAAGCGTTGGGGCCGTGGTTTTTGGCCCCGAGCATTCGGTCACCCTCTCTTTTGCGCTGCTTATCGTCTTTTTGATTTTTCGGCCCCATGGCCTTCTGGGTAAGAAGGGCTACGAATGACGCGCACCAGTCTCCTGATACTTGCGGCACTGGTTCTGGTATTGGCGGCGCTACCCCTGGTCGGTGGTCCCTATGCCTTACGTATCGGCACCTTCGCAAGCATGTATGCGATCTTGGCGGTCTCATGGAATGTGATTGGCGGCATGGCGGGCTACCCTTCTTTTGCAACGGCCGCATTCTTCGGCTTTGGCGCCTACGCCGGTGGTGTCTTGCTGGCTGCGGGCGCTGGGCTGCTTACCGCAGTAGCGGCCGCGGGGGCGATGGCCTTTCTGGGTGCCGTCTTGTTGGGGGCGATCTTATTGCGACTGCGGGGGCATTACTTTGCGATCGCGAGCCTCGCGGTCGCCGAGGTGCTGCGTGAACTCACCAATGCGGCCACCGACCTGACCGGCGGCGGCATGGGCCTGAATATCCCGCTGTCCTCGGTCGTTACCAGTGTGGAAGGCGAGGCCCGGTTTTTCTTTTTTGCCATGTGGGCGCTTCTGGTCGTGACCCTGGTTGTGGTGGTGGCCGTGGAGCGCTCCAAGCTGGGGTTTGGGCTGCGCTGCATTCGACAAAATGAGTCGGCCGCCGACATGATTGGCGTGCATGCCACCCTGTACAAGAGCCTTGCCTTTGCGTTGTCGGGTATTTTTGTGGCTATGGCAGGGGTCCTCTATGCCGGATGGGTGCATTACATTGAGCCGCCTGATGTCTACGATATTCTTTATTCGGTCAAGCCCATTGTCATGGCCCTGCTTGGGGGTCTGGGCTCTACCCTCGGTGCAGTGATCGGCGCGTTTCTCTTTTTGGGTATTGAGGAGCTCGTCTGGCGCAATCTCCTACAGATTCATACCGGGGTATTGGGACTCCTGATCGTGGTGCTTCTCCTCTTTCTCCCCAAGGGCATCACCTCATTTGCAGACACACGCCTCTGGAAGCGACTGCGTCAGAAGGAGGGGGCGCGTGACTGAGTTGATGCGGCTCGAGTCTGTCAGTCGACAGTTTGGTGGCCTACAGGCTCTGGAGAATGTCTCTTTGTCCATCGGGCCGGGCGAGGTACTTGGACTCATTGGACCCAATGGCGCGGGTAAGACCACGCTGGTGAATGTGATTACGGGCGTACACCCGGCCTCCTCGGGGAAGGTGGTCTTTCAGGGGCGCGATATCTCACGGCTTAAGCCTTATCAGACGGCGCGTATCGGCCTTGCACGTACCTTCCAGATTGTCCAGCCCTTTCCAGAACTCAGTGTGCTCGAGAACGTATCGGCTGCAGCACTCTTCTCACAGTCGGGCAGTTCGGTGGCGCAGGCCAGAGCCTATGCCCAAGAGCAACTCGATTTTGTTGGCCTCTCTTCTCAGGCGGGCCTGCCGGCTGCAAGCCTTACCCTGGCGATGCGAAAGCGCCTGGAGCTTGCGAAGGCCTTGGCGATGCGGCCCAAGCTATTATTTCTCGATGAGGTCAATGCGGGCCTGAACTCTGCAGAGGTGGAACAGGCGATGGCCTTGATTCGTCAGATCGCAGCCCTGGGAACAACCATTGTCTTGATTGAGCACCTGATGAAGGTGGTGGTCACCGTCTGTAGCCGTATTGTGGTCTTGCATAACGGCAGGCTGATTTCAGAAGGCAGCCCCAAGGAGGTGGTGCACGATCCGAAGGTGGTCGAGGCCTACCTCGGTAAGCGCTATTCTGATGCGGCGCGGGCCCATATTCAGCAGGCAGAGGAGAGCGGTCATGACCGAAAAGACTGATTTCCTCACAGTACGGTCTCTGCGTGCAGGCTATGGCGAGATTACGGTCTTGTGGGGCGTCGATTTCAGTATCCCGCAGGGCCAGATCACTGCGCTGATTGGCTCCAATGGTGCGGGAAAGTCTACGCTGATGCGTACCCTCTCGGGCCTCATCACCCCCACCGAGGGCGAGATTGTTTTTGATGGGGAGCCTATTGGGGGCCAGTCGCCAGCGAAGATTCTTGATCTCGGTCTTGCCCATGTGCCCGAGGGGCGGCGCTTGTTCGGGGCGATGACGATTGAGGAAAATCTCCTGATGGGCGCCTACTCACGCGTGCGGGCAAGCCGGGCTGAGCTTGCACGAGATATGGAGCGGGTCTATCAGATTTTTCCAAAACTCCATGAGCGACGCAGACAGGCGGCAGCAACCCTCTCTGGCGGGGAGCAACAGATGTGCGCGATTGGTCGTGGGCTCATGAGCGCACCGCGCCTTCTCATGATTGACGAGCTCTCGCTGGGTCTTGCCCCGGTCCTCGTAGAACAGCTCATCGAGTCGTTGATGATCCTGAATAAGGAGGGCCTGTCGATTTTTGTGGTTGAGCAGGATGTGGTGACGGCACTGGAAGTCTCGCAGACCAGCCTTGTGATGGATCAGGGCCGCATTGTGCGGCAGGGGCCGAGTGCGGCGCTTCTGGCCGACCCGTCGATTCGTGCCGCCTACCTGGGCGAGTTGGCATAGGGGGTCTAGAGGGCCTGCGGCTGGTGATCGATGTACGTATTTTTGCAGGTGAGTTGGAAGAGTCCGCGTGAGAGTGAGCGTAAAGGAGGGGGGTAGATGTCTACACAGGTTTTTGCACAGGGTGGTTATCGCTATGTGCCTGGGGTGTCACAGTATTCGGCAGGGGTAGCCGCCGAATCTGGCTATGAAATTCATCGGGCGGTCTTCCGCCGCCCGGTTGCACTCGATAAGGGGTTTGATCAGATAGAGGCCCATCTTCGATCGTTGAACCGACCCGTCGTGGCCTTTTGTGCCTGTGAGTTGCGATCGCCTGCGCCCTTCACAGAGGAAGGCTTTCGGGCCTTTAATGAAATCTATACCGGCCGGCTGAAAGACTGGCAGATCATTCGCGATGGCGTGAATCCTATTGCACGCAGTAATGTCTGTCCGGAGATCGATCCGCCTGCAGAGCCTAGCCTGCATGCGTTTTCCTACACGATGCCCGCATCGGCGTCTGCACCGTCCTCGTTTGTGATCGCGGGCAGTGCCGAGGCCCCAGAGGGGCATGCTACCTACAAGGAAGCCGCCGTTGCGCTCGGAGATCTTTCCGAATCGGGGCTGCGGGCCAAGATGCAGTTTGTCATTGGTGAGATGCGTCGTCGTATGCAGTCGTTGGGATACGACTGGCCCATGGTCACCGCCACGCAGATTTATACGGTGCACGATTTTCATCGGCTCTTGGCCGAGCAGTTCTCCAAAACCGATGCCCTGGGTCGCGGCCTCACCTGGCACTTCAACCGCCCACCTGTTCAGTACCTGGAGTATGAGATGGACTGTCGGGCGGTTTACCACGAGCAGGTTCTTCCTGTCGCCTAGTCGTGCGCCGACCCCACATAGCGCTTCTGGGGTACGGTGCCATCGGGCGGGCAATACTGCAGGCCTATCCGATGGATTCTGGCGCGCCTTGGTTACAGACGCTGGTGGTACGGCCGGGACAAGAAGAAGCGGTTCGACACCAGGTTGACCCGAAGATTACGGTGACCGCGGCGGTTCCTGATGCTGTGACACTTCTTCTCGAATGTGCGGGGCATGAGGCCGTGGGTAGTCATGTACTGCCAGCCCTTGCACGTGGGGTTCGGGTAGGCATGGTGTCGACCGGTGCCTTGTCCGATGGCGTTCTTCTTGCCGAGCTCGATGCGGCGGCCCATCGTGGGCAGACCCAGCTGCATCTTTTATCCGGGGCACTGGGGGGGATCGACGCGTTGTCGGCGGCCCGTGCGGCAGGGCTCGATGCCGTGGTCTATACCGGCAGGAAGCCCCCCAAGGCCTGGATCGGAACCCCAGCAGAGCAACAGGTAGAACTCTCGACGCTCTCGGCCCCCTATACGTTTTTTGCGGGTTCAGCCCGCGACGCCTGCCGGCTCTACCCGAAGAATGCTAACGTGGCGGCCACAATCGCCCTAGCGGGGCTGGGGCTTGATCAGACCGAGGTGCGTCTGGTGGCTGACCCCACCATCGATCGCAATAGTCACGCCTTTGAAGCGAACGGTGTCTTTGGCGCGATGCAGGTGCATCTGCAGGTTCGGCCTCTTGCCGACAATCCTAAGACCTCGGCCCTGACGGTCTGGTCTGCGGTAAGATTTCTGCGTTCTCAGCAGGTGGGAATCATCGTTTAACGTTTTTTGCATCGAAGGCGTCTATGCGGGTCGTACAGGTGTCGGATTGGGAAGATTTTGTAGAAAAGACCGACGCACTCACTGGCTGGGCGTTTCGCGGAGAAGTTTCGGCGCAGTGGCCACTGATGACCGCCATTGCCCGTCGCCTCACGGCCTACTGCCCTGATCCGGTGCTCTGGCCGCTGCGCGAGTCCCGTGCCTTGCGTGTGTTTCGCCGTAAGGCCCACAACTACCTCACAGACAGCAGCGGTCTGTCTGATGATCTGCGGTCCCTGGCCCTCATGCAGCACCATGGGGCCCCCACACGGCTTCTCGATTTCACAAAGTCCCCCTACGTCGCGGCCTTTTTTGCGCTGGAAAATGCCCAGGGAGATTCGGCGGTCTATGGCCTCAACACGCCCCGGTTATGGTCCGCGGCCCCTATGTTCGATAGGAACCTGACGCGAGAGACCATCGACCCACGCCTTCAGGGCAACTACGAACGCTTCTTTTTAAAAAACACTTATCCGGTGGTCTGGGTCGGTGAACCCCTGGAGATGGACCGACGCCTCGTCTCCCAGTCGGGCCTTTTTGTGATGCCGGGACAGATCCAGAAGACCCTGGGTGAGCTGCTTGAGAGCTATGACCAGGGCGAGGATATGCTCGTAAAGTATGTACTCCCTTTTAGCCTGCGGGCTCAGGCTATGCAGTCTTTGTATCGAATGAATATCACCTATGCCACGCTTTTTCCCGACTTAGAGGGGCTTGCAAGTTCCAGCGGCTACGAACTCGAGGTGGTCTGGGAGAGCCTCGTGCAGGAATACCTTCTCACCGAGCATGGGCAGGGTTCGGGCGATTAGCCCCCTCTAGTGTTGGAAGAGCTGAGACTCGATTTCTTGAATGACCCGGTCCAGCCCTGTTCCTGATTTGAGATTACACATTACCCAGGGGCGGCCCGGCCGCATTCTGTCGGTGTCTTCGGCCATGACTTCAAGACGCGCGCCCACCATCGGGGCGAGGTCTGTCTTGTTGATCACCAGGAGATCTGAGCGGGTGATGCCGGGTCCTCCTTTGCGCGGAATCTTTTCCCCACCCGCGACATCGATCACATAGATGGTGAAGTCGGAGAGTTCGGGGCTGAAGGTGGCTGCGAGGTTGTCGCCTCCCGATTCAATGAAGATCAGATCGACATCGGGAAATTTCTGGACCATCCGGTCGACCGCCTCGAGGTTAATCGATGCATCTTCGCGAATGGCGGTATGGGGGCAGCCCCCGGTTTCCACCCCGAGAATACGCTCGGCCGGCAGGGCACCCGAGAGGGTCAGGAGTCTCTGGTCTTCCTTCGTGTAAATGTCGTTGGTGATAGCGACAAGATCATGGCGGTCACGCATGGCCTTACAGAGCATCTCCAGTAGGGTGGTCTTTCCGGATCCGACGGGCCCGCCGACGCCAACGCGTAAGGGAGGAAAAGGCTTGGTGCGCATAGAGATTTCCTGGGCTGATATGAAAGGACGTTAAGAACGAAAAAGCCGCGAGTACTGGGTCTCGTGGCGGCTACTGAGAATAGAGAGTTGCACCGCGGAGGTTTGAATCTCTGGCGGCCTCTGGGCCGCACACCGTTCGGCTGTGGCTATGGCCTCTTCAATCCAGACCGCAGAATGGGCAAGTAGCCGTTGACCGGCAGACTGCCCAAGGGGCACGGTCTTCATGGCTGCGAGGGTCTGGTTGTCGGCCCAGGCATAAAAGAATGCCAGCAGGCCGTCACGCGGGACCACCTGGTGTAGGGCTGCTGCATAGGCATGCAGACCAAGAAACGTCTCTGGCAGGAGTTGCTGCAGGATCTCCTGCTCTGGCGCCGTTCCCCACTGCTGGCTTAAGGCCACCTGCTTAAGAGACCAGCCCATCTGCTGGGTTTCTTGCCGTAACTCAGCCGTATCTCGACTGGCCCAATACCACTGGTTCCACTGCCGGGCAGCGGCTGTGTCGTGCTGTCGTATTGCCTCATGAATCAGCAGCCAGAGCGGGCCTTCACAGACGGCCAGATGCCGGGTGAGGCCCTGTTGCATCCACTGGCACACATCGTCTTCTGATTTCAGTAGCCCAGCCTCTACGGCCGCCTCAAGCCCCGTGGAGTAACTAAAGCCGCCCAGCGGCATGGTGGGAGAGGTAAGGCGAAGCAGAAACTGCAGACCCGGAATACCGTGTGATGCAGTCCCTGTCATGTCCGATCCCTAAGGGGTGAGAACTTCTTCTTTGGCCTTGACGGGCTTGACCAGGTCTTCGCGCTTAATGCCCAGCCACATGGTGATGGGCGACATCACGAAGATGGAACTGTAGATGCCAAAGACGATACCGATGGTGAGGGCCACCGCAAAATAGTGCAGGGCAGGACCCCCGAAAATCAGCATCGCCAGCACCATGGTCTCGGTGGTGCCGTGGGTAATGATGGTGCGACTCATGGTGCGGGTGATGGCGTTGTCAATCACTTCTTCCACGGAGGCCTTACGCATACGCTTAAAGTTCTCGCGGATGCGATCGGCCACCACCACAGATTCATTCACGGAATAGCCCAAGACCGCGAGTATGGCCGCCAACACCGAGAGCGAAAATTCCCACTGAAAGGCGGCGAAAAACCCCAGGATGATAACGACGTCGTGCAGGTTGGCCACGATCGCCGCCAGGGAAAATTTCCACTCAAACCGCACAGCCAGATAAATCATGATGCCGACGATTACAAACAGCAGGGCGACGAGACCATCGGTTGCCAGTTCAGAGCCGATCTGCGGCCCAACAAACTCTATTCGCCGCAGCTCGGGTGGGCTTGCAGGGTCGATAGCGACAATGGCCTTAAAGACCTCCTGTGCCTGGTCGTTACTGGCCTCGCCACGCAGGGGAAGTCGAATGAGCAGGTCGCGGGCACTGCCAAAGTTCTGCACCTGGGCATCGGGGTAGCCCAGGCCCTGCACCGTGTCGCGCACTTGCTGCAATGGAGCGGTCTGGCTGTAGGACACTTCCATTACGGTGCCGCCGGTGAACTCGATAGAGAAGGCCAGACCCCGCCAGGCGATAAAGACTACGGCCGCCACAAAGAGGAGGCCAGAAATGAGGTTGAGCAGCATTGCATGCCGCATGAACCTGATGGTTTTTTCCAGCCGAAAGAATTCCATAGTGTTTATCCGATCGCGAGCCGGCCGAGTCGTTTGCGGCTGCCATACCAGAGATTGACAAGGCCTCGGCTAAAAAATACGGCCGAAAACATGCTCGTCAGAATGCCTAATACGTGGACCACCGCAAAGCCCCGTACGGGGCCCGATCCGAAAGCAAGCAAGGCAATTCCAGCAATCAGGGTCGTAATGTTGGAGTCGAGAATCGTGGCCCAGGCCTTTTCGTAGCCGGTTGCAATCGCCACCTGGGGGGCTGCTCCAGCCCGAATTTCTTCGCGCACCCGCTCGTTAATCAGTACGTTGGCATCAATGGCCATACCGAGCGTGAGCGCAATCGCGGCAATACCAGGGAGTGTCAGCGTTGCCTGAAGAATGGAGAGCAGCGCAAAGAGCAGCAGCAGATTTAGGCAGAGGGCAAGCACAGAGATCACCCCAAAGAAGGTGTAGTAGGCCGCCATAAACATGGCGATCGCCACAAACCCCCAGGTGGTGGCACTAAACCCCTGGGCAATATTGTCTGCGCCTAGGCTTGGGCCGATCAGCCGCTCCTCGATAATTTCCATGGGTGCCGCAAGCGAGCCCGCACGCAGAAGAAGCGCGGTGTCGGCGGCCTCCATTGTTGTCATACGTCCAGAGATCTGCACCCGTCCGCCGGGAATCTCGCTGCGGATGACCGGTGCGGTAATCACCTCGCCCTGGCCCTTTTCGATCAGCAGAATGGCCATGCGCTTTCCGATGCTCTCGCGGGTGACATCCCGAAAGATCCTTGCCCCTTTGGCATCAAGGGTGAGATGGACCGCAGGCTCCAGAGGGTTCTGGGAGTCAAAGCCGGCCTGCGCATCGGTGAGGTTTGCGCCCGTGAGCACGACCTCTTTGCGCAGCAGAAGTGGCGCGCCACCGCGTTCTGTGTAGACCTCTAGCCCGGCGGGCACGCGACCCTCGGCAAGGGCCTGCGCCGCCTCAACCCCGTCTTCGACCATACGAATTTCCAGGGTGGCGGTTCGGCCCAGAATATCTTTGGCCTTGGCCGTATCTTGTACGCCGGGCAGCTGCACCACGATACGGTCGGCACCCTGCTGCTGCACGATGGGCTCTGCCACGCCGAGCTCATTAATGCGGTTGCTGAGCGTGGTGATATTTTGCTTAAGCGCGAACTCCTGAATTCGGGTTGCGGTGGCAGGTTTGAATCGCCCGACAAGGCCCACCGCATCGCCAAGCGCGACGTCCTGCCAGTCGAGTTCGAGTAGCTGTTCTACCAGAATGGGACGGGCGAGCGCACGCTGGTCTTCCGATCCGAACCGAATCTCAATGCTGTCGCGCCCACGCGAGATGCCTGAATGGCGCACCCGCTTTTCGCGAAGCAGGGTGCGTGCATCGCCTTGAAGCGCATCTAAGCGCTTGGAGAGCGCGGCTGCCATGTCGACTTGCAGCATAAAGTGGACACCGCCGCGCAGATCGAGCCCGAGATACATGGGCAGGGCATTAATCTGGGTAAGCCAGGAAGGCGTTGCCGACACGAGATTTAACGCCACCACGTAGTCGGGTCGCTCTTTGTTGAGCGAAGACTCAATCACCTCACGGGCCTTGAGCTGCAGGTCGGTATTGGCAAACTTGGCCCGAACGGTGTTTCCCGTGGGCGCTGTCTCAAAGGCAATCCCGTCATGAGCCACTGCAGCCTCGGAGAGGGCCTGCTCAATGCGCTGAACGACCGATGGCTCGACCTTGAGCGTGGCTTTTGCGGTAGAGACCTGGACGGCTGGCTGCTCTCCAAAAAAATTGGGCAGGGTATAGAGCAGGCCAAAGCCCAAGGCCAGTGCCATGAGCACCAGCCGCCACCAGGCAACGCGGTTCATCGAGGCGGCTGTTTAGGAGATGGTCTTGATCGTGCCCTTGGGCAGCAGCGTCTGCACGGCTTGCCGCTGCATCACAATCTGAACGGGTTTTTCGCCCTGCCCCACTTCGACGGTGATGTAGGACTCATCGACATCGGTGACCTTACCCACCATGCCGGCAGCGGTCACGATCTCATCGCCTTTTTGCAGACCCTCAACGAGCTGCTTGTGTTCTTTGGCGCGCTTCATTTGTGGCCTGATCATCAACAGGTACAGGACCACAAACATTAATACGAGTGGGAGAAAACCAATCAGGGAATCTTGGCCACTGGCAGCAGCCTGGGCGTAGGCGGGGGAAATCAGCACTGAAGCGCTCCTTGGGGGGACGGTTAAGCCGCTAAGTATATATAAGGTAGGCTTGCGCCCATGACAGGATTTGAACTTCTTGCCCAAGAGGGCTTGGCGCGGCGCGGACGGCTCTGGCTGAATCACGGCCCTGTGGACACACCGATTTTCATGCCGGTGGGTACCTATGGCGCAGTCAAAGGGGTCCCCCCCGAAATGCTTGCGCGTATCGGCGCGCGCATCGTGTTGGGAAATACCTTTCACCTCTGGCTGCGGCCCGGTCTGGAGGTGATTGCCCGGCACGGGGGTTTACACCGTTTTGTGAACTGGCATGGGCCCATGCTCACCGACTCTGGCGGCTTTCAGGTCTGGTCGTTGGGCGATCTGAGAAAGATTTCCGAAGAAGGGGTGGCCTTTCAGTCGCCAGTCAATGGCGATCGACTGTTTCTCTCGCCGGAAGTCTCCATGCAGATTCAACGGGTACTCAATTCAGACATCGCCATGGTTTTTGATGAATGTACCCCCTACCCGTCCACGCGAGAGGAGGCGGCAGCGAGTATGGAGCGCTCCCTGCGTTGGGCTGCCCGCAGTCGCCTCGCCTTTGATCGAGAAGACGCAGAGCAGTCTCACCTTTTCCCAGCGCGACCCCCGGGGACTGCGCCCAATGCCCTTTTTGGCATTGTCCAGGGGGGGATGTTTGAAGACCTGCGGGATGCGTCGCTGGAAAGGCTGGTTGAGATTGGCTTTGAGGGCTATGCCATTGGGGGGCTCTCGGTGGGAGAACCCAAAGAAGACATGCTGCGGGTGCTCGCCTACCTGACCCCCAAAATGCCGCAGGCCAAGCCTCGTTACCTGATGGGGGTAGGAACGCCTGAAGATCTGGTGGCGGGAGTCTCCGAAGGGGTCGACCTCTTTGATTGTGTGATGCCGAGTCGCAATGGCCGCAATGGCTGGCTCTTTACCCGATTCGGGGATCTCAAGGTTCGTAATGCCCGGTACAAGGACGATCTGCGACCGATCGATCCGACCTGTACCTGTCCGGTGTGTAGTCCATCGACCCACGGGGATGACCGTCCTGCCTTTACCCGCAGCTATCTGCATCATCTTCAGCGTATCGATGAGATGCTGGGCGCTGCCTTGGCAAGCCTTCACAACCTGGGGTTTTACCTGCGCATCATGGCGGAAATGCGGGAGGCGATTGCCCAGGGCCGTTTTGCGGCCTGGCGTGCCGAGTTCGCCCGCGATCGGGCTCGGGGGATCGACTAGCCACTTGGCGCGCGGCTAAGGCCTCTGCAAGCTGTTGGGCTGTGCGCCCGGCCCCGGCCATTACCGGCGCGATAAGCCGGGTCTTGGGCCGATGGCATCCGCGCGCAACAAAGGCAGTCTTCGTGTTCGTCCACTGCGTCTGCAGAAGGCTGACCCAACGTAGCATCAGGCCGATGGCCAGCCGAATTTTTTCTGTAGGAAGACCCAGGCTACGAAATGGTTTGAGTACGGGGGAGAGGGCCTGGAGCAGATCCTGGGTGGGCGTGGACAGCGTGACCAGATCGGCAAGCAAGACCAGTGTGAGGAGACGTCCCACCGTTACTGCTGCGGCCTCGAGTCCCGATAGGCTTCCGCGCTCCACACCAAGGCTCATCACAATGGATATCCATTGCAGGGCTGCGAGGACAAGGATCATGGGGCCCAGCGTTGTACCCAGGTGGCTGAGTCGTCGTAGGCCTGGGCGTCCCAGGCTCACATAGGCGACGAGCGCAAGGGCAGCACCGGCAGTTAGAAGCCCCAGATGGTGCAGGGGCAGCAGCAAGACCGACGCAACCACCAGCGCGATCAGTTTTGAGGAGGCGGGAAGACGGTGCAGCCAGGTGGGGTGGCTAAGGTAGAGGCTCAACATAGGCGTGCCACAATCTAGGCCCTTTGCCCAGCCTTGTCCAGACGACCGTGTCCCCTTATCGCCTGTCCGATTTTGATTTCGATCTCCCCGACGACCTTATTGCCCAACGGCCCGCGGCGACGCGTACCGCCAGTCGGCTGCTGCATGTGCCCCCCGGCGGGCCGCTTGTTGATCGGCAGTTCACCGATCTCTTGACGCTTTTGCAGCCTGAGGATCTGCTGGTCTTTAACAACTCCAAGGTGATTCCTGCCCGGCTACATGCCCGAAAGCCCACGGGTGGTCAGGTGGAGCTTTTGATAGAGCGGATTACAGGGGTCGATTCGGCCACCGCGTTACTGCGTGCGAGTAAAAAGCCGGCGGCCGGAACACGTCTTATTCTGCAGGCCCCTCAGGGAGCAGTCGCACCCGCGACGCACCTTGCGGCAGGAGGGTCGGGGGCGCCTGCAGGGCCAGGGGTCTCCGGTCGCCACCCTAACGAGGTGACGCTGGTGGGGCGCGATCCAGTTGCCGATGATCGCTTTCTTCTGCAGTTTGATGGCCCGGTACTGGACCATCTGGATGTCTATGGGCAGCTGCCCTTGCCGCCCTACATCGGGCATAGACCAAGCGCGGAGGATCTCGAGCGCTATCAGACGGTTTATGCACAGCATGCTGGGTCTGTGGCTGCGCCGACGGCTGGGCTGCACTTCGATCATGCTTTTCTTCAGGCGTTGTCCGTGAAGGGCATAGCCCGCGCCGACCTCACCCTTCATGTGGGCAGTGGCACCTTCGCGCCGGTACGGCACGAAGACCTCTCCGCCCATCAGATGCATGCCGAGTGGTGCAGCCTGTCGCCGGAGACGGCGGAGGCACTGCTCCGTACCCGGGCACGCGGGGGTCGGGTGGTGGCTGTGGGCACCACGAGCCTGCGCACGCTGGAGTCAGCCGCTGCGCGCGCTGAGCAGGGCCTACCTCTGCACGGCCACTGGGAGACGAGTCTCTTTGTTACGCCAGGCTATCGGTTTCGTATGGTCGATGCCCTGCTGACCAACTTCCATCTGCCCAAGTCCACGCTACTGATGCTGGTGAGTGCATTTGCGGGCTACGAGACGATTCGCGACGCCTATCGTCATGCGATTGCCCAGCGTTATCGTTTTTTTAGCTATGGGGATGCCATGTTTTTGTCTGGGCGGGGTCTATAGACGAACGCGGCCCTGAGGGTCCTCAGGGCGCTGCGCGCATCTGGGGGTCTCAGGCGTACTGGGCCTTGTAGGCTGGAATCACCGATGTCGGTGGACCCTGGGCTGCGACGGCGCCGTTCTCAAGCCAGATCACCTCATCAAAGTTCTCGAGCAGCGCCAGGCTATGGCTGGCCATCAGGACTGGCTGAGACAGGGTCATCAGCCAGGCCATGATCTGGCGCGTAGTGGCCCGATCGAGGCTGGCACAGGGTTCGTCTAAGAGCAGGAAGTCAGGCTGATCGGCAAGCACCGAGAGGATGCAGACCCGCTGCTTCTGGCCGTCTGAGAGTTCGTGGGTCGCAAGCCCAATAAGGTCTTCGGCCCCATGCGCGCGGGCAAGGGTGTGAGCCTCCGCCTGCGCCTGCGCAAGCGGCAGGCCCTGTTCGATGCGGCCGAAGCAGAGCTCTTCCATGACCGTAGGGAAAAGAATCTGGTGGTCGGGGTTCTGAAAGACCAGGCCAAAGCGGGCCGAGGCGAGTGCCTGTCCCTGTGCGTCGTGCACTGCGATCTGCCCCCCGGGTTCTGGACGCAAGAGGCCCTGGAGTAGTCGGAGCAGAGAGCTCTTCCCCGAGCCGTTCGGTCCGATGAGACCGGTTCTCTGCCCTCTGATGTGCAGAGAGAGATTCTGAAAGACGGTCCGGTCACCGCGCCAGAGCGTGAGGCCTTGGAGTGCAAGCATGGGCGTTATACTAACGATCATCGTTACATGCCGCTTAGACCTGCCGGAGTGGTGGAATTGGTAGACGCACCGGACTCAAAATCCGGCGCCCGCGAGGGTGTGCGGGTTCGAGTCCCGCCTCCGGCACCATCGGCCCGCCTCGGGCCGCAATCAATGCGAAAATGTCCGGCATGTCCTTCGTCCATCTGCGCCTGCACTCCGAGTACTCGATTGTCGATGGCATCACGCGTCTGGATGCTGCCGTCGCGCAGGCGGCCGCCGACGGTCAGCCGGCCTTGGCGCTGACCGACCTCGGCAATACCTTCGGATTTATTAAGTTTTATAAGGCGGCACGTGCCAGTGGGGTGAAGGCCCTCTTGGGGGTGGATGCCTGGATTACCCCGGAGGCAGACAGAGACCAGCCGCAGCGCGTTTTACTGCTTGCACAAAATGCCCAGGGATATCGAAATCTCTGCAGCCTGGTGAGCCGTGCCTGGCTAACCAACGCCTATCGTGATCGTGGCGAGATGCAGTTTGATTGGTTCCTCGAGGAGGCGGAGTCCGCAGATGCAGGCACTTTGCTCAGCCACGGCCTGATCTGTCTTTCGGGTGGTCGCTATGGCCCGGTCGGCCAACTCTTGATGCGACGGTCGGCCCAGGCGATTGAGCAGGCCGAGCGACAGGCCCTTAGGTATCAGCAGGCCTTCGGTGACCGGTTTTACCTCGAGATTCATCGTGCGGGATTCGACGATGACGAGGCCCTGGTCCGGCAGACCGTGGCTCTGGCAGTGCGTTGCGATGTCCCGGTGGTTGCGACCCACCCGGTGCAATTTTTACGGCCTGAAGATTTTCGGTCTCACGAGGCCAAGGTCTGTATCGCGCGGGGCGAGACGCTGGCTGACCCACGGCGCCAGCGGGACTTCACCGCGCAGCAATATCTGAGATCGCAGGCGGAGATGCAGGCGCTCTTTGCAGACATTCCCTCGGCGATTGAGAACACCGAGCGGATTGCCCAGCGCTGCAGCCTTACCCTGCAGCTTGGTACGCCCCAGCTTCCCGACTTTCCGACACCGCAGGGGATTTCTCTGGATGCCTATCTGCGACAGGCGAGCACCGAGGGGCTCGAGAAGCGGCTCTCGGAGCGGTTTCCCGATGCTGCGGTACGGGCACAGAAGGCACCCGAATACCAGGCACGGCTGGCGCTTGAATGCGACACGATTATTCAGATGGGGTTTCCTGGCTACTTCCTGATCGTGGCCGACTTCATTAACTGGGCCAAGGCCAATGGGGTGCCGGTGGGCCCCGGCCGCGGCTCCGGGGCTGGCTCGCTCGTGGCCTACAGTCTGGGAATTACCGATCTTGACCCGCTGCCCTATGCCCTCTTGTTCGAACGATTTCTGAATCCGGAGCGGGTCAGCATGCCCGACTTCGATATCGACTTCTGCCAAGAGAAACGCCAACGGGTCATTGACTATGTGCGTAGCCGCTACGGCAGTCAGGCGGTCAGCCAGATTGTGACCTTTGGCACCATGGCCTCGCGGGCGGTAATACGAGATGCCGGTCGGGTGCTCGACCTCCCCTACAACTTCTGTGACCTGCTCTCTAAGCTCATTCCAGTCGTGCAGAACAAGCCCCTGTCGTTGCAAGAGGCCCGGGAAAAAGAGCCGATCCTTGCCCAACGCGAGGAGAAGGAGGACGAGGTACGGGAGTTGCTCGCTGTTGCCGGCCCACTCGAAGATCTCGTACGAAATGTCGGGATGCATGCCGGGGGTGTGTTGATAGCCCCGGGCCGACTCACACACTTCTGCCCTCTGTATCAGGCGCCTGGATCTGCCGGAGACGAGGGCGTGGTGAGCATGTACGACAAGGACGATGTCGAGGCTGCCGGTCTCGTGAAGTTTGACTTCCTCGGCTTGAAGAACCTCACCATTATTCAGGCTGCGGTGGATACGATTAATCGTCGGCAGCCGGAGGGGCCGCCTCTGCGGCTTGAGTCGCTCAACGGATTTGAGGATCCCGCGGCCTATCAGGTGCTCAAAGAAGCCAACACCACGGGCATCTTTCAGGTGGAATCGCAGGGCATGCGCCGATATCTGCTCAAGCTCGCGCCAGACCAGTTCGAAGACATCATTGCCATGCTGGCTCTGTATCGGCCCGGACCGCTGAATTCCGGCATGGTGGATGACTTCATTCTTCGCAAGCGCGGTCAGCAGAAAATTGATTACTTTCACCCCGACCTGAAAGAGTGCTTGGCGCCGACCTACGGCGTGATCGTGTACCAGGAACAGGTGATGCAGATTGCCCAGATCATTGCGGGCTATTCGCTGGGCGGGGCAGACCTCTTACGCCGTGCGATGGGAAAGAAAAAGCCCGAAGAGATGGCCCAGCAGCGCAGCATCTTTCTAGAGGGCGCGAAGAAGAAGGGCCACAGCGAGGCCCTGGCGATCCAACTCTTCGACCTGATGGAAAAGTTTGCCGAGTATGGCTTTAATAAGAGCCACACGGCGGCCTATGCGGTCATTACCTACCAGACAGCCTGGCTCAAAGCACATTACCCTGCAGAGTTCATGGCCGCCACGCTGTCGGGCGATATGGATGACACCGATAAGGTGGCTTTTCTGGTGGCCGATGCGAAGGCCAATGGCCTCACCATTCTGCCGCCCGATATCAATGCCTCGCAGTATCGATTTGCGCCAGAGGGGTCTGCCAAGGCGGTTCGGTATGGGCTTGGGGCGGTCCGCGGGGTCGGTGAGGCCGCCGTGATGAATCTTCTGAAGGCGCGCGCAGAGTCCCCCTTCCTTGATCTCTTTGACTTCTGCCGACGTGTCGATCGTCGGCTGGTGAACAAGCGGGCGATTGAGGCCCTGATTAAGGCGGGCGCCTTTGATGCTGTGCATCCGCTGGCTGCGCGGGGGCGGGCGCAGTGGCTTGCAGGCGTTGCCATGGCGGTTCAGGCCGCAGACGATGCCCAGAACAGTGCGCTGCAAGGCGGACTCTTCGATGCCCAAGACCATCGTCAGGAGATGACTTTGGGCGATGCGCGTCTGGATGGCATTTCACCATTGAGCCCCCGGCAGATGCTCTTAGAAGAAAAGACTGCCTTGGGCTTTTGTTTCTCCGGAAGCCTCTTTGATGATGTCCGTAACGAGATGCGTCGTTGGGCGGGTACTGCCTTGTCGCGACTGCAGCCCACCCGTGAGCCGATCTGGGTGGCGGGGGTCGTGCTCGAGAGTCGTGCGCAGATGACCCGCAGAGGCATGATGCGGGTGGTGGCCATTGATGATGGGACGGGGCGCCTGGAGGTCACCGTCTTTAACGAACTCTATGACCAGCGCCGGCATGTGCTGCGGGTCGATGAGCCGCTTCTGATTCAGGCCCGTATCGAAAACGACGAGTATTCGGGCGGCCTACGTGGCGCGGCCTCTGAGGTGCTCACCCTCGCAGAGGCGCGGATGCGGTATGCCAAGGGCATACGGCTCACCTTGCCGTTGGAGGCAAAGGCCTCGGCCCAGGGCCTGATTCAGGTCTTGAAGTCAGGCGCGCAGCCCGCCGCTGTGAGCGCTACCGAGCCTCGAGGCCCCACACAGCCTGTTCACTCGGAGAGCACTGGCTGCCCCGTCTTTATCGCCTTGGTGGGTACGCGCGAGGCCTGCGAACTGCAGCTTGGCGCGCAGTGGCGCATTGTGCCGACAGAGGACATGCTCACCCAGGTACGGCAGGCGGTGGGCCAGGCCGAGGTGGCCCTGGTCTACCCCGGGGACGCCTCGGATCGATGAGTCAGGAGACGACCCCGCAGGCCGATCTGCGGCTCTACCTGCGGCTGCTCTCGTACGCCAGGCCGTATTGGCGCACGGTGGTGGTCTCGGTGGTCTCCGTGGTGATTGCCGCAGCCATGGAGCCACTCATGCCGGCCCTGATGAAGCCCCTCATTGATGAGAGTCTCATTGCCAAGGATCCGACGAGCCTCTGGATGGTGCCGATTTTTCTGGTACTCGTGGTGGTGCTGCGTGGGCTCGCAGACTATGTGGTGACGGTCTCTAGCCAGTCTCTGGCCCAGCGAACCGTCGAAGACCTGCGGGCCGCTGTCTTTGCCAAGCAGCTTGATCTGCCCTTGTCCCGACATGACCAGGAGCAGGGGGGCCGAATGCTCACGCGCATTACCTATGACACCCAGATGGTGGCCGATGCGGTGTCGAATGCCTGGCTGGTCTTTGTGCGTGACACCCTGGTTATTCTGGGGCTGGTGGGGTTCTTGTTCTATACCGCCTGGGAACTTGCCTTGTTTGTCTTTGTGTCGCTGCCGATCCTCACCGTGGCCATCCAGCGTATTGGGCGCCGTCTGCGGCGCTCGAACACGCGGGTACAGGAGAGTGTTGGGCGGTTAAGTGGCTTGATTCAAGAGGCCTTGATGGGCTTAAAGGAGATCAAGATCTTTGGGGCTCAGGGGTCTCAACGAAACCGCTTTGCTGGGTTGAATCTGGGGCTGCGTAAAGAACAGATGAAGGTGGTGCGTACCTCTGCGCTTGCAGGGCCCCTTGTCTCACTGCTAACGGCCCTGACGGTGGCTGTGGTGATCTACCTGGCCTCGTTTATGACAGCGCAGGGTAGCCTCACCCCTGGCGAGTTCGTGGCCTTCATTACGGCCTTGGCCATGGTCTTTGGTCCGATGCGGCGCCTTGCCCAGGTTAATGCGGTACTCCAGAAGGGGCTCGCCGCAGCCGACGCGATCTTTGGGCTACTGGATGAACCGGTGGAGTCGCGCAGCGCCACGCCGTCCGACGCAGAGGCGCGGGCCCTGCAGCATGAGCGGCTGGTGGGCGAGGTGGAGTTTCGTGGGGTGAGTTTTCGTTATCCCCATCAAGAGACGCAGGCCCTTCAGCATCTCAGCTTTCATATTGCGCCCCGTGAGGTGATCGCTCTGGTGGGTCCCTCTGGAAGTGGCAAGAGCACGGTGCTCTATCTATTGGCCGGATTCGCGCAGCCCCAGGCAGGCGAGATTCTGATCGATGGTCGATCGATGAGCGAGATCGATGTCTATCGCCTGCGGCAGAACATTGCACTGGTGGGGCAGCGTGTGATGCTCTTTGATGACACGATTCGCCAGAACATTCTCCTGGGGCGTCCCGAGGCCTCTGAGCAAGAGGTGATTGCTGCCGCCCGCGCAGCCCATGCCTGGCCTTTTATCGAGTCCTTGCCTCAGGGACTCGACACGCCTCTGGGCAGCCTCGGCGATCGTCTCTCCGGGGGTCAGCGCCAGCGCATTGCGATTGCCCGGGCGTTTCTAAAGGATGCCCCGATTCTCCTCCTTGATGAAGCCACCAGTGCGCTCGACAAAGAAAGCGAGCAGGCGGTCTTACAGGGGCTCAATGAGTTGATGGCCGGCAGAACCGTACTCATGGTGAGTCATGCCCCAGAGCGGCTTACGGGGGTGCATCGCCTCGTTTCTCTCGGCTAAGGCGTCTGTCGTCGCATGAGGCGGTGCGAAATCTCACACTCGAAGAATTCATCGCCCTCGGCCAGAAAGCCTTCTTTTTCGTAAAAGCCCAAGGCCTGGGTCTGGGCATGCAGATAGAGTCCGGTGACCCCGCGGCGCCTTGCCTCTTCTAAAAGGCTTCTGAGAATAACTCGGCCAAAGCCGTTCTTGCGGGCGCCCGCGAGCACTGCCATGCGGCCAATGCGTCCGTCGGGCAGAAGACGCCCGGTGGCCACAGGGGTATCGCCCAGGCGAATCAAGGCATGCCGACAGATGCGATCTTGCTCGTCCCATTCTTCTTCTTGCGGAACGCCTTGTTCCTCCACAAATACGGCCTGCCGTACGGCACTAGCCCATGGCTTCAACTGGGTCCAGTCCCCGACGGTCACCAGGGCGGGTTCGGACGCTTCAGCGAGGCCGGACTGGACCTCGTCAAATCCAGCCGCCACGACACCCTGCCAGACGAGGTCTGGCCGCGCCGACCAGCACGACTCTGGCCACCAGGGATCGGTACGCCAGCGCGGAATGAGGTGGACATGTAGATGGGGTACCTGGTTACCGAGACTTGCCACATTGACCTTATGGGGCCGCATAAGGGTTCGCAGGTGCAGTTCCCCCTCGAAGATTGCTTGCATCAGCAGCCGTTGGTCGGCCTCGGCGAGGTCGGATATCTCCCGCACATGATGGTTCCAGACCACACGGGCGACACCCGGGAGCTCCTGGTCGTCCGCCGCGATGATACGAAAAGCCTCGTGATTCTGGAGCAGGCGGCCACCCACCTGGTCGCATAAGGGACAGCCGGCAACGGGTGGCGGAGGGGGCTGTTCCGGACTGGCATGGCCTAATGCATGCCGTGATGAGGGATGAACGGGAGGCGCCATCCCGACATTCTCTTATGTTTCTGGGTCTTGTGTGCAGCGCCCTTCCGGGAAGCCCGTCTAGCGCCCGGAGCAGTGCCCACCACTGGCCGCGACACCGCTTCCGAGCAGAATTGCTGGTGGCTCAGCCCGTGGCTTATCAAATTGACTCTGGTCAACTGCAAGCAGAGCCAGAAGAATTGCCCAGAAGAGGCCAATCGAGGTGAGACGTGTCATGGGTGCTCCTTGCCGAGGTTACTGTAGGCCAAGGCGACTGCGCAGTCGCACACCGAAGACCGAGCCGGCGAAGGCCATGGCAAACCAGACCCAGCCATGAAGACTGGCAGAGGCCACGCCGCCGAGAAAGCCGCCAATGTTGCAGCCGAAGGCAAGCCGGGCGCTGTATCCCAGAATAAGCCCTGAGGTGAGCCCGACGATCCATTGCTTGGCAGACAGACGGTGTGTGGCCCCATCGGGGTTTGTCCACCGCGAGGCCGCCATGGTGCCAAAGAGCAGGCCGATATTGGTGAGAGAGGTGATGTCCCAGAGTGCGGGTTCTGCGAGCCTGGCCGCATGAGGCGCCACGCCCCAGAAGGCGTCTTGTGTCAGATCCATGCCAAGCCCCGCGGCGATCTTTGCGCCCCAGAGCCCTAGGCCATAGACAATACCCCAGGGCTGCCCTGCGACCGCGAGATGCACCGCATAGAGAATGCCGATGACAAGGGCAGCCTTAAGCCATTGCCGATTCCAGAAAGACACGGCCTGCTGCGGTGCCGATCGCAGTCGTACGAACAGGCCCGCAACCAGAAGGCACAGCACCAGACTGAGCGCGGTGGCTCCTAGTGCGCCAAGCGATGGCAGGAAGCTCAGCGAAAAGCCCTGGCTCGGCTCTGATGCCCAGCCATCGAGCGGGCCCCCAAGGGCGACCCAGGCAGGCTGGTGGGAGGCGCCGATAAAGCTCCCCAGGATGAAGGTGGGCATCACTGCCCAGGAATAAATATTCCCCGCGCCCGCCTTGTTTAAGGAACCAGAACCACAGCCATCGGCCAGCTGCATCGCGAGGCCGAAGACAAAGGCGCCGATGAGCAGGCTCCAGCTAATAGGCGCGACCGCACCGACCAGCTCTTCGGGGAAGGCGGCCAGCAATGGGAGCGCAAGCAGGGCCGCCACGGCCATTAGTGCCATCTGTGCGACCATCCCCGAGGGGTCGCGGCTCACGATCATTCGGCGCCATCCGCTGGTAAATCCGAAGCCGTAGGCCTGTAGCGCCAGGCCAAACCCTATGCCAATGAGCACCAGGAGTGCCGCCTGAACGCCTGCGATGAAGGCCACCGTAACCACACCCAGGCCCGCAAGCGCGATTAACACGGACCGAGATACCCACTGTGACACCATGTTATTCCTGTAAAAGCATTCGGAGTCAGGAAGTGTAAAGCACTAGTTTTGGATGCCTTTGCCCTGGGCTTGGCGTAATAGGGCGACGGCCCGGGTCGGCTCGTTATCCATGGGAAGCGCGGCCTTGCTCCAGCCGACAACGGATTCGGCGTAAAGGCGCGCCTGTGCATGGCCCAGGATTTCTGAGAGCACAAACCATTGTGT
>JBDLQX010000076.1:0-24179 GCA_039800345.1 Pseudomonadota bacterium | reverse complement strand
GCCTTCATCACCTGTGAGGCTGCGACTGCGGTGAGGTCGTGCGGCAGTCGTGCCTGAAGGTCGCGCAAGGCCTGCGGTACGGCCCCTTGGAGTCGCTCTGACAACATAACGGGGTCGGGATGGTCATCGCGATAAAACATGGCGGAGGATTCGGCGAGTTCTACAAGCGTGGATGCCCGGTCTTTTAAGAGGTCGCAGACCGCATGAAGCGCAGGCGCGGTCGGCGGCGTTCCGAGCTCTGCAATGAGGCGCGGGGCCACCTTCTGGGCGAGCACATCGCCCGCCAGCTGGCGCAGATAATGGTTGTTTAGCCACTTGAGTTTCTCGAAATCAAACTGGGCAGCAGACTTGCTGCAGTTCTCAAGGGCAAACCACTCGGTGAACTGGTCCATGGAGAAGATCTCGTCGTCACCATGACTCCAGCCAAGCCGCGCGAGATAGTTGAGCAGAGCCTCGGGCAGATAGCCATCTTCGTCGTACTGCATCACCGAGACCGCCCCATGACGCTTGGAGAGCTTCTCGCCATCCGGGCCGTGAATCATCGGCAGATGCGCATACAGCGGCACCACAGCGCCTAAGGCCCGCAGAATATTGATCTGACGGGGCGTATTGTTAATGTGGTCGTCGCCACGAATCACATGGCTGATGCGCATGTCCATGTCATCGACCACCACGCAGAAGTTATAGGTGGGCGTGCCGTCTGCGCGGGCAATGATCAGATCATCGAGCTCAGTATTCGAAATACTAATGGGTCCCTTGACACCGTCGTGCCAAGACACCGCGCCGTCATCAGGGTTTCGAAACCGCACCACCGGCTTTCGGCCTGCTGGCGGCACCAGCCCTCTGCGCTGGGCCTGCTCGGGCCGCCACCGCCCGTCATACCGAGGTTTGGCGCCCCGGGCCCGCTGCTCTTCCCGCATCGCATCGAGCTCTTCGGGGCTACTGAAGCAGTAATAGGCATGGCCTTCCTGAAGCATCTGATCAATCACTGCCCGGTAACGGTCCATATGCTGCATCTGATAGAAAGGGCCCTCATCGGGGTGGAGCCCTAGCCAGGCCATGCCGTCAAGAATCGCCTGCACCGCCTCCGGTGTGGAACGCTCCAGATCGGTGTCTTCGATACGCAGGATGAACTGGCCCTGGTGCCGATGGGCAAAGGCCCAGCAGTAGAGCGCCGTGCGAGCCCCCCCCACGTGCAGGTAGCCGGTGGGGCTCGGCGCAAACCGGGTGCGTACCGGACCGGTGACAGACGAAGGGGTCAGTTGCTGCATGAGGGTATGGCGCGCATAGGAATAATAGTCATGATGGTTCTTCAGAAATCGAGAATATACCCAGATGCGAATGCAAGCCGCCCTGAGACGCATCACAGACTCTGGTACTGCCGGTGTCGAGAAGTATAGGAAGACCGATTATCATGGCGCGTCATGCCCACTACTGAATTCCACGTCGATCGCAGCCCAATCGACCGCCTGAGCCTCTCGGCAAAGACCGAGGAGCGGCTTGCCTTCTTTAAAGACCTTCAGCTCAGCGGACCGCAACGGCTGCTCTACAAGATCTGGGCAAGCCCCACCTTGTCTACGGTGGTGTTTAAACCCGGGCGGGTGATTCTGCATGCGGGTGAGGTTCCCCATGCGGCTTATGTGGTGCTTTCTGGGCAGGTCTCGGTACGGCACGAAGGACGCGACTTCTTACTTGGCCCAGGATCAGTGATTGGGCTGGCTGAGGGGCTCTGCGACCTCACCTCACGGCATGCCTATCACGCCGTACAGGTCGTCAACTGCAAAGAAATTCCACTGGATACCGCGGGCCGCGAGGTGAGCCGAGTGAACAGTGGCCTGCGGGGGGTATTTCGGCTCACCTTGCAGAAGATCCTTGCCGACCGCGCGGCGATTCCCGACTGGCTGAAGTAGCCTCTCATGGCCCCCCAAGACAGGCCGGTAACGGCCAAAGACCTCCCCAGCCCCATGGACAGGGTCCTCAAAGAGGCGGCCGACCGTAATCAGCGTATTCGTACCAAAACGTATCAGGCGGCCCTCGATCTCGAGCGGCTCATACAACTTGTGGTGGGTGCAGAAGAGACTCCCGCCGAGTTCAAGCCCCGACTGTTGGCAGATAAGCCCGTGTTGGAGGGGCAGGTCGATTCCACCGCCCCTACGACGATTCCGGCAACGCCTGCGCGCCCTGTAACCTCTGCGCCCCCTACCCCGCGCGCGCCAGGCGAACCCCATCCCAGTGCTGGTACCGGCCCCGATACCCGACAGGCGCCTACGTCCGACTTTGCGCCAGGCAGTCGGCCCCCGCTTCCTGAGGAAGAGGCGGCGGTCTTCTCTGCGTCTGACCCGCAGCCTGCCGACCCCACAGCCTTCGCGCCGGCAAGCCGCACCCCGCCCATGGATCCACAGAGACTGCGGCCCGAAGACGGTGGCATCGCACTGGCCTACGCGCCCGGAGACATGCTCTTTACCAAGGGGGAGCCCGCGGAGATCTTTTTTGTTGTCACCGAAGGCCGTGTATCGCTCTTCGAACCCAGCACCGGCTTTGAAATGGCGGTGCTCGGCCCAGGTAGCTCCTTGGGAGAACAGTCTATTCTCATGGGCGGCGTACATAGCCTGTCAGCCCGGGCCGTTGATCGGGTGGTCTGCACCACCGTGCGTGCCGATCGCCTCAGAACCATTCTTGATCAACAACCCGGCGTGGTGAAGCCCGTGTTTGAGGCGATTCTGCTGCAGCTCTCAATGCATAACGAGCTCCGAAGTCAGGGCAACGGCCTTCCACTCTAGAGGGTGCGGCGTGCAGGCCTTCTACACCGACCGCTTTGTGCTGCCCCTGCCGGCAGGGCATCGCTTCCCCATGGAGAAGTACCGACTGCTGCGAGAACAGGTGGCCGCGCAGTTACCCGGCGTTAGTCTCACCGAGCCACCGCCAGCGGCGGATGTAGACCTTGCCCGGGCACACGACCCCGAGTACATCGACCGCCTCGCAGGCGGACAACTGACAAAGATAGAACAGCAGAAGATTGGGTTTCCCTGGTCGGAGGCGATGGTCGAGCGGTCACGGCGCTCTGCCGGTGCGACGCTCGCCGCCTGCCGGGCAGCACTTGCCGCCCAGAGTATTGCCGTGAACCTCGCGGGAGGCACTCACCATGCCTACCCAGACCGTGGCGAAGGCTTTTGTTGTTTTAACGATGCCGCTGTAGCGGCGCGCACCATGCAGGCTGAAGGGCTTGCCCATCGGGTCTTGATTCTCGACCTCGATGTCCATCAGGGCAATGGCACTGCAGTGGTCTTCCAACACGATCCTACTGTCTTTACGGTCTCGCTCCACGGGGAGGACAACTATCCCTTTCAGAAAGAAGTCTCCGATATCGACCGCGGACTGCCCAACGGCACAGGGGATGCCGACTACCTGGCCTGTCTCGACGAGGTACTTGAAGAAACCAGCCGCCAGTTTTCACCTGATCTTCTGATCTATCTCGCGGGGGCAGACCCGCTTGCTTCTGATCGCCTCGGTCGTCTCGCACTCAGCCATGAGGGGTTACGAGATCGCGACCAGCGGGTCTTGGCCTTTGCGGAGGCACTGGGCCTGCCGGTTGCCGTAGCCATGGCTGGGGGCTATGCCCGCCCAATAGAAGATACCGTGGCCGCACATTTCAATACCGTAAGGCTCTGTTACGAATTTTCTCGTGTGCGTGACGCACCTGTCGTGGCCGAGTATGGGTAGCAGATAAGCGAGTCGCGGACGCCTCGCGCAGGACCAAAAAAAACTGCCATCGAGATGGCAGCTTCAAAGGCCAGGATTTACGAGCCCCGGCCCCTGGCAGGCCGGGTTACAGACACACAATGCCGCTTAGAATTTTTTGCTGTATTGAAGGCCCAGGGAGTTTTGGGACATTTCGATGGTTTCGGTTCCACCGGGTCCCCCCAACTCTTGGGGTATTGCTAAACCAGTAACGGAATTCTTCTTGGCGTGCATGAAGAAACCGCTGACTTCATCCGTCTTGGACAGCTTCATCGTGCCCCCAAGGGTGAAATGTTGTTCCATCACACCAGGTGCAAGTATGTTGAAGGTCACGTCATCGGAGCGAATCGGATTGTCGCCCCGGTTAAAGCCCGCGCGTAGAGTAAGTGTGGGGCTCATCTCCCACTGCACACCAAGCTTGATTACGTTAATGTCTTTCCAGCCAAACCCTGAGCCATTCGGACTGCCCAGAGGTATCCCTTCGAAAAGACGATTACTCGGATTGGCTACTGAGGCAACTCCGCTGTACTCAATGCGTTGATAGTCCAGCGCGATCTGAACAGCGGGCGTCGCCTGGAAAGCAGCGCCAACGGAGTAGTTGGCAGGAATATCAAAGTCGCCACCTTCCGCGAATAGGCCCGCGTATTTTTTGAACCGCCCCATGTTGACCTTCGGCGAATAACTGGCACCAATAGACATAGAATCGCTGAGCTTATTGATGTAACCAACGCGAACTCCAAAACCAGAGCTGTTATCAGTACCGATGTTGTTACCCGCTGAATTTTGAATGTCGAAGCCTTGCAGACCATAGGCCTCAAACTGCTGATACACGAGAAGAGGCGACACACCGATTGCGGTCCGATCTGTTAGCTTATACGCGATCGTGGGCGCAACAATGAGTTGCATGAGGTCGACCCCCAGCTTACCCTGACCACCCAACATATTGACCGGCCCAAAACCAGCAGGTGTCGGATACTCCGTGTTCATACCGCCATTGCCGTAGACGGTAAGGTTCAAACCGATCTTGTCGGAATAGGCTATGTTGTAGCCAAACTCTGGTACGAGAAAGTAATTCTTGTCACTCTCTACCGACGCCGGAGCCCCTCCGCCAACCCTCGTCGCCGACCGCTTCGGACTAAACACATCCACACCAAGATCCCATCGATTGCCAGCAAACGCAGCTGCCGCGGGATTGTTTGCCCCTGCGAAGGCATCGTGGGTCATCGCCACTGCCGCGCCGCCCATGCCTTTTGCTTTGATGCCATAACCATGGGCGAAGTAGCCATTGGTGGCCTGCGCCCCCGAGGCTGCAAAGGCCAAGCCCAGGGCAACCGCGGTCAGGCGGGGAAGATGTTGCACCTTCATAGTCTGTCTCCTCGTTTTTAAATCGTTCTTATAGAGGGCGCTTTTTGTCTACCCTGCAAGTCGGGCGCCCATCCGCCCCGCAGAATATTTTTGGTGGCAGTCCCAGCCGAGGCTGAGACCGCGAATGGGAAACTAGAACTCGCCCTTTGAGGCCCGCTCCATCATTTCGTACATGGTCTGCCGTACATGCCAGGCCTCTTCCTTCAGCGGCGAAGGCAGCTTGCGGCCCATCTTCACCATCATGTCCATGTTGAGGGTGTAGAGCCAGAGCCCATCGTCCTTCTCCAAGAGCGTGACGCGACAGGGCATGTAGGCGGCCATATGGGGGCTGAAGTCGGCCATGCGACGCGCGATCATGGGGCTGCAGAAGTTATAGATCGTCAGAATCTTTTCTTTACGGCCCGTCCGCGCCTCGATCTCTCGAGACAGTGGCAAGGTACCGACGTCACGCATGTTCTTCTCCGTGGCGACAATCTTCAGAATCTGCTCCACGTCTTCAACGGTGACACCCGCCTTCACCTTACGCTCCCAGGTGGTGGCCACAGCGATATCGCCCTCGCCCTCTATCCACCGATCCCAGAGCTTCATAGCCTCAGCGCCGGCGCCGTCTTCGAGTTTTCCCAATGTGGAAATCGTGGCGCACCCCGACAGACCGAGCACTGCCACCGTCATTGACGCCAGGGTAATTGTTCGAATAAACCGCATAGATGTCTCCTCGTCATTTTTCTTGTCATGCGTTGTTATGCATCGTCATTGCAGGGCCGTGTTTACTAGACAGATTGGAACTCTCATATATACCCTAGGGGGTAAGGTATGCGATCTCTTCGCTGCTTGTCAATTGGGGGGTTAACCCAAAGCGCCATAACGATTGCTGGCATACTCAAAGTGATTCCTTCGCCCTCAACTCTTCTCTAGGAGGCTTGATCGCTATGGTGCAAGGCACAAAGAAGGCTGTTCGGGCAAAGCCCCAAGATGCAGCTGTTATCGCGCCACTACCGCGCTCCCCGGAAGAACAACACGCCTATCGGTCTGAGTACCAGAAAGACGTTACCAATCGCCTCAAACGCATCCAGGGTCAGGTTGGGGCCATTCTCGAGATGATCGAATCCGACCGCTCATGCGAAGACATCGCCCAGCAGATGTCTGCCGTGCGTAAGGCGATGGACAAGGCCTTCTACCGCATGATGACCTGCAGCGTGATGGAGGCTGCTGGGGTCTGTGAAGTCGACCGACTCAAAGAGCTCGAGCGTTCTACCCGAATACTCGAACGCTACGCATAAGGGGCAACCGCTTGCCCGCATGGGCCATGTAACGATGCAACTCGCCGAACAGGCGGTGCGACTGCAGTCGCCAGGCTCTCCATTCCTGGCATCGGCCACTAACGACGCAGGCAGGCAGGAAGGGCAGCGCGCCCGGCATAGTGGGCCTGCGACCCGAGCGACTCTTCGATACGAAGCACCTCATTCCATTTCGCCATGCGCTCCGACCGGGCAAACGAACCCACCTTGAGCTGGCCGGTATTCCAGCCCACCGCCAGGTGCACGATCATCACATCTTCCGTCTCCCCAGACCGGGCAGAGACCACCTTCCCCCATCCATGGCGGTCGGCGGCAACCATTGCGGCGGCGGTTTCTGAGACCGTGCCCACCTGGTTCGGTTTGAGCAAGACCGCATTGCAGGCCCCCTGCGTCGCAGCCGCCTCCACCAGGTCGGCACGCGTGACGAGGTAGTCGTCTCCGATAATCTGAATCCGGTTTCCCCAGCGCGCCGTAAACTGCCGCATCCCCGCCTCATCGTCCTCGGCAACCGGGTCTTCAATCGAGAGAATCGGATAGCGTTCTATCCAGCCCGACAAGACTGCAATCCACTCTTCGGTACTGTAGCGACGCCCCTCCAGCCCGAGCTGATAGAACCCCTCACAGCGAAACTCTGAGGCCGCAATATCCAGAGAGATCGCCACCTGATCGTAGCGGTAGCCTGCCCGGTCGATCGATAACGTTAGAGTCTCTAGGGCCTCCTCATTCGAGGCGAAGTCGGGCCACCAGCCGCCTTCATCGGCCACACCAGCACGACGCCCGCGGTCTTGCATGATCTCGCCCGCCGCCCGATAGACCTCTGCGGTCATCACCATGGCCTCATCAAAGGATTCAGCACCCACCGGCATCACCAGAAAATCCTGAATGTCCACCCGACGGCCTGCATGGGCACCCCCGCCAAAGATCTGGATCTCCGGCAGAGGAAGCCGCACCGACCGGCCCTGCGCCAGGTACTGCCATACCGGTAAGCGCACGTCTCGGGCGGCTGCATCGAGTACGGCAAAAGACGTGGCGATGAGGGCGTTACCACCGATCTCGGCCCGTGTCGCCGAGGCATCTAGGGCCATGACTCGCTGATCGATCGCGAGCAAATCATTGACCGGCATACCAAGAATCGCGGGCCGTATCCGGTCACGGACATGACCAAGCGCCTTCTGCACATCAAACCCCCCAAGGAGGGGGCCACCATCGCGAAGGTCTACGGCCTCTCGGCTCCCACGCGAGGCCCCCGCCGGTGCAATCCCCCGGCCCATCACACCACTGGAGAGCCACACCTCGACCTCGACCGTGGGACGCCCGCGAGAATCCCAGATACGTCGGGCCAAGACAGACTGAATTACGGAAGACATACGGTACGACTCCAATCATCGAGAAGATCATGGGGAGAACTGCAGGGCCTCTGAATATGCAAGACCGCAAAGCGACGCACCCGCTCCTGCTCTTCTAGCGCCGTCAGATACTCCACGGGTGACTTTCCATCCACACGCGCAAGCAGCATCGCCGCGAGCAGCTGCGCCACACGAGCAGAAAAATCGGCAAGCGGCTCCCAGGATACCCATGGCCTGTAGGCATCGAGAAGGCCAGAAAAACTCTTCAGGTAGAGAGAACGAAAAGCGGGCCGCCAGACGCATTTGAGAAGCAGGTGGTTCAAGCAGAACGCCACATCGAATGCAGGGTCTCCATAGACAGCACACTCGGCGTCGAGAAAAACAGGGCCATGCGGCCCCACCAGAATATTCTTGGGGCTCACATCACCATGGACAAGCGCCCGTCGTATGTCGTAGGTACGTTCGACCAAGGCGTTGAGCGCAGGCTGAAGCTGCGGATGCCGACGACCGGCTTCGACAAAATAGGGCTCTAGCCGCAAGGCATAAAACTGGTCTTGGTGGGCGAACTGCTCAGCGAGCGCCGGGCGGTTGGCCGTGGCGGCGTGGATCTGGCCGAGCCGGCTTCCGACCGACTCCGCAACAGACGGGTCAACCAGCCCATCACGCAACTGCCCCTTCCAGACCGGATAGCGATCGTGCGGCAGGTACTGCATCGCAAAGCTCTGAGAAACCTGATCGTGGCCCAAGACCTCTGGTACCCATGCCACATCAAGCCCCGACACGAGCCGAATCCAGTCCACTTCAGCCGCGTTTCTTGCTACGGGGGCATGCCACACTGCCGCAGTCCGAAGTTGTGACAAGGCCTGCTTAATGCAAAACCTTCCCTCTGCCGTATCGACCCGCACGATCAGCGAGGACACACCGCCCACCAAAGGGGTGAAAATACGGTCAGCAGACGGGCCACCAAGGCCCATGCGATCCAGGGCGGCCTGCAACCCGGCGCGGTCGCTATCGGAGAGTTCCATGCCCGCGAGTATCCCCTAAATCCACGGAAAACCTCGTACACTTTTGACCCACGACATTGCAGTTCCGGACACCCAGGCCGCAGAACAAAGGAGACAGATCGCTATGAATAAGCCCGTTGAAATGACCGCCGAACTCTTGGCCACGCAGGCAGAAGAAAACAGAAACCGGTCTGTCTATGAGCCTGATCAGCCGGGGCGTATCTTCCCCCAGCGGCCCGAGTTCAAAGACCATGCCTCGGAGCGTCAGTACCGAAAGACCCATCTGGTGGCGGCCTGCAGGGCCTTCGCGCAGCACCATCTAGACTATGGCTTTGCCGGTCATCTCACAATTCGAGACCCAGAATTTCCGGACCTCTACTGGACCAATCCCATGGCGGTGCATTTCTCCCAGGTAAAGCTCTCCACCCTCATTCTCGTGAACCACCAGGGCGAAGTCGTGGAGGGCCGCCATAGTGTGAACCGGGCAGGCTTCGTACTGCATGCAGCCGTACATGAGGCACACCCCGATATCGTTGCGATGTGTCATGCCCATACGGTCTACGGAACCGCCTTTGCGTCCTTAGGCTGCCCCATCGCACCGATCTCTCAAGACGCCGCCGTCTTTTTTGAAGACCATGCGGTGATTCAGTCCGAGAGCGGGAAGGTGGCCGTCAGTGAGAAGGCGGGGCATTCGGTGGCGCCGTACTTTAAGGGCGTAAAGGCCGCTATTCACCAGAACCATGGGCTCTTTACCGCCAGCCGACACAGCATTGATGCCGCAGCCTTCTGGTTTATTGGTCTGGAACGGGTCTGCCAGCAGCAACTGCTTGTAGAGGCTACCGGCCGCACGCCCACACTCGTGCCACCTGAGATGGCCCGCTACAGTCGCGAGCACGTGGGCAGCGAATATATTGGCTGGCTGCATTTCCAGGTGCTCTATGAACAGATCGCTGCAACCCAGCCCGATATGTTCGACTAGACAAGCGGCAGTTCGACGCGTACCCAGGCCCCGCCCGTCTCGGGGTCTTTCTGCCAGGCAATGCGGCCCCCATGGCTCTCCGCAATCGTCTGCGAGAGCCAGAGTCCGATTCCCGAGCCCCCGGGCTTGGAGCTCACAAAGACCTCCAGGGCCTTAAAGTTCACCGACTTGGGGAACCCCGGGCCATCATCGCGCACCAGACAGACAGCTAGGCTGCCCTCCCGTTGCACGCTGACCCAGAGATTCCCGTCGGGATGGCTGTGGCGAATGGCCTCAATCGCATTATTAATAAGGTTAAAAAAAAGCGTCTGCAGCTGCACTGCGTCGCCAAGCACCTGAACAGAGGGATCGATAGTGGCGCGAACCTGTACCTTCGCCTCCGCACAGTAACCCTCCACCGTCTTTAGCACGTCACCCACCACATCGGCGAGGCATACCCCGCCATGCTGCGCCGCCCCTTTCTGAAACAAGGCCCGCAGCCGCGTGACAATCGAGTAGAGACGTTCAGACTCCGAGACCACCTCATGCAGTGCCACTCGGGCGGGCTCGAGTTCTAGGCGCTCGTGCACCAGCCGCTCGACAAAGCCAAGATTGAGCCGTATAGCCGTAAGGGGCTGGCTGAGCTCATGGGTGAGGCTACCTGCCATCATCCCGAGTCCGGCCACATTGGTCATCACCGAGGCGCGCTTTAGGTTCTCGTTCTTCTCCTGAATCAGCTGCTGCAACCGCTGATTCATGGCCTCGGCATCCATGAGTTGCGCAACCACCTGCTGCTTCTGAGAAGACAGCCGCTCCAGCCGCAACTGTACAAACCCAAACTGGCCAATCACGAAACCAATCAGAGCAAGGAGCAGAATCACAGCCTGATCAAAACTGGGATAGAAAGTATCTTGTCTGGCCTCGGTGCCAAGAAAGAGACCCAGCGCACGAATGAGGAAACCCAGCGCAATCAGGGCCCCCATCACCGACAGCAAGAGGGCACCGCCCCGCCGCGTCTCGCGGTGGATCCGTAATGACTGAAGCGAAAACTCCGAAAAGAAGAAGACATGCACGACGTTGACAAAGATCATACGGCGCACAGGATCAACCTCCAGTATCCACATCGCCCAGAAAACTCCCAGGTAGGCAGCTGCGATGGGTCCGTAGCGCAACAGTACGTCTCGACGCACACGGTCGGCGGAAAACTCGCGCTCCAGCATCAATACCGCAGCGCGACAAAGATAGGCCAGCATGAAGAGCATGTGCGAGGCCATAAAACTCATCCATGGTGGCACCGAATCGCGCAGGCCCACAAGCAACGCGCCCAACCCCATGCAGATCCACGCCAGATTCCATAGACGGATCTGCAGATCGGTTGTTTTTCGCGTCGACAGATAGAGGCTGAAGGGCACTACCAGGTAGACAATACCCACCACCAGGTAGAGCGTTCGAATATCCATTAGAAACCAGGCATCATGCGCGGGTGATTACGGAGGCAACATGATGAAGTTTATCGCCCGCATGGGCTGGTTGGCGGTGGCGCTGCTGCTTTTGGCCAGTATCCTCAATGCGGTACTCGCCCAAAGCGCACTGCCTGGAGGCAGTGGCCCGTTTGTAGAGACCAGATGGGGGGACGACATAGCTGCCCTCCCCAGAGTGCTTAAAGATCCGCGATGCTATCCGCCACCCGATGTTGGTTAGCGGCAATCTTTTCCCTCAAGCCCACAATTTCGTCACGCAGGGCATTCACGTCTTCGAAATCCTTCTCGAGCAACAGACGGTTATCATGGGCCTCGTTATAAAGATCGCGAATCTTCTCGCGGTTCTTCTCGGCACGTTCGCGCAGCTCGGTGACACGAGCGGTGTTCTCCGTCACGCGGTTGTCGTTATCGGCCGCGGTGGAGGCCTGCATCGCCTTTTCAAGTTCTCCGTCTAGCCACTGCGCATTACTGGAAGAAACATCTTCTATTGTCTCAAAGAGCTCCTCGTTGTAGCGCGTAACCAGAATATTGATCTCCACCAGAAGCTTATTGATATCCACCATCTTCTGGTTCACTTCGAGGGCCTTGCTATTGACCTTAGCCTGCAGCTCCCCTGCCTCGATCCGGGTGCGGTTCATCATCGAGGATTTGAAGCGCTCTTGATCCGGGCCAGAAGGCGAAAGAAGCTCAATCAACATCAGGCGGTTACGAAAGACATCGTCCATCGCCGATGCGAGCAGTGCCCTATTACCCGAGGCCTCAGCCGTAAAAGACTCCAAGGCAAGGGCACGGTTCTCTTCTACGGCCGACCGGCCCACGAGCACCTGGGCTGCGTTAAACCGCACGTACGACTCCGCATCAAAGATCCGGCGTCTATTTTTCTTTATTCTTTGCTCTGTGGACTCAGTGCCCATGGTGTACTCCTCTCAGAAATAGGGTGGTCTAGGCCGCCTGGGCCTTCAGTTCTTCCTCTGACGGCAGAATATTTCTGCTCGAACGCGAGAGGCGGTTGATGTAGACAATGCCTCGGTTAGGCTCTTCAAGCCGGGCAAGCTCATAGATCTGCTCGTAGAGATAGTCGGCCTGATCGGCCGAAACAACCGCATGCAGGATCTCTGTCTTAGGGATTTCAGGTAGTCCCGAAACAGCAGAGGAACGGCCGATGGGCGCGCCCCGTACAGAATAAAAATGGGCCTCATGAATACCCTTGCCGCGTAGCATTTCTAAGACCGCTACAGCGCCGCCCTCGTAGAGAATGCAGGTAATCAGCCGCGTGTAGTCAATCACCGGCAATGTGGCGGCTGTCATGCCATGCTCCCCATCGACTTCATGCCTGCAGCCTCTGACTCACGCAGGTGGGCCGGAACGTAAGTAGCGGCCTGCGTAAGGGGCGTTGCATAGATATACCCCATACCAGGGGTGTCGAGTCGCGCCGCGAGAAACATACGCTCAAAGATTCGGTTCATCTGATCATTTGAGACGATGACACTGATAATCTCGCGCTCAACCTCCACGGCGACACCCAGAATACCCATACGCTCACGAATCCCAGTGCCCACCCCCTGGTGAACCGTTGCCCCCTGAATGCCAGCATCGAGCAGCGACTGGTTGATGGTATCGGCCATGCCCTTCTGCACCACGCAGGTGATGAGCGTGGCATCTGTGAGGTTAATCAGTTTTCTCTTTGCCATATCGAAGTCCTTTATCAATCGCCGAGACAGTTAGCCATCAGGCCGCCTGGGCGTCTTCTGCCATGCGCTCGTTTTCGCGCTTTACCTTCCACTGCACATAGACCCCGAGGGCCAACACAGACACGATCGGGCAGATAGAGGCTGCGGCAAGAATGCCGAAGCCCTCGACCGCGCCAACGGCCTTGCCAAACCCCAGGCCCATGGCAAGCACCAGAGGCACCGTGACGGGCCCTGTGGTGACGCCTGCACTATCCCAGCCTACGTTGACAAACTCCTCGGTAGACAGGTACGTGAGCAGCAACCCGAGCGCGTAGCCGGGTATCAGAATCCAGAGCACGCTGAAGTCAAAGATAAGTTTTACGATGCCCAACATAATGCCCATGGCCACACCGAAGCTCACCGAATACATGAGCATGGATTTCTTAAAAGAGCCATTGGTGAGGTTTTGAACCGTGACGCCCAATGCATTGAGTGCTGGTTCGGCCAGCGTTGCGCCGAAACCCAAGATCCAGGCGAACAAGGCGGCCACGAATATACCGACCCCCGCGCTATACAGCGGCGCATTTGGCAAGGCATCAATCGCAGTAAAGAGGCCGGGTACGAGCCCCCCGGCGCCATCTCCCAGCTTCGCAAGTCCGTAGGTAAGGCCCACAGAGAAGACGCACATGCCCAAGACCGAGAGAAAAATGCCGTAAATAATGATGAAGGCATTAGGAAGCCGCTCACGCAGCACCAGAAAGAGCACGATCATGAGGAAAATCACGAGGGGCACGATGGCACGAATACCACCCACGACTTCCATCCAAGGCGATACGGTCCACCAGTCTGCCGCACCCGAACTCGCTGCCGCCAAGGCTGCCTGTTTGGCAGCAGCCTCGGCAAGAATCGTCTCCACCGGCACAGTCATTTGAAAATAGATGGCCAGTCCGCAGACCCCGATAATCGGAAAGAGCGAGGCCAGGGTGACGATGCCAAAGCCCTGGAGCTTACTTTCCCCGCCGCCACCAGCAGTCGCCACGCCAATACCGAGCGCGAGTACCAGCGGTACGGTAACCGGGCCGGTCGTTACCGCGCCACAGTCCCAGGCCAGGCCAATCATGGTGCGCAGATTCGGATCGTAAAAACAGTAGGCAGTTAGCGCGGCCGTGGGGATAAAGCTCAGGTAGATGAGCGGCTTGAGGCTCCAGTTATAAAGAAACCGCATCGTGCCAATTACCGCTGCAATGCCCACGCCCACACCGACGACCAAAACAGTGGCATCGACGCGGTCGTTGAGCAGGGTGTAGAGATACGGCGCGTTCTTCGGGTCCACGATCTGGCCCGCCACCTGCAGGGCGCCAATCGCGGGCTCGGCAAAGGTAACTCCAATGCCTAATAGAAAGGCAATGAAAAGGACCCCCACCAGAGGAAGCTTCAGGGGGAGCTTGCTGCCAATAATTTCCCCAAAGGGCATGAGGCCCAGCCGCAGACCTTCCAAAAAGATCATCAGCCCAACCATCACGGCCAAGAGGCCAAGCCCGAGGGTGCCTGCGTCCTGGATGCTCGCCCCGAGCACGAGCAGCTGAAAGAGCGCCAGATAGGCAGCCAGCGGAACCACTGCCTTGGCCTGCTCGAGAAACTTACCGCTGAGGTAGGGCTGGAGCAGTTTGTAGACATCGAGCTTGGTCATCCGCAGCTTCTCGGGCTTGATCGGAATTTCCCGACCCAGTGCATCGAATTGCGGGCTTGGCATGAGATTGGAGTAGCTGATCCTCTCCGAATCGACCGTCACTGCCTGTACGTAGTCGCCGTAGCGAATGGAACGTGGCATAACCCTCCCCCTTATCACTAATAAATCAATGCGGTTTGCGCCGAGGCTTCGCGTTTTTTTAAGTTCGGAAGAAAGGCTACATGAGGAATAGGGGAAATCGCAACCCAAAGACAAAAATTATTGAAAAAAGTTCGTTATTCCACCGAGTGCACTGTGTTATTTTCGCAATTGACCTATTTCTTATCCGCCCCGCCCAGGCGAAGCGGCCCCTAAGCTGGCTGACACCTCAAGGTACCGAAACGATGCAGGCAGATATTCCCCCGCTCGCCCAGGCGGATCACTGGGGACTCGGTGTACGCCTCTTGGCCACCCTCTCGGCCTTACTTCTCGGCATGGCGATTGGCCTTGCGGCACTGGGCCTGTTCTCCACCGTGCAATTTTTCAACGACCTCTGGCGCGTACCCCTCCCCGGCGTTCTGGGGCTCGAAGAGCTATCCTTTAGCCCAGCAGTCGGCGCGGCGCTTCTTGTTGCCGCACTGGTCTCCGGGCAACTCCTCAGGTTTTTTGAAAACGGACGCCCCCACGGTCCGGCAGATCTCATTCTTGGCGCCCAGAAAAATCACAGCCCCAACATCAAGGCTGGAATGCTCTCTTCTCTGCTGGCTACGGTCAATCTCTCGGGCGGTGCATCGGTCGGCGTCTTTGGGCCTCTTGTGCACTTTGGGGGATGTCTCAGCGCCCTCTTGGCACGCGGCTTTCAGCCCTTTACTAAGGCCATTCCCCTTGACGTCGTACTCGGGAGTGGCGCGGCGGCGGCCATTGCAGCGGTATTTTCCGCACCCATCGGCGCGGCGATTATGGCTCACGAGGCAATCATTCGACGCTTCGGTGCACTGGGCGCCGGGCCAGTCATCGCCGCCGCGTTTGGTGCCCACTGGGCGGCGCAGAACTTGGTGGGGGACCACCGTATGTTTTCCGTGCAGTCCTCCCCCGCCATTACCGTAGAGACCTTCGTCACAGCGATAGGCCTAGGGATCATCACCGGGGTTCTCTCGGTGGTCTACATCCACGCCGTCACCGCAGCACCGGGATGGGCCCGATCAAGCAAGGTCCCCCTGGTCTGGCGCCCTCTTATTCCCGCCGCATTTCTTTTTCTGCTCTCCCCACTCTTCCCGCATCTGCTCGGTACCGGCCTGGGATCCGTAGATCTGGCCTTGGCCGGAAAAATAAGCCTCTTGCTGCTCGTCTGTCTGGTTGCCCTGAAGATTCTTGCCACGAGCCTGTGTCTGGGGTTTGGCATGTTTGGCGGGGTCTTCGCGCCGGCACTTTTTATTGGCGCACTCACCGGCGCGGCCTTCGACAGCCTACTTTCTGGAGTCATGCCTGCTGGGTCAAGTTTTGCCATGCTCGGGGCCGCCTGCTGTATCGCCGCGGTGATTGGCGCACCCCTGGCATCGATCGTTATCGTCTTCGAACTTACGGGCAGCTACGAATGGGCGGTGCTTGCCATGGTAAGCGTGGTGGTGAGTCAGCAGGTCTCTCGGGCCATGGCAGGTCGATCGCTCTTTGATCGGCAGCTTCAGCTGCGGGGGGTGCAACTTGCCGATGACCATCCGCCCGACGCGTCGCCACACGCCTCCGCAGCAGATAACGCCGCAGACCCACCCGCGGCCCACAGCGCTGCAACAAGCGGCAAGCAGTCCTGATCCATTTCTGATGTTTCTCCCATTCACGTCCCTCCTCTTCCATGGCACGAGCATCCAGAACCTAGAACGTATCCTGCGTTCAAATCGGCTCATTGCGCAGGGCACGCTTCCGAAAGCGGTGACCCGCCTTCTTCCCTCGCCACCCACTGCACGCGGGCGTGGACGCACCGCGTTCGAGGGTGTCACCGCAGCGCCACAGGTCTGCAGCTTTAGCCGCAGCCTTTCTTCTGCTAGAAGTCACTCCTCGCGCTGGTCGAAGGTAGCCGGTGCGGTGCTTGTGCTCAATCGTGATGCCATGCGCCAGGGGCTCGGACACCGTCTCTTTTCTTACAACGATCTCTATGCCCGCGAAGGTATCGGTCGGCTCTCGATGAATGAGGCAGAAGAGGCGGTCTATGGTGATATTTATCGCCTGGAACCCCTCATCGCACACATTCTCGTCTTTCGAGAAAGAGTCGGCGCCATTGACAAAATTCTCGAAGACTTCCCGCTCCTGGCCAGACACCCCAAGCTCGTTGTTCTGAAAGACTTCAAAAATAGAGGTCTCGATCACCGCGCCGACAAGACCTACGAACGCTATATGCAAAACAGCATGTTACGGCGTGCCCTAGCGGCCCCTGCCCTAAGATGCTCGCCACGATTCGGTCTTCGTGCCCGAGGCGCGGCCCTTTTTCAGGCCATGGCGCGACTAAACTAGGCGCTTTATGCGTCTGCCTCGGTCCACCACCTATGTCATCTTCGCCCCTACGCCGCGACTTCAAAGGAAACAAACAGTTCCTGCCCACTAAGATCTGCCAGGCATGCGCGCGGCCCATGACCTGGCGGAAGTCTTGGGCGAAAAACTGGGCGGACGTGAAGTACTGCTCGGATGCCTGCCGAAAAGCTGGCGCCTCAAAGGCTCCCCGCATGCCCCCGAATTGACAAGGCCAACACGATAAGTTCCTTAGCGGTACTCAGCCGCAGCCTTGCTCAGTTCATCGTAGACACTAGTTCCGACCCGCCCCATCCCAATAATCAAGACTCGCGCATCCCCGGTATCGATCATCCGATCGTTTGGATGGACGCGGCTCACACTCACCGCGATCGCCACCACCAGAAGCCAGTCGAGGGGGAGCCATCCTTGAGACACGCCCAAGACGGCAACAAACGGTACCTGCAGGGTTTTGGGGTTCCTCGCGATTGGCCGTACACTACCCCCCTTTTGGCGTCTCCCGGCCTAATTCCAAGGCAACGAGGGGCAAACGACTCTCTACACGGGCTGAGCAGGCGCGCCCACGGTAGGGCAATGAACCGAGTGAGAAAACAATGCTATTGCTAGAAGGATTCTGGTTTGTCGCGGGGCTGGCAGCCCTTGTGGTCGGCGCCGACACACTGGTTCGGGGAGCCTCCAAGCTGGCCTTGTCTTTTGGGCTCTCCCCCCTTGTGGTGGGGCTTACCATTGTGGCATTTGGCACAAGTGCGCCAGAAATGGCCGTGTCGGTCGATGCCGTCCTCGGTGGGCAGAACGACATTGCAGTCGGTAACGTTGTTGGCAGCAATATCTTTAATGTGCTCTTTATTTTGGGGGCCAGTGCCCTCATCGTTCCGCTGGTGGTGCATATCCAGCTCATACGGCAAGAGGTACCCATCATGCTGGGCGGTTGCCTTTTGCTCGTGGCCTTCTGTCTCGATGGATTTGTTTTTCTCTGGGAAGGCATGGCGCTACTACTGGCCCTCTTTGCCTACACCGGGTTCCTGGTCGTTCAGTCGCGACGCCAAACTGCGGCCGAGGTAAAAGAATACGATAAAGAAATTCATCCCTCGGCGCCAGGCGCCTGGGACTCTTCTGTATGGGTGCAGCTGGCCCTTGTGATTGGGGGGCTTGCCCTTCTCGTGATCGGGGCCGACTGGCTGGTCAATGCTGCTGTCGCCTTTGCGCGCGCCTTCGGAGTCAGCGACCTAGTCATTGGCCTCACCATCGTTGCGGCGGGCACCTCAATGCCCGAGGTGGCCACCTCCATTGCGGCAGCCTTAAAGGGAGAACGCGACATCGCAGTGGGCAATGTCATTGGCAGCAACACCTTTAACGTGCTTGGCGTTGTAGGCCTAAGCGGGTTAGCGGCGGGTACCACAGGCCTCACCATTGATCCGTCGGTTCTTACCTTCGATCTCTGGGTCATGCTAGCAGTCTGCTTTGCCTGTCTACCGATCTTTATTACTGGCCAAGAAATTGCCCGCTGGAAGGGGGCACTCTTTCTTTTTTACTACGTGGCCTACATTACCTACCTGGTCTTAGCAGCACAGCAACATCGGGCTATCGATACCTACTCAGCAGCAATCATTGGCTTTTTTATTCCCTTGACCATCATCACGCTGGTTGTTGTCTGGCTGAGGCAGCCTAAGGGGTAAGGTAAACGCACCCTGTCAGGCAAGAACCCCCCGCGCCGCATGTCGAACCTCTCTACCGATTCAGGCAAAGACCGCCCCGCCTTGCTGCAGGTGCAGGCCATCAACAAGTCTTTCGGTAGTCACCAGGCGGTAAAAGATCTGTCGTTCAAGATCCAGCCCGGAGAGTGTCTCGGCATGATCGGACCCAATGGGGCGGGTAAGACCACCACGCTCAAAATCTGCCTGGGGCTTGCCCGACCCGACAGTGGTCGGGTACTGGGCCTTGGCCTGCCGCTGCCGCAAGAAGCTCGTCGATTCCGCGCGCGTATTGGCGTTGTGGGGCAATTCGATACCCTCGACCCAGACTTCAGCTGCGAAGAGAATCTTCTGACCTACGGCCGGTACTTCGGTCTTCCCCACGCTGTGATCGCGTCGCGTATTCCCGATCTTTTAGAGTTCGCAGCGCTTCGACACAAGGCTGCAGCGCGGATTTCAGAACTCTCTGGGGGCATGAAACGGCGACTGAGTCTGGCGCGGGCACTGATTAACGATCCCGAACTACTCTTGCTTGACGAGCCCACCACCGGGCTTGACCCCCAGGCACGGCACCTGATCTGGGAACGGCTAGGGATGCTCATTAAACAGGGAAAGTCGATCCTGCTCACCACCCACTTTATGGAGGAGGCTGAGCGTCTGTGTGACAGACTTCTGCTGATCGACCAAGGCCAAGCTATTCTCACGGGAACGCCCTCGGCACTAATTGCCCAGGAGGTGGAGCCCCATGTCGTCGAGGTGATCTCGTCAACTCCCCTGCCTAGTGAGGTGCTTACGGCGCTTTCGCAGCACGCACAACGTACCGAGCAGTCTGGTGATGCGCTATTTTTCTATACCCAAGATGCACACCCATTACTTGCAGCCCTAGAGCGGCATCCCCACCTTCGTGTGCTGCATCGGCCAGCAAATCTAGAAGACCTTTTTTTAAAGCGTACCGGCCGACAGATACGGGAGGCCCACTAATGGGTGGGCTGGTAGATCTGAAATGGGGATGGGCGGCGGTCTTTCAGCGTAACTTTCTTGTCTGGAAGAAGCTCTTCTGGCCAAGTCTAATCGGCAACATCGCCGAGCCGCTCTTTGTACTGGTTGCCTTTGGCTATGGCATCGGCGCCTTGGTGGGTTCGGTCACCCTCAACGGTCAGGCGATTCCGTACATCCTCTTTCTGGCTAGCGGTTCAATCTGCATGAGCAGTATGAACGCAGCGTCTTTCGAGGCGCTCTATTCGGCCTACTCTCGCATGGGACCACAAAAAACCTGGGAAGGCATTCTCAATGCCCCGGTAAGCCTCGATGAGATCGTATTCGCAGAGATGGTCTGGGCTGCTTTCAAAGCACTATTTACTGCGACAGCAATTCTCGGGGTGATGGTGGCCTTAGATATCTCTCGTAGCCCAATGCTTCTTGCTGCCTGGCCCCTGCTCTTCTTGGTGGGCCTGTGCTTCTCGAGCCTGGCGCTGATCTTCAATGCGTTAGCGAAAGGCTATGACTTCTTTACCTATTACATCACCCTTTTTCTCACCCCCATGACATTTTTGTCCGGGGTCTACTTCCCCCGAGACCAGCTACCCTCATGGCTCTTTGCCTTCTCCGAGTGGCTCCCCTTGACTGCCGCCGTGTCCTTGATTCGGCCCTTCTTTATGGGCCACTGGCCTGCCGGCTGGGTCTCAGACATTGCCATTCTGCTGGGCTACACGGCACTTGGCTTTTCTCTCGCGCTCTGGCTCACCCGGCGCCGATTCAAAATCTAATGTATCGCTACGGCGCATAAGAGAAGACAAAGTCCCGTGGTGCGCCTATCATCGGGGCGTTCTAACCAAAATCAGAAGAGGCACGGATGTCTACAAAGTTAAACTATATTGATGTCGGTAGCGGACCCACGGTTCTTCTCATTCATGGGCTCGCCGGCGACCACACGGCCTGGATTCCCTACATCGAGGCACTCAAGACCAGTCATCGGGTAATCGCCTTCGACAATCTTGGGGCGGGTCGCAGCGCGCCCGCACCCAAAGGGGTGGCACTCATCGATTTGGCCAAAGAGACACTGGCACTGCTCGACGCCTTAAATGTGCGTTCCTGTCATGTGGTTGGGAGATCCATGGGTGGCGCCGTCGCCCAAGAAATGGCGCGGCTGCAGCCCGAACGACTCGAGTCGATTGTGCTTGCCGCATCGCTTGCAAAACTCGACGCCATGGGGAAGCGGCTTATCGAAAATATGCGCGACCTCATTATCTGGGGGCGTAGCTGGGCAGACTGGGCCCGTATGTCTTCGCCCTCTTTTATCTCGCCGAAGTTTTTCATCGAACAGCCCGAGCAGCTGGCGAAGGTGGAGCGTCTCTTGTCAGACGAAGCAAGAGACCGCGACTCTTATGTGAATCTTGCCAATGCAGTGCTTGCCTTTGACTCGACCTCTTGGCTCAGTCAGATAAAGACACCCACCTTGATTATGGCCGGCAAGTCTGATCCCATCTGCTCCATGATCTGTACCCAATGGATGATCGATCGCCTGCCCCATGCAAGAGTCGAGGTTTTTGAAGACTGTAGTCACTTCTTCCTCATGGAAGAGCCCAAGCGGTCTATGGAGACGATCAAACACTGGCTCGAGACTTCATCTGCGCCCAGCCCTTAAAAGGGGCGTAGTAGGCACGAATCTCGGCCATATCCGCGTCAATATCACCGGTAGGAAAGAAGAGTTGGGCTGCGCCACAACGGCGCCTCCCATGGTCCATATAGGCCATGACTACCGGTACTTCTGCGCCCAAGGCAATATAGTAAAAACCGGTCTTCCACCGCTCCACCGCAGTGCGGGTGCCCTCGGGCGGCACGATGAGAAGTAAGGGCCCGGTGGTCTCTTTGAAGCAGCCAATGGCCGCCTCCACCAGATTTCCTGAGCGGCTGCGATCCACCGCAATGCCACCAAGCCAACGCATCAGCCCTGAAAACGGGAAGCGAAAGATCTGCATTTTCCCCAGCCAATGCACCTTGCGGCCCATCGCAAAGGCGGCCATGAGCGCATAGGGTAGATCCCAGTTACTGGTGTGAGGCGCTGCAATCACCACCGCCTGTTTGGTCTCAGTGGGGAACTCCCCCGCAAACTGCCAGCCAAGTGCATGAAACACTCGCCGGCAACTCCATCGCAGAAACGGGCTGAGAAGCGGTGTATCGAAGATCGTGAATCGCGCGGGCCGAAAGACAGAGTGAGAATCCATAAAGGACGTTTCTTTTTTCTATTGATATCAAACAAAGGGGATAGGGATGGGGATGGCCTAGCGCTGCTCGGCATTCAGTACTGCACGGATCTCCGGAATAAGTTCACTGGCAGTCAGACCTAGTACTCCGCCAAGCCGGGCGACAAGCCTATCGGCAGCAAGGCCATGGATGCGTACCGCGTGGATCGCTGCAAGGTCGGGCAGAATTCCTTGTGCCAGTAACGACCCCAAAAAGCCTGTAAGCACATCGCCCGTACCGGCTGTTGCAAGACATGGATTGCCGGTGTGGTTTGTCACGGTGGGTTGCCCAGGAGACGCGATCAGCGTCTGATAGCCCTTGAGAACAATATGCGCTTGGTATTTCTCCACGAGCGCAGTCGCCGCAGAGGGCCGATTGGCCTGAATATCCGAGACCTTTACGCCAAGAAGTCGCGCGGCTTCGCCAGGATGGGGCGTCAGGATTGTCGGTGCAGTTCTTTGTCGGCAAAAGGCAGCGAAGGCCGTATCGATACTCAGCAGATTCAGGCCGTCGGCATCAACCACCAGGGGCTTATCGGCCCCGAGTGTCGCTTCAAAATGCGTTTTCGCGAGAGACGACATACCAAGTCCGGGCCCCACCACCCAGGTATCGATGGGTTTGTCGTGGCTGTGAGATGCCTCGATCACCATGAGCTCGGGCATCAGAGAATCGAGTACATAGCCATCGACTAACGACGGCCTGACCACATAGACCCGACCTGTGCCCGTCATTAAGGCAGCACGCGCACTCAAGAAGGCTGCACCCACCGTGCCCGTGTCGCCCCCTAGCACACCAAGGCTGCCATGGTCTGCTTTGTTCGCGTCGAGCGCTCGGTTCAGAACAAGGGGACTCACCATAGGAGGGGATACGGACGGAAAGTACACATGCCTGCAATAAAGGAAATCCGGGGGGCCGATTCAGTATTGTCGCACTGGAAGGTCCACCTCAAGCCCATCGAAGGCCTGGGAGAGAACTACCTGACAACTTAGCCTGCTCTCCGGCCGCGCTGAGGCCCCCCACGAAACCAGGCCAGCGACAATCCGGCTGCGAGAACGAGGAGCGCAAGGGAGGCTAAGGCAAATAGCGCACCCACTTGGGTATCTTGACGTTCTAGACGGATACGGGTGGCGAGGTGCTCGTAGATGCCCTGGAGGTCTGCGGCATTCGAGGCACGAAAAAACTCCCCCCGCGTGATCTGGGCCATCTGTCGCAGGGTCTCCTCATCAACGCGAGCGTAGAAGGAAAAGCCATTAAACCCCGGAATAAAGCCATCTGGGGTGCCGAAGGCAACGGTATGCACCCGCACACCAAGCCGGGCAGAGAGACGGGCTGCCTCGAGAGGGTCAGGGCCTGTCGTCCGTCGGCCATCTGAGAGTAGTACCACTGCTCCACTGCGATAAGATCCGGGGGTTGCAGAGGTACCATCATCTCCAGTCGCCGATCGGATGCCACTTTCGTCTGACGAATTCCATCGATAGACCGTCGACTCAAGATCAATACCTGCATCGGGCATCAGCAGGTCGAGTGCGCTCAGCAGTCCGCTGCCGGTCGCCGTGCCGCGCTGCAACTCAAACCGGTCAATCGCCTCGTAGATCTCCTCGCGGTTTTCGGTAATGCCATGGGCTCGCTGCGCCGTTCCGGCAAAGGTAACGAGGCCAATGCGCACGCTAGGCGGAAGCCCCCGAACAAATTCTTTCACTGCCTCCTGGCTCGCTTTGATCCGATTGGGGGCAACATCCTCAGCCAACATGCTCCGGGAGACATCCATCGCCAAGATCAGCGTCATATAGTCGGCTGGCAAAACTACCCGTGCGCTTGGGCCCGCAGAACCTATAAGGGCAAAGACGATGGCAGAAAGACACAACACAGGCGAAATGTGCCTGCGCAAAGAGCGACGCCCTGCCTGGGCAAGCATAAGCGCAGAGAGGTCAGAAGTAATCACCGCCGTCTTTACTCTTCTGCGCATTAGCCAGACGTAGCCCGCTATGAGTGCTGGCACCAACAAAAGCGTCCAGAGCATTTCAGGCCATAAAAACCGCATTCGTCCAACTCCCCGAGGGAACCCCCTCGATGCCGCAAGGCGCTGTGATAACTTACAGAGATGAGATACAAGAATACCGTGTACTGGCTTGTCAGTGCGGCAGGCCTCGCCATCGCGTTGGGTCTGCTTGCGATGTTCCTGCGTACTGAACCCAA
>JBDLQX010000075.1:0-5230 GCA_039800345.1 Pseudomonadota bacterium | reverse complement strand
GGGCCGAGAAGAGAATGGCGTGGATGGTCCGTACCCCATTCGATGAGGGTGGGCAAGACACCATCAAACAATCGCTGCCCGTCCTCGCGCACAGAGATCTTCCAGCGTAGCAGGCCGTTAGGTGTTGGGCGCGAGGCCTCAATCATTGGCCCCCGCGAAATCCCTAGCGATACCCATCTTTCAAGTGCTACGCGTAGATCCGGTACCCGAACGACCCAATGCAAGAGTTGGGGCCCTTCTTCGTGTAGCTGGGCTTGAATCGTCGCATCGTCAAGATCAAACCATCGTGGCAGTCTTAAAGCGCTGTGTGGAGGAAGCGATCGGTCGATGGAGATGATCTCTAGGTAGGCCAGTGGATGGTGGGGCGAGGTGAGAGGAAGAAGCCGGTTGTGGGTGCCGAAGAGCGCGTGTGTGCCTCCGGGCAGGGGCGTAACGCCGAAGGTTTCTTCGCACCATTGCACTCCCGTCTCAAGGTTTTGTGCGGCAACAACCAGATGGTCTAGCGAAGCTCCGACGCGGCTTGTTTCAGCGATCTGTGGCGCTGAGGTGTTGGAATTTGGTGGATTCATAGAGGCGCTTTATGGGTTTGTCTTTCTTAGCTGCTGCAGGCCTTCGCGTAGCATTGTGACATCGCTGCCGGCAGCAACCATCTGGTAGCCTTTTTCGAACAGTGCGGGTGCAGTGATCCCAGAAAACGGGATGGTGCCTACTGCCATGCCCGCCTGCGCGCACTGCGCCTGAATATCGTCCATGATTCGCCAGAAGGCGTCTTGGTGCTCGGAGCCTTCGAGCCGAAGGTTGGCCGAGAGGTCGGTAGGGCCGACAAATAAAAGATCAATAAGCGGCTCCGCGGCGATCTGGGGAAGGGCACTGATAGCCTCAGCAGACTCGATCTGCACGCAGACAAAGACATCGCGATTACTGCGGTCTCGATAGTCTTCCTGCATTCCATATCCCGATCCGCGAATCATGGGAATAGCCTTACCCCGCTCGCCTTCGGGGGGGTAGTACGCGGCGCGTGCGCATTCGCGCGCCTGTACGAGCGTATCGACACGCGGCACCATGACGCCTGCGGCGCCGCGGTCAAGCACTCGGGCCACAAAGTTTGGATGCGCGTAGGGAATGCGGATAATGGGCGCGCAGCCACCCGAGAAACCACGCAGAATATTCGGCAGATCGGCCATGTCAATCGCCCCGTGCTCCATGTCGACCACAAGAAAGTCGAGTGCTAGGGAGGAGGCGAGCTCGGCAAAGACGGGAGAGGGCGTGCACATCCACGCGCCGATAATTTTTCGGCCTTCACGAATTCGTTTTTTCAGCGAGGGGGTGGGGCTGATTTCTGATGGCTGCATGATGACGACTCCCTGAGTACTTTTTTGTTGGTTGCACGGACTATTATTCATTTAATTGACAAAAAAGCGGGGAAGATTATGGCCACAGCTGTTGGACTAGTGGGTGTTGGGCTTATGGGGCACGGCATTGCCTTTAACCTTGTGACTAAGGGGTTTCACGTTTCTTTGCTCGCGCACCCGGGTAATCAACCTCTCGATGAACTGACGGCCGCCGGAGCACGGGTATGTAAAAGCCTTGCGGAGATCGCCGAGCAGGCTTCGGTGGTGATCCTTTGTGTGACGGGTGCGCCTGAGGTCGAGGCGGTGCTCGCAGGGGAGGCAGGTCTTGTCAGCAAGCTTCGGCCCGGTACCTGTGTGATTGATTGCTCTACCTCCTTACCGCAGACCACCCTGCGTATGGCACCAATCCTAGAGGCAAGAGGGTGCACTTTTCTTGATGCTCCCATGACACGTCTCGCCAAAGAGGCCCGCGAGGGGCGGTTAAACCTCCTTGTCGGTGGAGCGCCGCAGACGCTCGAGGCCGTGCGACACGTGCTACAGGCTTTTGCCGAGAATATTACTTTGGTCGGGCCGACCGGGGCGGGTCATCGGATGAAGCTGCTCCATAACTATGTATCGCTAGGCTTTATGACCCTATTAGCCGAGGCCGCGGCCCACGCCCAGGCCAGTGGTGTCGACCTTGCCACCTTTGTCAAGGTGCTTGAGGCGGGCGGTGGATCTGGCGCAGCCTTAAAGAGGCTCTCCCCGTCGATGCTCGAGGGTAATACCCAGAACGTACCCTTTGCCATCGGCAACGCCCTGAAAGACCTGCGCTATTACCTTGAGATGGCGCAAGGGGCACAGGCGGCACAAACGGTGGCACAGTCGGTTGCCGAGGCGCTTGCCACGCAGGCCGATGCCGGGCATAGCAAGCGCTTTATGTCAGAACTGATCGGGCTCATGGCAGCGACTGAAGGCAGGACATCGTGATCGTTGGTCTTTCGCTGTCCCTTGCTTCAGATACCCGCCAATCGTATTGGCTAACCTGCGTTATCTTCGCTGCGCACGCTCATTAAAGAAGGACTGTTCCATGACTACGCCCAACCCTCTCCGTGGTTTTACCGTTGATCCCAGTAGCCTTCGTTATGTGGGAGAAGACCTCCAACGACCAGAATGTATTCTGGCCGAGCGCGATGGGTCGCTCTGGGTGGCTGATTCCCGTGGGGGTGTCATGCACATTGCCCCCGACGGCAGCCAGCGCTTTGTGGGTCAGACCGTGAGCGGAAAATTCGGCGGCAGCACGGAAGAGACAGCTGAAGGCTTTGAGTCGAAGTTCACGCAGGGAACACTACCCAATGGTCTGGCCTTTGCGCAGAACGGCGACATTCTTATTTCGAATTTTGGCACCGACCTCTTGGAGGTCATGACGCGTGAGGGTGCAACTAAAACGCTCTATGACACGATCGATGGAAAGCCAATCGGGAAGGTGAACTTTGTGCTCCGGGATTCTAAGAATCGGGTATGGATTACCGTATCGACCAAGGTGAATCCCTGGACGGAGGCGTTTGCCACGCGAGTACAAGACGGTTTTGTGGCGCTGGTCGATAAAAAGGGCCTGCGTATTGTTGCTGATGGGTTTCGGTTTACCAATGAGATTCGGTTTGACGCGAAAGAAGAGTGGCTCTATGTCGTAGAGACCACCGGCCCCCACATTACCCGGATGCGCCTGGATGAACGCGACCCAGACAATATTCGACTGGTGGACCGTGAGGTCTTTGGCCCGAGCCATCTGGGCGGGTATCCCGACGGCATTGCCTTTGACAGCTTCGGCAACCTCTGGTGCACGCTCATTATGGTCGACCAACTTATTGCACTCACCCCCGAGGGCGACAAGCTCGTGCTTCTCGATGACGGTGATTCACAGGCCAGCGCGAATCTGCTGACGCGAATGGCCCAAGGTACGGTGAGAACCGAAGACATGCAGCGCGCACGGGGTACGGTAGCGCCCTGGATGGCCAGTGTCACCTTTGGAGGCCCCGATCTCAAGACTGCCTATATCGGAAGTCTGCAGGGCAATCGCATTCCCTACTTTCAGTCACCGGTCGCAGGCCTTCCGATGGTGCATTGGCCGCTTTAGAATGGGGGACACGCCTATATTTGCAAATACGAAACATTCTCATTAAGATACGCATTGAGGGCTTTTCATTGCCCCTAGGGCAGAGAGATCCTCCGTTGCGTCACTCTCTTAATAAGGAATTCATCATGCGTCACCCCCTGCGTGCAGCCTCACTCGCCTTTGGCCTGCTCCTTTCGGGCGCTGCATTGGCCCAGACACAGGTCCTCAATCTCTATAGCTCCCGCCACTACCAGTCTGACGAGGTACTCTACGCAAACTTTACGAAGGCCACAGGCATCAAGATCAATCGAATTGATGGCAAGGAAGACGAGTTGATTCAGCGGATTCGTCGTGAGGGCGCCGCGAGCCCTGCAGATGTTTTCATTACGGTGGATGCAGCCAATCTGCAGGCCGCCGATGAGGCGGGTTTGTTTGCCCCTGTGCAGTCTAAGCTGATTACGTCCCGTGTGCCTGCCCAGTTTCTGGGTACGGAAAACCGCTGGTTTGGGTTCTCTTATCGGGCTCGGGCCATCTTCTATAACAAAGATCGGGTGAAGCCATCGGAGGTGCAGAACTACGCAGACCTCGCAGGCCCGCGGTTTAAGGGCCAACTCTGTGTGCGGTCCGGCGGGCATGTCTACAACCGCAGCCTCGTGGCTTCGATCATCTATAACCAAGGGGATGACAAGGCCACCGCCTGGGCCCAAGGCATTGTGGCCAATCTCGCGCGGGCGCCCAAGGGTGGGGATACCGACCAGATCCGCGCAGTGGCAGCCGGGGAGTGTGACGTAGCGCTAAGCAACCATTATTACTATGCCCGCCTCATGGCCTCAGAGAAGCCAACCGACCAAGACGTGGTGCGCCGCGTAGGTATTGTCTTTCCCGATCAGAACGGGAAGGGTACCCACGTGAATATCTCTGGGGGAGGAATGCTGAAGACGGCACCGAATAAGGCAGCTGCACAAAAATTCCTGGAGTACCTCACCTCAGATGAGGCGCAGGCCTACTTTGCTAACGGCAACAACGAGTGGCCTGTGGTGGCCTCGGTAAAGCTCAATAACGCCAACCTTGATCGCCTGGGCAGCTTTAAAGTGGATACGCTACGCGCGGGCGCTCTTGCCCAATACACCCCGAAGGCGCAACGACTGATCGACCAAGTGGGCTGGAAGTAATGCGCGGTGTTGCGCCCCATGCGGGCGCGGCATCGCTAACGTTTGAGGGTTCTTGACAGCAGAACGACAGGAATAAGTCCGACGGCCACGATCATGAGGGAGGGCGTGGCCGCCTCGGCCAGACGCTCATCGGCGGCGAGAAGGTAGACCTGCGTGGCGAGGGTGTCGAAGTTAAAGGGCCGCAGCACAATGGTCGCAGGTAATTCCTTCATGACATCGACAAAGACCAGTAAGAGGCCTGAGGCCATGCCGCCAGAGAGCAGAGGCATGTGCACGCGGGTAAGTACTCCGAGTCGATTGGTGCCTAGGCTTCTTGCTGCCTCATCAAGGCTGGGCCGTATGCGCGAGAGGCTGGACTCAATGGGGTTGAGCGCCACGGCGAGAAATCGCGCGAGGTAGGCAAAGACCAGTGCGGTGGCACTACCCGTGATGACAAGCCCCAGGGGCAAATCGAGCTGGGTTTTCGCCCAGTGAATTAGGAAGTGGTCCAGTGCGGTGAGAGGAATCAAGGCGCCGACTGCAATCACCGTACCCGGAACCGCATAACCCAGAGAAGCAATACGCTTCATGCTAGCGGTGAGTCGTCCGGGATGCATGCGACCGGCGTAGCC
>JBDLQX010000074.1:0-6533 GCA_039800345.1 Pseudomonadota bacterium | reverse complement strand
CTGCCCGAATGGCTAGGTCGGCAATCTTCTTTCCCGCATCGACATCGCGATGCAGCCAGAGCTCAAATGGCCCTTTCACCTGATGGGCAACGAGCCGCAGTGCATCACGGCTGGTGAGCTTCTCTTTGGTCTGCCCCTGAAACTGCGGATCAAGCACCTTAGCCGAGAGAATAAAGCTCACCCGTGCAAAGACGTCTTCAGGCAGCAGCTTCACGCCCTTGGGCAGCAGGCCGTGCTGCTCAACAAAGCCTTTCACGGCTTGAAAGAGGCCATCGCGCAGGCCAGCCTCATGGGTGCCGCCTGCCGTGGTGGGAATCAGGTTCACGAAGGACTCCCGTACCACAGCACCTTCCTGGGTGAAAGCCAAGACCCACTGGGCGCCCTCGCCTTCGGCAAAAGTCTCATCGCCCTTTCCCACATAGCCTTCGTGCACCCAGAGCGGAACGACGAGGTCTGCATCGGTCAGAGACTCCAAGAGGTAATCTTGCAGCCCCCCGGCGTAACGCCATTGGTCGGTCTGGCCGGTCTTCTCGGAGACCAGCTGGGTGGTCACCCCGGGCAGCAGAACCGCACGGGCCTTCAGACTGCGCTCCAACTCCTGATGTGGAATCACCCGGTCGTCGAAGTACTTCGGGTCGGGCCAGACCTGGACACGGGTGCCACTACGGCTGTCTTGCAGACGGCTGATCTTTTTAAGTGGGGAAACGACGTCCCCACCGGCAAAACCAATCTGCCACTCGGCGCCATCACGCCAGACCGTCACGTCAAGCCGCGTTGACAGTGCATTGGTGACCGAGACCCCAACGCCGTGGAGCCCCCCTGAGAAGGCATAGGCGCCGCCCGATCCCTTGTCGAACTTTCCGCCCGCATGGAGTCGGGTATAGACGATCTCTACGACCGGTACCTTCTCCTCTGGGTGCGGGCCCACAGGGATTCCACGGCCGTCGTCGGCAACGCTCACGCTGCCGTCTAGGTGCAGGGTCACCAGAATAGTGCGCGCATACCCGGCGAGCGCCTCATCGGCTGCATTGTCAATGACTTCCTGAATGATGTGCAGCGGATTTTCCGTACGGGTATACATACCCGGCCGCTGTCGTACCGGCTCGAGACCTTTTAGTACCCGAATCGAAGATTCATCGTAGGTGGATTTCGTCACGCAAAAAATTCACAAAAGTTATCCCCAGGCTGTGTGGAAAAAAGCCCAGGTTGTTACAAAAAAATGACCATTATTCAAGCTTGAGCTGGGGTGGTAAAAGATTGATCACCCCGAAAAACAGATTTGACAACCGACAATAATTCAGGTCCCGCAATGAGAGACCCGATGCTACGAACCCGAAGAATGCAGTGGCTTTGAGCAGATCAAAATACCATCGGCATCTGCATAGCACCACTCACCGGGCTGCACCAACACGCCGGCCATGTCGATCGGAATGTCTTTGTGACCCAGGCCCTGCTTGCTGGCGCGGCGGGGATGGTTGGCGATCGCCCAGACGCCCACCTGCGCCTCAATAAGCTCTGCGAGATCACGCACACAACCATGCAACACGATGCCCGCCCATCCCTTGGCCTGCGCAATCTCGGCGAGGTTACCGCCCACCAAGGCACATCGGTCGCTGCCCCCCGCATCCACCACTAATACTCGGCCCTTACCCGGTGTCTCAAGTACTGAGCGCACCATGGCGTTGTCTTCAAAACACTTCAGGGTCACGATCTGACCGACCATGGATTCTGCACCCCCATAGTTCTGAAAGACCGGAGGCAGAACACGCAACACCCCAGAGGCCAGCAGCGGCTCATGGGCATCGCAGAGATCGGGTGTGGGGATGTGTTTCATTGAGGATCCTTGCAAGGGCAGCGTTTCAGGACCAGAAGTATGCCCGAGATCCCGAGACGGCTTACGAGGGGCAGAGCTTGGCGCGGGCCACTTCCATAGGATCTTTTTTGCCGCGAATGGGCTTCCAGGGCGAGGTTTCACCGCCGGCCTCCCCGAGACTGGATCGCCCTGTGCCGCGCTTGCCGGTAAAGATCGCATAGGCCATCGTGCGGGCCTTCTTTCCCTGGCAGTCGATCTCATGCACGTGCCGTCGGGACATGTGCCCGAGCAGGTCGGGGTTGAGAAAATCGTGGATGACCAGAAACTTGCGGCCCTTCTCGGTGGTCTGCACGGTCATCAAATCCACGTAAGCCACCTTGTAGCGGTTTCTCTCCAGAATGAGATAGGCCGCGTCGGCCACCAGCGGTACAAAGTACAGACAAAGGAACAGGCCGATAGACAGGCCTCTGCCAAGGCACGCACGCAGGCCCGACGGTGTCCATGGCCATGGCCGAGGTAACGGTTGCGGTAGCGGCAGGGGTACGGGCTTCATGGGTCGATGACTGTCTCTCCTAGGAGAAGACTCGACCAGATGCAAGAATTATTGAGAAGGGAGCAGTTATGATCCATTTATGGAAGTACTCTCTACCCCTTGTGCCCTGCTGCCTATGAACGACGGGAGGCCGCCATGGTGATTCGTCCGCGCACCCTCGAGGAGATTGCCCAGGAACAGGCTTCGGCAGAGCCCCTCGCGCCGCAGGCCCGACCCTCCTCCCCTGTGGCTGCGAACAAGCCCACCCACCCAGACACACCCACCCCCCCTACTCGCTCCAGCCGCCCTACCGCGCCGGTAAAGACCCCCATCGGTGCCACGACGCCGGCCAGTTCCGCGCGGTCCCCATCCCAGGAAGATGGCGAGGAACTCTGGGATCCCTTCGCAGAAGACGAGCCCGCCGCAGGCGCGCTGCAAGACCACGACACCGACGCGCCCCGCCGACGAACCCCCGACCTCTGGAAACCCGCCGAAGAGCCTCGGGACCTCCGGACCCGCCTGCGACCCTGGGGCATCGCACTGACGGCTATGGGCATCACGTTATTTGGGGTCTGGTTCGCCTTTCACCTCAGTGACCTGAGCTCCTCGGCCCCCGCCCAACGCGTCACGAACGCTGTGACCCAGTGGATGGCCCCACCCCAGCCCATGCGCGTAGCGGTTGTTTTAATCAACGAATGTCCGTTTTCCGAGAAGGCGTTCATGGCCAAGGTGATGCCCGATGGACCCACAGCCGAATTCATCGACGGAAAGGCGACCCTCGAGGCGCTGCCCAATCAGCGCATCAAGCTCATTGCGAATACGAAATACCCGCAGTTCCACTATGACAGCGGCTCCTTTCCTGTCGGCCCAGAGGTGCGTCTGACGGGCAACTGCGACAACATGGAGGAACGGGCCAAAGCCATATCGGAGAGCCTGCGAGACGCCTTTAAGAAGTAACCCCAAGGAGAAGAATTGTGGCCTACACCGCTGAGATCAGCCGATCCAACCCCACCGCCTTTTTGTTTCTGATCGACCAGTCGGGGTCGATGGCTGACCCCGTAGGGCAGACCAAGATGTCGCGCGCCCAGTTTGTTTCCGATGCACTGAACCGGGTGGTCGTAAACCTGATTGCCCGCTGCTCAAAGGCCGAGGGGGTTCGCAACTATTTTGAGATTGGGGCCATCGGGTATGGCGGGGCCCATGTGGGAAATGCCTTGAAAGGTCCCTTTGAGAAGGCCACCTTTCATCCGATCTCGGCCTTCGAGAAACACCCGTTATCGGTCGAGCAGCGCCGCCAGAAGATTCCCGACGGGGCGGGCGGCATCATCGAGCAGACCATCCAGTTTCCGATCTGGTTCACGCCCCACGCCGACGGCGGCACACCGATGCGCAAGGCGATCCGCATGGCGGCCGAAGCGCTTGCCATCTGGTGCGATGCCCACCCCGAGTCGTACCCCCCCACGGTGCTGCACGTAACCGACGGGGAGCCCTCTGATGGAGACCCAGAGCCAGTGGCCGAGCAGCTGCGCCAGATTGGCACCGAGGATGGCGACACGCTGCTCTTTAACCTGCACAGCGGTCAGGGCAAGGGCATGCCGCTGAAGTTTGCAGACGATGAAAACAAGGTGCTCGACCCCTACGGCAAGAGCCTCTTTCGGATGTCCAGCGTACTGCCCGATGTCGTCGCCCAGGCGGCGCGAGAAAAGGGCTATCAGGTCTCCCCCGCCTCGCGCGGCTTCTTCTTTAACGTTGAGCCGGTCGAGGTCGTGGAGTTCTTTGATATCGGAACCCGGGCCTCCTCCCAGTCGCTCATGCTGCGGTAACGGCCCATGCGGATTCTCCGCAGCCTCACGATCTCCAAAGAACCAGACTACCCAGAGTCCAACGAAGACTCGTTTTTTTGGACCGCCACAGGTACGGCCTGCGCCATGAGCGATGGCGCCAGCGAGTCTTTCGACTCGCGCACCTGGGGACGACTGCTCTGCGAGGTCTTTACCCAGACCTTCTCGGCGACCGACAGTCCGCAGCTCAATGAGCAGAGCCTGCAGACCGTGATTACCGAATCCCGTCGACGGTTCTTACGCAAGACCGTCCAACGCAGCCTCTCCTGGTCTCAGCAGGCTGCCTTTGACCGCGGAAACTTTGCCAGCCTCCTGGGGGTCATTGAGAAGAAGACCGAGGTCGAGCTTCTTGCCATCGGCGACTCGGTAGCCCTCTGGAAAGACCGCTCCGGCCGCATCCATAGCCATGTTCTACAAGATCCTGAGTCCTTTAAAAAAAATCCGGTGCTGCTCTCCTCCGACGCCCGCGGGGATGCAGTCGTCTTTGAACGGGAGCGCCATCGCTGGTCGGTCAGGCCCGTAGCAAAGGTCGAGATCGCCCAGTCGCGGCTCTTTCTGATGACCGATGCCCTGGGCTGCTACGCGATTGAGCATGCGCTGCAAGGGCAGTGGGCCGAGATGGAACGGGCCTTTGCCTTACCCGACCGGGAATTTTCTTTTTGGATCAGCAAGGCCCGGCTCAATGGCGCCCTGCGCAAAGACGACACGACCCTGGCGATTGTGGATCTCTCATGAAGCTTCCCAATCTCGAACAGTACCTGCGTGCCCTGCAGCAACCGCTGCACCAGGTCTTCTCGGATCCCGAACTCGCCCAAGGCAAGGTAGAGACCAATGCCTTGGGTATGCCCCGGGCCCGTTCGGGGAACTTCGCGCTGGTATTCAAGCTGCACGCTGCGGGCAAAGACTTTGCCGTGCGCTGTTTTATGCGGGTCTCCAAGGAGATTGCAGAGCGCTATGCCGCCATCAGCGAGGCAACCCGTGCCGCAAATCGCACGCTGCCACGCCCTATTTTTGTCTCGTTCGATTACCAGCCCTCGGGTATGCGGGTAGAGGGCATTGACGTGCCCCTGCTCAAGATGGATTGGGGCGGCGGGCAGACGCTTGGCAGTTTTCTGGCGAACCATTACAAAGACGTCCCAAAGTTACAGCGTCTTCGGCGTGCGCTGCAGGACCTATGCCGTGATCTCCATGGCCTGGGTATTGCCCACGGAGATATTCAACTCGGCAATGTCTTAGTCGGACAAGACGGCGGCGGCCTAACCCTCATCGACTACGACGGGATGTTTGTGCCACGTTTGTCGTCGCTGCAGGCCTCAGAGATCGGGCATATCAATTTTCAACATCCCCAGAGACGACAGGAGTTCTTCAACCCGCGGCTCGATGACTTTTCGTTTGTTGCGCTGGATCTGGCGCTTCGGCTGCTCGAAGCACAGCCCACGCTCTATGAACGTACCTACAGTGACGAAGAAGGCGTGGTCTTTCGTGGTTCCGACTATGCCGACCCACTGGCCTCCCAGACATTCGGCGTGGCCGCCCGTGTCTCTGGCCTGGAACGGCCCGTCAAGCAGTTTGCATTGATCTGCCTTGGTCCTGTCGACCGGGTTCCCGCGGCAGAAGATTTTTTCGACGGAACCATCGCCCCAGGGGCCCTCGCCTTTACGCCGGCAGCCCGCAAAGAACCTGGCGAATCGCAGAACGCCACAGCGACTGCGAAAGATGCCGCGGCCGCGCCAGCCCCGGTCTATATTGGTTCGTTTGAGGTCGTACCGGCGGCCAGTTTCGTACGGGTCTCGCGCTATGTGGGATACCGCATCGAGTTGGTGGGACAGGTGGTCGAGGTGCGGGCTGGCAAGATGGCCTTCGCACCCAGCCCTGCGCTGCGCCCCTACATTTACGTAGACTTTAATGCGCTAGCCAGTGGTCATGTCGTGCGGGTCAAAATTCTGCCTGAGGTGCTTGAGGCCATGGCCTACGACGACGACCGGTCTCAGCTACCCAGCCCCGCATGGATCGGCCGATGGATTACCGTCACCGAGGTGGTCCAGCCAATACATTACCTCTCACACCCCTCTTTTTCAGGCGGCATTGGTGAGGCCAGCCTGGTAGTCAATAGCCCGGCCCAGATTCGACGTATCCCCGTAGAAGAGGCGCAATTCCGACTCGCTGGCAACAACCAGACTGTCAAGCAGCGCCTCAAGACACGCGCTGTCTCTACCCGGCTTCCCCGCAACCGCAATCAGCAGATTCTTGAGAATCTCAAAAAAATATAAGCCAGGTCGGCCACACCATGCATCTACCGCTTTGCGTTCTTCTCACATTGCTCTAGGCTAACCGCTATGACCAACCT
>JBDLQX010000073.1:0-76250 GCA_039800345.1 Pseudomonadota bacterium | reverse complement strand
GCGGCTTATAGGCCCCATTAATACAGTTGAGCATCGAACTCTTGCCCGCCCCGTTTGGCCCGATGATCGCCCGAATCTCTTTGCGTCGCACGTCGAACGAAATGTTGGAGAGCGCCTGAATGCCCCCAAAAGAGAGGCTGATGCCCTTGACCTCGAGAATGATGTCATCGGTCTGGGTCATGCCATCGCCTCCTGCTGAAGGGAGAAGGTAGGAACATCGTGCACCTGTAACGTGGCAGACACCTTGCCAATACGACCATCTTCAAACCGGACATCGGTCTCAATAAATTGCTCAGACAGGCCGCCGTAGATTGCCTGGATAAGCGGCTTGTATTTTTCTTCCACAAAGCCGCGACGCACTTTCCGGGTGCGGGTCAGCTCGTCGTCATCGGGATCTAACTCTTTGTGAAGCACGAGGAAACGCGAGATCTGGGCATGACCCAGCATTTTCTCTTGCGAGAGTTCACGATTCATCTTTTCAATACAGTCGGCAATTAGTTTGGAGACGGCCGGGTTGCCCGCAAGGTCAATGTAACCGCTGTAAGCGATATTGCGGCGCTCTGCCCAGTTACCCACGGCCTCAAAATCGATGTTGATGAAGGCCCCGATGAAATCGCGGTCGGCACCAAAGACAACTGCCTCTTTAATGTAACTAAAAAACTTCAGCTTGTTCTCAATGTACTTCGGCGCAAAGACCTTTCCAGAAGCCATCTTCGAGACATCTTTGGCACGGTCGATAATACGCAGATGGCCATCGTTGTCTAAGACGCCTGCATCACCCGTGTGAAAGTAGCCATCGGCATCAAGGGCCTCCGCGGTGGCATCTGGGCGCTTGTAATACTCCTTGAGCAGTGACACCCCACGCACCAAGACCTCGCTGTTGTCCCCGATCTTGATCTCAACGCCGGGCGACGGTGTGCCCACCGAGTCGTACTTTACTTCGCCGTCTCGTTGAATGCAGGCATAGGCGCAGCTCTCTGTCTGGCCGTAGAGCTGCTTCAGATTCACGCCAATAGACCGGTAAAACTTGAAGAGATCCGGGCCAATGGCCTCCCCTGCGGTATAGGCCACCCGAATCTGAGACATGCCCAGGGTGTTTCGCAACGGGCCATAGACAAATAATCGCCCCAGGCTATACAGCAGACGGTCACCGAGGCCCACAGACCGTCGGTCGAGAATGTCGGCTCCGCAACGCGCCGCCACCGACATAAAGTAGTCAAACATCTTTTTCTTAATGAGCCCGGCGTCTTCCATGCGAATCGTGACCGAGGTCAGCAGGCCTTCATAGACTCGCGGAGGCGCGAAGTAATAGGTTGGCCCAATTTCTTTCATATCGGCGCTCACCGTGTCGCGGGACTCGGGGCAGTTCACGGTAAAGCCTGAAGCCATGCACTGGGCCATCGAGAAGAGAAAGTCGCCCACCCAGGCCATGGGAAGGTAAGCCAACATGTCGTCTCTGTCGTTTAGGCTATCGACCTCACAGGCGCCGCGCCCCGCACCAAGCATAGAGAAATGTGTCTGACAGACGCCCTTCGGGCGGCCCGTGGTACCCGAGGTGTAGAGAATGACGCAGACATCAGTCGTCTGTCCTTTCGCAATCTCGGCGTCGAAAAAACCGGGGTGGTCCTCATCGAAGGCCTTGCCCAGGGCCATGAGCTCTTCTATGGGCTTGAGGTGCCCATGGTCGTAATTGCGCAAGCCGCGCGGGTCGAGGTAGAAGACATTGTGCAGGTTGGTTACCTGGTCGCTGACCTCAAGGAGTTTGTCTACCTGCTCTTGGTCTTCGGCAAAGGCAAACTGCACCTCGGCGTCTTGAAGCACATAGACCATCTCGACAGCCACGGCGTCCTGATAAAGCGGCACCGCGATTCCCCCAAGAGCCTGTGCCGCGAGCATCGCCTGATAGAGCTGTGGCCGGTTATCCCCAATAATGGCAAGGCTCATGCCCCGCTGAAAGCCAAGACTTGCAAGCCCACAAGCTATGAGCCTTACTTTTTGGGCGGCGTCTTGCCAGGTATCGGTCTGCCAAATCCCGAGATACTTTTCCCGGTAGGCGGGTCTGTGGGGCCGCTGCTGGGCATGCTGCATGAGGGCCCGGGGGAAAGTGGTTTCGGTGACTGTCGACATAGGCATGAAGGAGGGAATCGAATCGGCGAATGCGCCTGGCTACATGTTCCGGCGGTATTGGCCGCCCACCGCAAAGAGCGCGTCAGTAATCTGGCCCAACGAGCAGTAGCGAACGGTATGCATCAGGGCGTCAAATACATTGCCACCATGGATCACTGTCTTACGCAATGCGTCAAGCGCCGCTGATGCGTCATCCGCATGCCGTTGATGAAAATCGTTCAGGCGCTCAAGCTGGCTGCGCTTTTCTTCTTCGGTCGACCGGGCAAGAACAATGTCTTCCACCGGCTGATTGCCTCCGGGCTTTAAGAAGGTGTTCACGCCGATGATGGGAAGGTCGCCCGTGTGCTTCAGGTGCTCGTAATGCATCGACTCGTCTTGAATCTTGCCTCGCTGGTAGCCGGTCTCCATAGCCCCCAGCACGCCCCCTCGATCGGAGATGCGATCGAACTCCTGCAGTACGGCCTCTTCCACCAGGTCGGTGAGTTCTTCAAGAATGAAGGAGCCCTGATTCGGGTTATCTGACTTCGCCAGCCCCCACTCGCGATTGATAATGAGTTGAATCGCCATCGCCCGCCGCACGCTTTCTTCGGTAGGCGTGGTGATTGCCTCGTCATAGGCGTTGGTATGCAGGGAGTTGCAGTTGTCGTAGATGGCGATCAGTGCCTGCAGCGTGGTGCGAATGTCATTGAAGTCGATCTCTTGCGCGTGCAGGCTACGGCCCGAGGTCTGAATGTGGTATTTCAGTTTCTGGCTACGGGTATTGGCCCCATAACGATCGCGCATGGCCACCGCCCAGATGCGGCGGGCCACCCGGCCGAGTACCGCATACTCAGGGTCCATGCCGTTACTGAAGAAGAAAGAGAGATTGGGCGCGAAATCATCGATCTTCATGCCACGCGCCAGATAACTCTCCACATAGGTAAATGCGTTGGCAAGGGTGAAGGCCAACTGGGAGATGGGATTGGCCCCGGCCTCGGCAATGTGGTAGCCCGAGATCGACACCGAATAGAAGTTACGGACCTTGTTGTCCACGAAATAGGCCTGAATATCGCCCATGACCTTGAGACTGAACTCAGTAGAAAAGATGCAGGTGTTCTGACCCTGGTCTTCTTTCAGAATATCGGCCTGTACCGTTCCCCGGATATTTTGTAAGACCCAGGCGCGCGCCTCCTCCTTCTCCGATGGAGTGAGGGGCCGACCTTTTTGCTGAGCCAGCGTCTCTTCTTTCTGATCGATGGCCGCGCTAAAGAACATGGCCAAAATCGTCGGCGCCGGGCCATTGATCGTCATGCTCACCGAGGTGGCCGGATCACAGAGATCAAAGCCTGCATAGAGCACCTTCATGTCCTCAAGGGTCGCAATGGACACCCCAGAATTGCCTACCTTGCCGTATATATCCGGACGCAGTCCCGGGTCTTGGCCGTAGAGGGTGACCGAATCAAAGGCGGTAGACAGCCGCTTGGCCGGCATCCCATCAGACAGGAGCTTGAACCGGCGATTGGTACGAAAGGGGTCGCCTTCGCCGGCAAACATGCGGGTAGGGTCTTCGTCATGGCGCTTAAACGGAAAGACACCCCCAGTAAAAGGGAACTCACCGGGCAGGTTCTCTCGCATGCGCCACTTCAAGAGATCGCCGTGGTCGTGAAAGCGGGGCAGCCCAATGCGCGGCATGTGGGTGCCCGACAGTGTGTCGATGTAGAGCGGATGCACCTGGGCACGATCACGGATCTGAATGGTGAAGGCCTCTTGCCGATAGGCCTGCGCCAGGTCGGGCCAGGAGTCGATGAGCTTTACTGCCCGAGAATCTTGGGCGGCGCGTCGGGCCGCGATGAGGGCGGAGAAATCCACCGGCTGGCCCGCCGACTGCGCAATCGATGCGGCAGAGGTTAGCGCCTGAATCTCCCGGGCAAGCACCGCCTGGGCCTCGGCCTCGCGATGTAATCGGCGCACGACCTCTGCGATCTCTGAAAGGTACCGAGCCCGTGCCGCGGGAATGATGGCATCGCGCGCGGTAGAGGCGCGGCCGTCAGGTTTAGACAAGACCCCCGAGGCTGCCTGCAGGCCCAGAGGAGTGAGCGCCTCACGCACCCGATGGTACAAAGCCAAGACCCCGTCGTCGTTAAACCGCGAGGCCTGAGTACCAAATACGGGCAAGGCATCAAGCGACTCAGACCAGAGCTGCTTGTTACGCTGGAACTGTTTAGAGACATCGCGCAGCGCGTCTTGACCACCTCGTCGATCGAATTTGTTGATCGCCACGAAGTCAGCGAAATCGAGCATGTCGATCTTCTCCAACTGACTGGCCGCGCCAAATTCTGGCGTCATGACATAGAGGGTCTTATCGACAAACGGCACGACGGCAGCATCGCCTTGGCCAATGCCCGAGGTCTCGACAATTGCAAGGTCAAATCCGGCAAGACGGCAACAATCCAAGGCGAGTGGCAGCGCTTTAGAGATCTCGCTGCCCGCATCGCGGGTAGCCATGGAGCGCATAAATATGGTCTCGGTGTTGATGGCATTCATACGAATGCGGTCACCGAGAAGTGCGCCCATCGACTTTCTTCGTGACGGGTCAATCGAGATCACTGCAATCCGCAGGCTATCGCCACTGTCGATTCGGAATCGCAAGACCAGTTCGTCGGTAAGCGAAGACTTGCCCGCACCGCCGGTACCCGTTACCCCGAGAACAGGCATGGTGCGCTGCGCCGTCCGCTGTGACAATAAAGTGCGGTCTGCAGCCGAGAGGAGGCCGTTTTCAGCCTGGCTAATGAGTTCGGCCAGCGCGGGGGCAGCCGAGGCCTCATAGCGGCCAGCAGTATGCAGCGCCTCGATAAGGGCCGAGGCGGGGCGGCTCGATCGGGCCGCCCGACGGGCCCGAGCCATCATGTCGGTGATCATGCCTGCAAGGCCAAGGCGCTGGCCATCTTCAGGGCTGTAGATGCACTCCACACCATAGGCCATCAGATCTTCTCGTTCGGCCGGAACAATGACGCCGCCACCCCCTCCAAAAACGCGCACATGTCCTGCACCGCGGGCACGGAGGAGATCGACCATAAACTTAAAAAACTCGACGTGCCCGCCCTGGTAACTCGACACCGCAATACCATGCGCATCTTCTTGAATGGCGGCATCAACAACTTCTGCGACGGACCGGTTATGCCCCAGATGTACGACCTCGCAGCCCTGGTCTTGCAGGATGCGCCGAACAATACTAATAGAAGCATCGTGGCCGTCGAAGAGCGAGGCAGCCGTCACGAAACGCAGAGGGGGGTCGGAAGCTGCTACGACAGGCAGTGCGCTCTGGATCGAATGGTCGGTCATTCCGCAATAGTCGTGATGGCTAAATACATTGGCTGAAAGTAACACAAGCCCTCGGCCTTGACAGCCTAGTGATGACCCTGCCTTAGTCCGACAGCCAGTGCGTAAACTCCTCGGCTGCCACGCGCCCCGCATCAAAACTGTTCACGGGATCGTTCGGGTCGAGGTACCCGAGAGCCATTCCGCAGACCACAGACTCGCTCTCGCCGGCCCCGATCACTTCGCGTACCAGTGGCGCAAAATCATTCCAGGCTGCCTGAGGGCAGGTGTGCAGTCCTCGCGCCCGGGCCGCGATCATGATGCACTGCAGAAACATTCCATAGTCCAGCAAAGACCCCGCCGCCAAGGCGCGATCGACAGTGAACATGAGACCGACGGGCGCGCCAAAGAAGCGATAGTTCTTCTGGTGCTGGGCGTGCATCTTGTCCTTGTCTGCCTTGCCAATTCCCAGAAGACCATAGAGTCCCCAGCCGTTCTCACGCCGACGGTCGAGGTAGACGGGCGGCCATTGCAGCGGATAGTAGTCATAGTCCCGCGGGAAATCCTTCGCCCGGGCGGGTTCACGGTAGACAAGATCGTGCGCTGCACAAACCCGATCCACGAGTCTCTGTAGCGCTGCCCCCTGAAGAACATAGACCTTCCATGGCTGCGTATTCACGCCCGATGGCGCACGCGCGGCGACCGCAAGCATCTCGGCAATTAGTGCATGCTCCACGGGCTTTGGCAGAAAAGCGCGCGCTGAGAAACGCGACTGGATCGCGAGATCGACACTCTTGGGGTCAGGAATAGTCACAGAGACCTGCCCTGGGTTGACACGAACAGCCATCAGTTCTCCTTCGCGATTGGGCCAGAAATTTAGAAAACAGCCAGAGTACGAACTACTGTAATGGAACGGGCAAGGGACGCTTCTGACCCAGGCGGTCAATGGCCACATACGTCAGGATGGCATCGGTGACCTTTACCAGAATGGGGTCTTCGGGGTGACGCTCTGCCGAGACCTCGACATGCACGGTGACCGAACTCACGCCCACTTTCACCACCCTCGCCCAGAAAGAGAGCAGGTCACCGACCGAGACAGGTTGCTTGAAGTGAAAACTGTTCACCGCCACCGTGGCAACGCGCCCCTTGGCAAGGCGCACTGCAGGCACGCTGCCTGCGATATCTACCTGCGCCATGACCCAGCCGCCGAAGATATCCCCATTGGCATTGGCATCGGCAGGCATGGGAACCACCCGTAGCACAAGCTCTGCGTCGGGATGGTGAATGGGTTCTTCGGTCATCGCGCATCTTTCCTGTTTTTCTCTTTTGTGCTTCACAGTGTCTTCCAGATAGCCCACTCTCTAACCATGGCGCGCATGTGCTTCCACATATCAAGCATCGACACATGCTGCACCGCAGGGGCTAGCCCGCACCATGCAGATCCTATTCTGACCCGATTGCTTGACGATCCGCAAGGTTAACGTTAACGTTAACGTTAAGAAAACCATCGCAGAAAGGCACCACTGTGGCCCAGCTTCAGGACTTCGACTTTGGACTTCCCGAGGAGATCAATGCCCTGCGCGAAGCGGTTGCCGACTTTTCACAGAAAGAAATTGGGCCCCGCGCTGCCGAGATCGATCGAACCGATCAGTTCCCAATGGACTTGTGGAAGAAGATGGGTAGCCTCGGCCTGCTAGGAGTCACCGCATCTGCCGACTACGGCGGGGCCGACATGGGCTATCTGGCACACATGATCGTCATGGAAGAAATCTCCCGCGCCTCGGCCTCAGTCGGACTCTCGTATGGCGCCCACTCCAATCTCTGCGTAAACCAGATCATGCGCAACGGCACAGCAGCACAGCGGGCAAAGTATCTTCCCGCGCTGATCTCTGGAGACGCCGTCGGCGCCTTGGCCATGAGCGAGCCGCAGGCAGGCTCTGATGTGGTTAGTATGGCCCTGCGAGCCGTCGACAAGGGGGACCACTACCGATTAAACGGCACCAAGATGTGGATCACCAATGGCCCCGATGCTGATGTGCTCGTGGTCTATGCCAAAACCGAACCCGAGAAGCACGCCATGGGAATCACCGCCTTTCTCGTGGAAAAGGGCATGAAGGGATTTTCGGTGGCCCAGAAACTCGACAAGCTCGGAATGCGTGGTTCACACACAGGCGAACTCGTATTTCAAGACGTTGCCGTGCCAAAAGAAAATATTCTGGGCGCCTACAACGGGGGCGTCAAAGTGCTCATGAGTGGGCTCGACTACGAACGGGCGGTACTGGCCGCGGGTCCCTTAGGCATTATGGCGGCATGTATGGATGTGGTGGTTCCTTACATCCACGACCGCAAGCAGTTTGGTCAGCCGATAGGGCAGTTCCAACTCATGCAGGGCAAGATCGCGGATATGTACACCACGCTGTCGGCCTGCCGTGCCTACTGTTATGCCGTCGGCCAACGCCTCGACCGGCTCGATGCCGAGCACGGGCATCACCGCGCGGTCCGCAAAGATGCCGCAGGTGTCATTCTCTATTGCGCAGAGAAGGCCACCTGGATGGCCGGTGAAGCCATTCAGGTACTCGGGGGTAACGGCTATGTGAATGAGTACCCCACAGGCCGCCTCTGGCGGGATGCCAAGCTCTATGAAATTGGCGCGGGCACCAGTGAAATACGGCGCATGCTCATCGGTCGCGAACTCTTTGCCGAGACGCAGTAGACCGCATGCCATACCTGCAGAGCCAGACCAACCCCCGCAGCGAGGTGTTTCAGACAAACGCGCGCGCGATGCGGGCACTGGTCGACGATCTGAAGAAAAAGTTGGCCACTGTGGCATTGGGCGGTGGTGACGGCCCGCGAAAGAAACATCTCGCGCGGGGAAAGCTACTCCCCCGCGATCGGGTCGAACTGCTTTTAGACCCGGGGAGCCCCTTTCTGGAGTTTTCCCCCTTGGCCGCACACGGGGTCTATCTTGAAAAAGACGGCACAGATGCCGCGCCGGGTGCCGGGATCATTACCGGTATGGGGCGCATCAGGGGCGAACTCTGCGTCATTGTCTGCAACGATGCCACCGTGAAGGGAGGCACTTACTATCCCCTCACCGTCAAGAAGCATCTGCGCGCCCAAGAGATCGCTGAGCAGAACAACCTGCCGTGCATCTACCTCGTCGACTCGGGAGGGGCCAATCTTCCTAACCAAGACGAGGTCTTTCCTGATCGCGACCATTTTGGTCGAATCTTTTTTAACCAGGCCACCATGTCGGCCAAATCGATTCCCCAGATCGCGGTCGTGATGGGCTCATGCACGGCAGGCGGCGCCTATGTTCCGGCCATGAGTGATGAGTCGATCATCGTGAAAGACCAGGGCACCATTTTTCTCGGGGGTCCTCCCCTGGTGAAGGCAGCTACCGGCGAAGTGGTTACCGCCGAAGACCTGGGAGGTGCCGACGTACACACGCGGCTTTCGGGGGTTGCCGACCACTATGCCACCAATGATGGGCACAGCCTTCGCATGGCCCGCGATATTGTGGCGAAGTTCAATCGGGCCAAGCCCGACTTCTCTCATGCCCTGCCCCCGCGTCCCCCGCGGTACGATCCGCAGGAACTCTACGGCATCATCCCGACAGACGCGCGGCAGCCCTTTGACGTGCGCGAGATTATTGCCCGCATTGTCGACGACTCCGACTTTGAAGAATTCAAGGCGCGGTTTGGCACCACACTCGTTACCGGGTTTGCCTATCTGCATGGCATGCCCGTAGGCATTGTGGCCAACAACGGCATCCTGTTTTCGGAAAGCGCCCAGAAAGGGGCCCACTTCATTGAACTCTGCTGTCAGCGCAAGATCCCCCTGGTGTTCTTACAAAACATCACTGGGTTTATGGTCGGGCGGAAATACGAAAACGAGGGGATTGCCAAAAACGGCGCCAAGCTCGTCACCGCTGTGGCCACCGCCGCCGTTCCGAAATTCACCGTCATTATCGGGGGCTCATTTGGTGCGGGAAACTACGGCATGTGCGGCCGCGCCTTCAGCCCCCGGTTATTGTGGATGTGGCCCAATGCGCGCATCTCAGTCATGGGCGGCGAGCAGGCCGCCAGCGTCTTGGCCACACTGCGACGCGACAATCTGCAGTCGCAAGGGCAGCCCTGGTCTACCGAAGAAGAAGAGACGTTTAAGACCCCGATTCGAGAAAAATATGAACGTGAAGGGCATCCCTACTATGCCTCGGCCCGACTCTGGGACGACGGCATTATCGACCCCGTCGACACCCGCCAGGTCTTAGCCCTTGGAATTGCTGCCAGCCTGCACGCGCCCATCCCGGACACCCGTTTTGGCCTCTTCCGAATGTAAGGCTGGGCCATGAGCATCGCGACAAACCACTCCCTCAGCAAGATTCTCATCGCTAATCGCGGGGAGATTGCCTGTCGCGTAATAGCGACCTGCCGCAAGATGGGGATCCGCAGTGTGGCTGTCTATTCGGAGGCCGATCGCAGTGCCCGCCACGTGCAACTGGCCGATGAGGCGATCGCCATTGGGGCCTCAGAGCCCACCGCCAGTTATCTGAATATTTCCGTTCTCATCGCGGCGGCAACCTCCACCGGGGCCCAGGCGATCCACCCCGGCTACGGATTCCTGTCTGAGAACCCCGCATTCGCGCAGGCCTGCGAGTCGGCCGGCATTGTCTTTATCGGACCGAGCGCCCAGGCTATTGAGGCCATGGGCTCTAAGTCGGCCGCTAAGGAGATCATGCAGAAGGCTGGCGTGCCTCTGGTTCCCGGATACAACGGAGAAGACCAGTCGGCCGAGGGCCTTCTTGCAGAGGCGCTGAAGGTCGGCTTTCCGCTGCTGATTAAGGCATCCGCAGGGGGAGGTGGTAGGGGTATTCGCATCGTGCGGGCGGCCGAAGAGTTCGCCGCCGCACTGTCTTCCTGTAAGCGAGAGTCACTGGCCAGTTTTGGGAACGACCATGTCTTACTGGAGCGCTACCTGTCTTCTGCGCGTCATATCGAGGTGCAGGTCTTTGGCGACACCCACGGCCAGGTGGTCCATCTGTTTGAGCGTGACTGCTCCATGCAGCGGCGACACCAGAAGGTCGTCGAAGAGGCGCCCGCGCCGCTCTTAACGGCCGAGCAGCGGGACTCGCTCGGCGCGATTGCCGTGCGGGCGGCCCAGGCTATCGGGTATACCGGTGCAGGCACCGTAGAGTTTATTGCTGAGGCCCTTCCCGATGGCCGTGCCGGTGCCTGCTATTTCATGGAAATGAATACCCGCCTGCAGGTCGAACATCCGGTTACCGAAATGATTACCGGCCTTGACCTGGTGGAATGGCAGATCCGCGTTGCTCGCGGCGAGCCGCTACCGCGCTCGCAAGAGCAGATTCATTGCCATGGCCACGCCATCGAACTGCGGCTCTGTGCTGAAGACCCCTCGCGCGACTTTATGCCCTCCACCGGACGCATGACCCGCTATGCCATGGCATCGGAGGTCCCCGGCCAGCTCCGTGTAGACAGCGGGCTTAGAGAGGGCGATACCGTCAGCCCCTATTACGACTCCATGATCGCCAAGCTGATCTGCTGGGGCGAGGATCGGCCGACCGCCATTGCCCGGGCCCAGCAGGCACTCGCGCAGACGCAGCTCACAGGCCCTGCAACCAATTTGCGATTCCTCTCCCGGCTGCTGGCGTTGCCGGCCTTCCAGACCGCCCAGCTCTCTACTGCGGTCATTGCCTCACACCAGACAGCACTCACCGCACCACGCCCGCTGTCTGAAGACCATCGCGTGCTGGCGGTTGCTGCGGCCTTGCGATCGGGGCCCTGGGCGGATGCAGGGCCGCGCAGCCAGACTTCTTCTCGCGCGCCCCATGGCAACCCAGATCCGTGGAGTCACCGCACAGCATTTCGTCTCACCGCGCCAGCCCAGCGCACCTTACAGCTCTCACGGGATGCCGAGCACTGGTCTGTCACTGTGCGGCTTGCACCACTGGCGATCGCACTCGATGAGGAAATGGAGCCGATCGATCTCCTTCCCGCTGAATCGCCACGGCAGCTCGCAGTGGCATGGCGGGGGCGGGTTCTGCGTGGCTGGGCGGACTGGGAGATGCAGCCGGCTATCCGCCTACATCTCTGGAGTGAAGACAATGATCTCCTCCTGTACTGGGGTGACCCCTATGCGACCGGCCAACTCGACGACGATGCAGAGGCCTCTCTGACAGCGCCAATGCCAGGCCAGGTGATGCGCGTACACGTGGGGCCAGGCGCAACTGTTCAGAAGGGGGAAGCGCTCCTGGTGATTTCTGCCATGAAGATGGAGTTCCTCGTCTCCGCCCCGCGTGATGGCGTCGTTGAGGAGTTACTCTGCAAAGAGGGCGACATCGTGACCGAAGGGCTCACTCTGGCGCGACTCTCACCACTGGGGTACGCAGAGACTCCGGCGCCTGCCAAAGGTTAATCCAGGATTCGTCATCGCCCCCACCTGGGCGGGGCCTGCGACCGTCGCTGAGCCGTCTCAACGATAGGACGCGAGATCCGCTAGCATCCTAGGCCATGTACGAACTTGGCATACAAAACTTCTTTGAGTTTCTCCTGGGCACGATCTTTATTGTGCTTCTGCCGGGGCCAAACTCCCTCTACGTCCTCACGGCCTCGGCACAACTGGGCCATCGTAGCGGATGGGCTGCTGCCTTCGGAATTTTCTCGGGCGACACCCTCTTAATGATCGCCACCGCCTCGGGCGCGGCCTCCCTGATGAGCCTCTTTCCGCGAAGCTTTGAAGCATTTAAGGCCATCGGGGCCCTGTATCTGGCATGGATCGGCCTGCAACTCCTGAAGGAGGGCTGGCGGCGTTGGCCGCGGCAGAGCTCCCAGATCGCCGCACCGTCGATCCCAACGCAGGCCGAAACCTCAGGAGCAACGAGACAGACAACGTTATCGGGAACAGGCCGCCAGAGAGGCCCGCAACCCGAAGCCTCAGGCCTGCGCCTGCCGTATCTCAAGGCCCTGGGTCTCTCGCTTACCAACCCCAAAGCCATTTTATTTTTTCTCGCCTTCTTCACCCAGTTTGTCCGTGCGGATGCAGCTACACCCGCACTGGCCTATCTCACACTCGGCGTGGTGGTTCAGGTGGTGAGCCTCGCCTACCTGACCCTGCTGATTTTCGCGGGGCTGCGACTGCAGTCGGTCTTCGAGACGCATCCACGATGGTCTTCCTCGGGTATCGTGGTGGTGAGCCTCTGCTTTATTGGCTTCGCACTGAAGATGCTGCTAGGCTAATAACCGGTAAGCATCAGGCGGGTTGGGTAAATCGCTGCGCCTCGTCCAGGCCCGTTGCGGACGCCAGGACGCTCTCGGCAAGCCCCAAGGCGGGCGCAAGAAGATGGCTTGCGTAGAAACAGGCCGACGCAAGCTTCTGCGCATAGAAGGGTTCCTGCTGCTGCTTCGGAAGTGCGATCAGCGCCGCGCGTCCCATCATCTGCCCGCCGAGTACATAGCCCGAGAGCATGAGCAAAGGCACCGAGCCGAAAAAACTGGCCGAGGGACTGCTCGCGTAGGCGGCGATCGCCGCCTGGGCCGCCCCGGCCCAGACCTTGGCCGCACGCCCAAGAATCTCCCCAAAGCGCTTGCATCCCGGGTGGTCGGCGGATCGCAGAAACTGGGCGGTCTGCTCAATCTCGTGCACCAGTCGCATGAGTTCGGCCCCCTTGTCTTTTAGGAGTTTGCGTCCGAGAAAATCGTTTGCCTGGATCGCTGTGGTGCCCTCGTAGATGGTGGTAATTCGGGCATCACGAAAATGCTGTGCCGCCCCGGTCTCCTCAATGTAGCCCATGCCCCCATGCACCTGCACGCCAAGCGAACTAATGTCGATAGACTGCTCTGTGCACCAGGCCTTCACTACCGGAATGAGAAAATCAACGCGAGCCTGGGCGAGCTTGGCCTGGGCGGGATCTTCGGTGCGCGCAGCCAGGTCGAGGTAGGCAGCCGCCTCGTAGCCCAGAGCCCGCATAGCCTCGGTGCGTGCCTTCATGCTCGCGAGCATGCGTCGCACATCGGGATGGTCTGCAATCGGCCGGGTCTCATCGCCAAACCCATGCACCTTGCCCTGCACACGGTCATGGGCGTACCAGAGTGCCTGCTGGTAGGCACGGTCGGAAATCGAGATTCCCTGAACCCCTACCTGCAGTCGTGCATGGTTCATCATGGTGAACATGTATTCCAGCCCGCGATTGGCCTCACCCACCAGATAGCCGACGGCGCCTTCTTTCTCCCCATAACTCATCACGCAGGTGGGGCTGCCATGGATCCCGAGTTTGTGTTCGAGCGAGATGCAGCGAACATCATTGCGATCACCCAACGATCCATCGCTCTGCACAAGATATTTGGGAACAATGAAGAGCGAAATGCCCTTCACCCCCGCTGGCGCATCGGGGAGGCGGGCAAGGACCAGATGGATAATGTTCTCCGCGAGGTCATGCTCTCCGTAGGTGATGTAGATCTTGGTGCCGCTGATTCGATAATGATCGCCATGGGGAGGACCTGATACTGGCACGGCCTTGGTGGTTACCGCAGCGAGATCTGACCCCGCCTGCGGCTCAGTCAGGTTCATGGTGCCACTCCACTGACCCGAGACCATCTTCTCCAGGTAGCGCAGCTTTTGCTCTTCGGTCCCGTGACTCTCAATGGCATGAATGGCACCCGCAGTCAGCATCGGACAGAGGGCAAAGGACATACAGGCCGACTGCCACATTTCACTAATCGCCGTAGCCAACAATTCCGGCAGGCCCTGCCCGCCATAGGTTGTGCTGCCCGAGAGACCATGCCATCCAGCGCCCACAAACTGCAGATAGGCATCACTGTAGCCTGGGGAGGTCTGCACGCGATGCCCCTCCAGGAGATGGGCGCCCTGCCTATCGCTCGGCCAGTTCATTGGGGATAAGACACCATGGGCGAACTTACCCGCCTCTTCCAAGACCGTCTGTACCAAATCGGCGGAAAACTCTTCATAGCCAGGCAACTGCGCCACCCGCTGAAACGGTGCCAGTTCTTCAATAACAAACTGCATGTCCCTGTTCGGGGCGCGGTACTCAACGGGCATGGGGCACTCCTTTGCTGGCGCAACGCGCCTGTCGTTTTAGAGTTTGGCGGTTAACTCAGGGACCGCCTCAAAGAGGTCGGCAACCAGGCCATAGTCCGCGACCTGAAAAATAGGCGCATCCGGGTCTTTATTGATTGCCACAATCACCTTGGAGTCTTTCATTCCAGCCAGGTGTTGAATCGCGCCGGACATCCCAATGGCAATGTAGAGTTGGGGCGCTACGACTTTGCCTGTCTGTCCAACCTGAAAGTCGTTTGGCGCATAGCCCGCATCTACCGCCGCGCGCGAGGCGCCCAGGGCAGCCCCCAGGCGATCGGCCAAGGGCTCAAGCAGCTCACGATATTTTTCGGCCGAACCCAGGGCGCGCCCCCCGGAGACCACCACCTTGGCCGAAGCCAATTCCGGGCGGTCGGATTTAGAGAGTGACTGGCCAACGAAGGCCGACCGTGACGACGCCGGTGGGGCGGCAACCGCCCTGATCGGTGCGGCGGTGCTGCCATCGGGCACCGGCGCAAACGCCGTCGTTCTCGCAGTGAATACCAGTACAGGATCGGAAGACTCCACCGTGGCAATGACATTGCCCGCATAGATGGGCCGCTCGAAGGTCTTGGCATCCACCACGCGGGTCACGTCTGAAATGGCCGCGACATCGAGCAAAGCAGCCAGGCGGGGGGCGAGGTTCTTCCCGCTGGTCGTGGCAGGAAAGACGATGGCCTGATAACTCTGCGCACGCACCTGGGCGAGAATATGGTCAACAAGGTCCTCCGCGAGGCCCTCTTTTAGGGCGGGGCCCTCAGACTGAATTACCTCGGTCACCCCTGCAAGGGCCGATGCCGCCTGGGCCACCGCACTGCAGCCCTCTCCTGCCACCAGAAGAGAGATCTGCCCGCCGCCCCCGGCCGCGACTAGCGCCTGGGCCGCCGATACCGCTGTACGGGTTGCCGCGTTGAGCGACTGGTTGTCATGTTCTGCAATAACGAGTGCCTGCATTTAGATCACCTTTGCGTCATTCTTAAGCTTTGCGATGAGCATGTCGACGGAGTCGACCTTGATGCCCGCCGACCGCCCCGGCGGATCGGCGACCTTTACAAGACGCAGGCGCGGTGCAAGATCGAGACCAAGGCTCTCCGCCGCAATGGTCTCGATCTCCTTCTTCTTGGCTTTCATGATGTTGGGGAGGGTGACATACCGCGGCTCGTTAAGCCGCAGATCGGTTGTCACCACGGCTGGCAGTTGTACCGATATCGTCTGCAAGCCTCCATCCACCTCACGCATTACCTGGGCCTGACTGCCCTGGATGTCGAGCTTGGAGGCAAATGTGGCCTGTGGCAGACCCGCAAGCGCTGCAAACATCTGGCCGGTCTGATTACTATCGTCGTCAATGGCCTGCTTGCCCATAATAATGAGCCCGGGCTGCTCCTTCTCAAAGAGGGCCTTGAGCACCTTCGCCACCGCAAGCGGCTGCAGGGCCTGGGCGGACTCCACCAAAACGCCGCGGTCTGCGCCCATGGCAAATGCCGTGCGAAGCACGTCTTGGCTGGCAGCCGTTCCACAGGTCACCACCACAATTTCTGAGGCCAGGCCTTTTTCTTTGAGACGAACCGCTTCTTCAACGGCGATTTCATCGAAAGGGTTCATGCTCATCTTGACGTTGGCGATATCCACGTCGGAGCCATCGGGTCTCACCCGGACCTTCACGTTGTAGTCCACCACCCGCTTTACGGTCACCATCACCTTCATGAACCCCTCCCTGTCTTTCTCTGGTACGTCCTCTAGAATCATAAACTCTGTATATCAAAAGCGCCTATTTTATGAACCACGCAGAATCCCAGATCCATTACGCCGCTCTCGATATTCCCGGCCCTGAAGAATGGCAGGCCGTCGCACCAGGTATCTGGTGGATTCGTATGCCGCTGCCTTTCGCGCTCGACCATATCAATCTCTGGTTGATCGAGGATGTCTTTGAGGGGCAGGCGGGATTTACCGTCGTCGACACGGGTGTCTCTACGCCCGAGACACGCGCCCATTGGCAGGGATTGATGGAGAAGAAATTCGGCGGACGGCCCATCGTACGGGTGGTCTGTACCCATATGCACCCAGACCATCTGGGCCTTGCCTATTGGCTCTGCGAGGGACTGCCCGAAGAAGGCCAGTCGGCTGGGGCCTGGCAGGCTCCGCTCTGGATGACCCTCGGGGAGTTCACAACCGGACGGATTTTCTCTTCCAAGGCCATGGCCCAGGAATCAGAAACGGCACCCGATGGGGAAATTGCCACGATGGCCGAGCATTTTCGACGCCATGGTATGACTGCGGGGGAAGACTACGACAAGGCCAAAAAACGCAAGAGCCATTTTCCGTCCCTGGTGCCGCGCGTCCCCTCACGCTACCAACGGCTACTTCCCCATCAGCAGTTCCTCATGGGGGGGCATTCCTGGACGGTCATCCCCGGATACGGCCACTCTCCGGAACATGCGGCACTCTACTGCGAGGCCCTGCAGGTGCTGATTTCAGGCGATATGGTGCTGCCACGCATCTCTACGAACATGTCGGTCTGGGCCCATGAGCCCGATGCCGACCCCCTGGGCATGTATCTGCAATCGTTGACCTACTTTGAGCCGCTTGCCGATGAGGTGCTGGTACTACCCTCACATGGAAAACCATTTGGCGGCAGCGGTATGCGCACCTCGCCGTCGGCGGCAGCCTCCGCAGCAGGTGGGGGCGATTCGCCGGTGTCAGCCCATCGAGTGCGCGCGTACGATTGTGCGGGCGGCCTGCACACGCGACTGCAACAACTACACGACCATCACGAAGAACGGCTAGAAAAAATTCTCTCCCACTGCGCGCAGCCACGAAGCTGTGCAGAGGTTCTGCCGCTGCTTTTTCCCAGGGCGTTGGATTTTCACCAGTTCACCTTCGCCATGGGCGAGACGATTGCCCACATGAACCACCTCTGGCACCGCAAGATCGTGCACCGGTCGTTCGAGAACGGGCACTATCGATTTCTACGCGCCTAGTCGGCAAACCCGTGTTCGGGGCCGGGGTAGGCGCCAGACTTCACCTCTTGCACAAACAGGGCCACCGCCCGCTGCACGGAGCCCCCGAGGGCCATGTAGTTTTTGACAAACCGCGCCTTACGGCCCGGTGTCACATCGAGCAAGTCATGTAAGACAAGCACCTGCCCCGTAGTGCCTGGGCCTGCGCCAATGCCAATCGTGGGTACCGACAGGGCGGCGGTCAGGGCCTGGCCAAGAGGAGAGGGGATCAATTCGACAAGCACGACCGAAGCCCCGGCGGCCTCCAGTGCCTGCGCCTCGTCGATCATCTGGGCACCCGCCGGCCCCCGGCCTTGTACCCGGTAGCCTCCCAGGGCATGCACCGACTGTGGGGTGAGGCCAAGATGGGCACAGACCGGAATACCGCGCTGGACGAGAAACTGCACCGTCGGTGCAACCCAGAGCCCCCCTTCGATCTTGACCATCTGGGCGCCTGATTGCATGAGCGCCGCCGCATTGCGATAGGCCTGCTCGGGACTTTCATGGTAGCTGCCATAGGGCATGTCGGCCACGACCATCGAACGTGGTCGGGCCCGGGCGACGCAGGCAGTGTGGTAGGCGATGTCGCTAACAGTAACCGGCAAGGTGGAGCCATGTCCCTGTACCACCATGCCTAAGGAGTCCCCTATCAGAATCATGTCAACCCCTGCCTCGCTCAGCAGATGGGCAAAGGAGGCGTCATAACAGGTCACCATGGCAATCCGACGGCCCTGCTCCCGAGCCGACCGAAGGCTTAGGATCGAGAAGGGCTTGCGGTCGGTCGAGGCCCCATAGAGAGATTCTGGCGTGCCAGCCGTATTTGTCGGAGAGGCGTTACCCACGGAATCTGCCATACGGATTTCCTTCTAAGTAGAAAGCAACGAGGTTAAGCGCTCAGGTCACGAGACTGTACCGCCTGATGCAGGGCCTCTTCGGTCAGACCACGAACGCAGAGTTGAATAAAGCGCGTGGCATACCCGGGTAGCAGCCTGCCACGGCGCACCGCCAAGACGGTCGTATTTTCTGTGAAGACCTCACTGCCATCGATCAGCGACAACTCACGATCCGACTCTTCATCATAGGCCACCGAGGCAACAATGCCCACGCCCATACCGAGGGCCACATAGGCCTTAATCACATCGGCATCCAAGGCCTCCATGACCACTTCTGGCCGCAACCCCGCGCGCGCAAAGGTGGCATCGATCATGCCTCGGCCCGTAAACCCCTCGTGATAGGTGATGATGGGCTGGGCGGCAAGATCCTTCAGAGACAGCGGCTCGCCGCGAGATGCCTGAACCGCCAGCGGATGGCCCTTGGGAACGATGACGCCGTGGTACCACTTAAAGAAGGGAAAGGTCACAAAAAGACGATTCGTCTTGAGCGACTCGGTGGCGATCGCAATATCTGCGTCGCCTGTCTCGAGAAGTCCTGCGATCTCAGGGGGACTTGCCTGACGCAAGGCGAGTTGTACCTTCGGAAATTGTGCACGAAAGGCCCGTACGATCTCCGGCAGAGAATAGCGCGCCTGGGTATGCGTCGTGGCTAAGACCAGTCGGCCCTCATCGGCCTGATCGAGCCTCTGGGCCACCCGCCGCATGTTCTCAACCTCTTCGAGGGCACGCTCCGCGTGAGAGAGAATTGCGTGGCCAGGCACAGTCAGCCCAAGGATGCGCTTTCCTTTGCGCTCAAAAATGACAAGGCCGAGCTCATCCTCAAGTTCTTTAATGGCCTTACTAATTCCCGACTGAGAGCCCATAAGGGCAAGGGCCGTTTCGCTTAAGTTAAAGCCATTACGGACGGTTTCCCGCAAGACGCGAAGTTGCTGTAGGTTCATGGCCCGTTCAGTCTACCGTCTCCCCGAGCCCGTGCGTGTTCTCGCAGCACAAATCGGCCAGGATCGACCGCATGCCTTAGCCGTGGGCTCAGTACGGGGGGCAGTCCGAGAATATCGGCGGCTACCGCAGTCGCGCCGAGCGGTGCTGTCGATAGCCCCCGCGCGCCCAGGCCAAGTAAGACAAAGACCCCAGGATCGCGAGGCAACTGGTACAGCTGCGATACCGAGCGGGCGAGCCGCCAGGGCGAAAGACCGCACCGATAGACCGAGGCCGCGACGGGCTGTCCAATGTGCGGGAGGCGATCCCGCGTCGCGAACCGCACCCCTGCCCATCCGCCAAGACGCTCTGGCCTGAGCCCGAGCGGCCGCTCGGCCTCCGGCCAGAGCCGATCGAGCTGATTAAGATTGGCCTGGTGATCCTCGAAGGTCACCTCAATCTGACGACGCCCCCGATGAAAGGTGGCGCCAAAAAAAATCTGGCCGTCGATGACTGGTGTGACAAAACCCTGGCCACAGGTCACGCGCGCAAAACGTCTATACACAAAAGGCAGTTGGTCCGGGGCAATCTCGCCAGACGAGAGTTGGCCTGCCAAAGGCTGCAGCGCCAAGCCCGCCTGGGCGAGAAGATCATCCTGGGCGCAACAGACCACCACGACATCAAAAGCCTCCTTGAGATCTTTCCATTGCGCTGCGCGGATACCCTGGCCCAGGGCCAGATGGAATCTTCCGCCGAGACGTGCGCAGACATCCTCCAGGCAGGCACGAATGAAAGCTGCTGGCCGTACCCATCCTCCTTGCTGACGGCTGGGTGCGTTCAGGCCGGGCACCACGTTCTGATCTACGCCAGAAAAATCAGCCCAGCCGGATGTCACGCCCCCAAGGTCATAGGTCCAGTCCATCGTGGCCTTCACCCCCTGGGCAAAGAACTGGCTAGCGAGATTGTGATCACGCGAATCCAGGGGGTGCAGCACGGCGACGGGCACAGCCGAAGCCCCCATGGCGACACCGGCCGACGCCTCGAATAGAGTGATGTTGAGTTCGCCACCCCCAGACACCGTCGCAGCGCGTACCAGCGCACGTGCAACACAGGCCCCCGCAAGCCCCCCGCCAATAATTGCCACCGAACGGGTAGACCCGCGGTGGGCCCACGACTGCGCCGGCTGCAGGAGGTCGGGCCCCTGCCCGCTAGACGGCTCCGGCTTTTGGCGATTTAAGGACATAGGGCCGTAAAATAACGTTATTTATGAAAACCATGCGCTTCTTTCTATCGCGGCGACTCATCGCTCCCGCATTCTTCCTCCTCCTTGCTGCCTGTGCGCCCAAACCCCCGCAGTTTCAGAGCATGGACGTCACCGGGGCGCAGTGGGGCCAAGACTTCTCCCTCCCCGACCTTCACGGAAAGACAACCTCGCTGGCAGACTTCAAGGGTAAGGCGGTAGCGGTCTTTTTTGGTTTCCTCTACTGCCCGGATGCCTGCCCGACCCATCTCATCAAAATGTCAGAGGTCAAGAAGCAACTTGGTCCTCAGGCCGAAGACGTGGCGGTCGTGTTCATCACGGTAGACCCCGAACGGGACGCGCCCGAATCTCTTGCGAAGTTTCTTGCTGCCTTTGACCCCCAATTTGTTGGGCTACGCGGCAGTATCGAGCAGACGCAGGCAGTGGCAAAGGATTTTCGGGTCTATTACAAGAAGGTGCCCTCGACGACCAACCCACAAGATCCGCTCGCCTACACGATAGACCACACCACCTTCGCCTACATCTTCGATCCCGAAGGAAGATTGCGGCTTGTCGCTCCTCATGACATCACCGCAGAAAAGCTTGCCCAAGATATCGAGCAACTCCTTGGCCGCTGAAGCGCTCCTGCCGCCGGACCAGAGCGCTGCCCCCGAGAAGGCCGCCGTTCGACATTCGATTTCCTTCTTTCAGGCGTTGCGCCTCTGGTTCATTCTTGGCTGGATCTCCTTTGGCAGTCCACCCGCCCAGCTTGCTTTGATGCATCAAGAACTCGTGGTCAAGCGCCGATGGATCTCGCCTAAGCGCTTCATGCATGCCTTGAACTTTTGCATGGTGTTGCCGGGCCCAGAATCGCAACAACTGGCCACTTATATCGGCTGGCTGCTGCATGGGGCCTGGGGTGCCATATCGGCGGGTCTACTTGTTATTCTGCCCTCTCTTGCCATCATGATGGCAATGGCGGGGCTCTATGTTCATTACGGCCAGGTTGCTGAGGTGCAGGCCTTACTCTACGGCCTGAAGCCTGCAGTGCTCGCCATCGTGCTAACCGCCAGTGTGCGATTGGCCCAGCGGGTTCTTGTCGGAAGACTCTGGTGGGGTATTGCGCTGACAACATTTTTTCTGCTCCAGGTCGGCGCCTCCTTCATCACCGTCGTTGTGCTTGCGGGCTTAGCGGGATGGATGTTGCATCTCTTCTCTACGCATCCCCTCAGCGACCTTCCCATGGGGCTCATGCCCTCAAGTCTCGCCAGAGAATCATCCCGATTCGTAACAGCCGCACGTGCGAAGCCAGTGCAGCCCGTAAGTACCGAGGCAGAGGGATACGCTATTGATGATCAGACACCCCCGCCTCAGACCAGCCACTTCGACCTCAGCTATGTCGCAGGTGCCTTGGCGATTGCCATTGCCGTCTTCAGTATCTTCTACGGCGCACTAAAGCTTTATTTCCCGGGCATGTTGGCTGAAATGGCGGGGTTTTTCATTAAGGCAAGCCTGCTGACATTTAGCGGGGCCTACGCGGTCATGCCCTATGTCTTTGACACGCTCGTTAACGAGAAGCAGTGGGTCACCACCGGCCAACTGATTGACAGTATTGCTTTGGCAGAAACGACACCGGGCCCCTTGTCAATGGTCAACGTCTTTCTTGGATTTGTCGCAGCCGCCCAACACACGAGCCTTACTGCCCTGCCCATCTTGGCGGCGGGCTGTCTTGGGGCCGTAGTGGTTGCGATCTGTACCTTTTTCCCGTCCTTTGTATTTATCTTGGCGGGTGCCCCCTGGATTGAGGCCAGCAGAAAGATACCCGCCTGGTCGGTGCCGCTCACGGCCATCAGTGCCGCTGTGGTGGCGGTCATGATCGACCTCAGCCTGATCTTTGCGCGCTACATCCTATGGCCAACACCCACGGGCGACTGGGGCTCCATTCGCATGCTCGATCTGGTGGCTGGGTTGATCGCAAGTCTGGCAATCATCCTGATGTTGCAATTCCGTATGGGCATGGTGATCACCATGTTAATTTGTATCTCCCTCGGAGTCGTTGCCAGCGCACTTGGTCTGCCTTAGTCGTGTCCATGGAGCAGCCTCTGCCCGCCCCTCCCACAGTTGCGGTCCCGCCTCATGCCTTGGGGCTATTTGGCGGAAGGTTTGACCCCGTGCACCGCGCCCATGTCGCTATGGCGCAGGCCGCCGCCGACCAACTCGGGCTTGAAGAAGTACGCTGGCTGGTGACTGGCCAGCCCGTGCATAAGGTCGCCAGTGCCTCTGCAGACCATCGGCTTGCCATGACACGACTGGTACTCGAGGCGCTGCAGGACCCCCGGATGGTGCTTGATGACCGAGAGGTCGTGGCCGCCCGACAGGGCAAAGAAAGCGCTAGCTTCGTTACTGTGGCCTCGTTTCAGGCGGAATACCCCGGCAGACCCCTGGTCTGGATTCTCGGCGAAGACCAGCTTGCCTCGTTTACCCAGTGGCGGCAATGGCAATGGCTTGCGCAGTCACTCTCCCTGGCTGTCTGTCGGCGCCCAGGCGCGACCGGTACGAGCGCCGAGCAGGCACTAATAGCCGCAGGGGCAAAGCTTTACCCCATTGTGCTTCCCCCCGATGCGGTCTCATCCACCGATATACGCCAGCGTGTGCACGACGGGCGCCCCCTCGGTGAAACGGTGAGCCCCGCAGTCGCGCGGTATATTCATGATCACCAGATCTATCTTCACCTGCTAGGAGGTCCACCCTGAATATCGAAACACTGCAGTACCTCATCGTCGACGCCCTTGAAGACATGAAGGGCCAAAGTATCCTCGTCTGCGACACCACGGGACTCACCGACCTCTTCGACCGAGTGATTATCGCGACGGGTACCTCCAACCGCCAGACGCGGGCCCTCGCCAAGAATGTGCATGACAAGGTAAAAAAAGGGGGGGGAGAAGTATTTGGATCAGAAGGCGAAGACACCGGGGAGTGGGTCTTAGTCGACTGCGGCGATGCGGTGGTGCATATTCTCCAGCCCGCCATTCGAGAGTACTACCGGCTGGAAGACATCTGGGGGGAAAAACAGCTGCCGCTCGCCTCGGTGGTCTCCGCATTTCGCCGCGTCAAGGCGCCCGTGAAGCGCAAACCCACCGCACGTAATCCGATTGCCGAAAAACCCACAAAGCAAGCCGCCGGCACGAAGACAGGCGACGCCGCGGCGCCCAAGAAACCAGCAAAAACGGCAGCAAGCAATAAGGCAGGCGCCCCAGCCGCGAAAAAACAAGCGGCTAAAAAGCCAGCGGCAAAAAAGCCCACCGCGAACAAGCCAGCCGCGAACAAGCCAGCCGCGAACAAGCCAGCCGCGAAAAAACCGACCGCAGGAAAGCCCGTTGCGAAAACACCGGCTATAAAAAAACCGATGGCGAGTGCAGCGCCTGCAAAAAAAGCGGGGGCCAAAAAAGCCCCGGCAAAAAAGAAACCGTAGCCGGGTTTTCTGTTTTCTGTTTTCTGTGTTCTGTGTTCTGTGTTCTGTCCGCCTATCCGGGAAAAATACCGGTGGACAGATAGCGGTCGCCGCGGTCACAGACTACAAAGACCACGGTGGCATTCTCCAGGTCTTGGGCAACGCGTAGCGCTATCAGGCAGGCCCCGGCTGCCGACGGCCCGCAGAACAGGCCCTCGGTCGATGCAAGACGGCGGGCCATCTCTTCTGCCTCGGCCTGGGTCACCTCCTCGATGCGATCAATAAACGCCTTTGCCCGAATCGGTGGAATATAGTCGGGAGACCACTTGCGAATGCCCGGAATGGACGATCCATCCGCAGGCTGGGCACCAACAATCTGTATCGAGGGATTGCGCTCTTTGAGGTATCGGGAGACTCCGGTAATCGTGCCCGTGGTGCCCATGGCCGAAACAAAATGGGTGACGCGCCCCTGGGTCTGTGCCCAGATCTCTGGCCCGGTGCCCTCATAGTGGGCAATCCAGTTATCGTCATTGGAGAACTGATTCAGCACCCGGCCCTGACCTTCGGCCTGCATCTGATCGGCCAGGTCGCGTGCGCCCTCCATACCTTCTTTTTGCGTTACGAGAATAAGTTCGGCACCAAAGGCCTTCATAGTCTGTCGCCGCTCAAGCGACAGGTTATCCGGCATGATCAAGACCATTCGATACCCGCGCATGGCCGCAGCCATCGCGAGGGCGATCCCTGTATTGCCACTGGTGGCCTCGATGAGTGTGTCCCCAGGCCGAATGTCCCCGCGCGCCTCGGCACGGGCAATCATCGAGACAGCGGGCCGATCTTTGACCGATCCGGCTGGATTATTTCCTTCGAGCTTTCCGAGGATGACGTTGCCGCGGGCAGACTGCTCCGGCCCGACAATGCGGCGAAGTACCACCAAGGGGGTCTGGCCCACCGACGCCTCAAGCGAGGGGTAGCGAGAAGAATCGTACGGCTGTGACATGACTGATCCTAGAAAAGAACCCGGCACTATGATGTGCTACGAAGAGAGCTTGATGCAGCCCGGGAGATCCGACTGCAGAATGACATCACTGAGACACTGGGCTGCCGGCTGTCGGGCAAAGCTCTTACGAGAGGCCATGACCACCCGTCTGAGCGGCACGGGCGGGGCAAAGGGAATAAAAGTCAACATGGGGTCTTGGCCATCGAGAGGCACGGCCATACGCGGCAGCACCGTGATACCGAGCCCGGAGGCCACCATATGCCGAATCGTTTCTAGAGAGCTGCCTTCAAAGGTCTTCTGAATACCCGCCGAATTCTGCGCGAATCGGGCGGCCTCTGGGCAGACTTCTAAGACCTGATCTCGAAAGCAATGGCCGACGCCCAGAAGGAGCATGGTCTGCTGCTTTAGGTCTACGGACTCGATCGCCTTACGCTGCGCCCAGGGGTGGCCTTTGGGTACTGCCACCAGAAACTCCTCGTCATAGAGCGGCACAATGTCTAGGCCCGTGGTGTCAAAAGGCTCGGCGAGAATGGCCACATCGAGCTCCCCGGTACGTAACTGTTCGAGCAGCTTGACGGTGTAGTTCTCCGACAAGATAAGCGGCATCTGCGGATACTCTTTAATCAGCGCCATCACAATCTTCGGCAGAAGGTACGGGCCAATGGTGTAGATCACACCGGCCTTCAGCGGCCCCGTTAAGGGATCTCTGCCCTGCTCGGCAATGCCCTTCATCTTTGACGTCTCATCGAGGATGCGCTGCGCCTGGACCACGAGCTGTTCACCAATAGGGGTGAGCGCTACCTCTGTGCCGCCTCGCTCGAAGATCTGGGTACCAAGCTCTCCCTCGAGTTTTTTGACACTGACAGAAAGGGTAGGCTGGCTCACAAAACAGGCCTCTGCCGCGCGACCAAAATGCCGCTCGCGGGCCACCGCCACAATGTATCGAAGTTCAGTCAGGGTCATCGCATTCTCAGGGACTCTTCGCCTCTACAAAAACCAATATTCTCTGCAGCCCAGATCCAGACTGCACATAAAGTCTGCCGCCCATCCCGACTGGTGGCGCGGCAGCACAGCATTGAATCCTCAGACACTGCTCAACAGATCATCGGCGCGACGGGCCCATCGATCGAGAAGCGCCTCTATCGCCGTGCGAGACAGCCCCAACGCTTCGAGTGCCGCCTCATCTTCGTAGGCCTGGGCGATCTGCTGACCGTAGTCGACTGCCGCCTGCACCAGTGCACGGTCGCGCACAAGATCAGTAAACCGCAACCCTACCTCACCGGATTGTCGCATGCCCAAAATCTCGCCCGGCCCCCGCTGCGCAAGGTCGCGATTCGCAAGTTCAAAGCCGTCTTCAGTCTCGTAGAGGGCCTTGAGCCGGTCTCGGGCCGCTTCAGAGAGCGGGGGGTCGTAGAGCAGCACGCAGGTGCTCTGGCCTTGCCCCCGCCCTACCCGCCCCCGTAATTGATGTAACTGCGCAAGACCAAAACGCTCGGCATGGTCGATGACGATGAGCCGGGCAGCAGGGACATCCACTCCCACCTCAATCACGGTGGTTGCCAGAAGGAGCCGTGCCTCCCCGGAGACAAACCGGGCCATGGCTGCCGACTTCTCCTCTGGCCGCAGCCGCCCATGCACGACAACCATCCGATCTCCAAGCACAGGGGCAAGCCAGGCCTGGGTCTCCTCCAGTGCCATCAGGGGATTTTTATGCTCGGCCTCCTCCTGTTCTTCGATCACCGGACAGACCCAGTAAGCCTGGCCCTCGTGGTCAAGGAAATGCAAAACCCGCGCAAGCAACTCCTCTCGCCGCGACTGGGACATTAGCCTTGTCTGAATCGGTAGGCGGCCCTTGGGACGATCTTGAATGATCGAGACATCGAGATCGGCCAGAAAAGTCATCGCGAGACTCCGCGGTATGGGCGTAGCCGACATTCCGAGAATATGGCAGGTGGTCTGATCTTCTGAGACAAGCCGATCACGCAGTGCCATGCGCTGCGCCACCCCAAAGCGATGCTGCTCATCAATAACCGCTATGCCTAGTCGCCCAAATGTGATGTCCTTCTGAATCAGCGCATGCGTGCCCACCACCAGGCACGGCTCCTTAGCGGCCATGCGGGCAACCGCCTCCCGTCTCTGGGCGGCGGCACTGCCCCCCTTCAGAAATACGGTCTCGACACCCAACGGCGAGAGCCACTGGCTGAGCTTCTCGAAGAGTTGCGCCGCGAGAATCTCCGTGGGAGCCATCACGGCGGCCTGATAGCCCGATCCGATCGCCTGGGCCGCAGCCAGTGCGGCAATTACCGTCTTCCCGCTACCCACATCGCCTTGAATGAGTCGATGTACTGGGCGATCAAGGCAGAGATCGGCATAGACCTGCCGCCAGGCCTGATGCTGGCCCGGGGTGAGCGTAAAAGGTAATAACTGGAGCAGACGAGAGGCGAGGCCCCGGGTATCTTCTAAACGCGGCGCACGGTGGCCTGCGCGTCGCAGCCGAGCACGCCGTAGCGCAACCTGCTGGGCCAGAAGTTCATCAAACCGGACCCGATTCCAGGCGGCCTCCATCTGACCCTCCACCAGAGGGGCTGCGGGACGATGCAGTGCCATGAGGGCCTCAGGCAGTGCGACCAGACCGAGTCGCTGCTGCCAGGCGATCGGCAACCATTCCAGAGGCCGATGGCCTGACAGGGCGAGCGCCACGGACCTACGAATCACCGCCTGGGACAGGCCCTGTGTGGTGGGATAGACGGCAACGAGCGGCTGCTTGGCTAGTGCCTCTGCGGTAAGCCATCCCTGACGGATCCGGGGATGAATAAACTCGACGTCTCCCAGACCCAGCCGTCTGGCTTGGCCCACGACACGGATCTTCTGGCCCGCCACAAAGCTCTGGCGCATCGCCTCTTTGAAATAGAGAAACCGGAGAATGCCTTCACCAGTCTCATCTGCGACACGGATCAGAAGCGTGCGGCGGGGCTTGAAGACCACCCGCGCCTCGACCACCACCACCTGACATTGTCCTGAGTCCCCCGTCTGAAGCCGAGATAGTGGCCAGACCTGGGACTCGTCCTCGTAACGGAGGGGAAAGTGCAGCAGAAGATCGAGCGGACGATGCAGTCCGAGTCGAAGAAAACTCTCTGGCCACGGTTCGGCCGAGGCCGCCTGCATCAAGGGATGGGAGAGGCGCTGCCTATTACCAGCACTGCCTCGGCCTCAAAGGCTGCGCCACGCGGCAGGCTGGCAACCCCCACCGCCGCACGTGCGGGATAGGGCGCACGAAAATAGACCGCCATAATCTCGTTGACTTTTGCAAAGTGCGAGAGGTCCGTTAAAAAAAGATTGAGCTTGACCACATCCTGCAGACTGCCCCCCGCGGCCTGAGCAACCGCAGACAAATTCTTAAATACCTGATGCACCTGCTGGGCCACCCCTTCGGGCGAATTGTCCCCCACCAGGGTCATGGTGGCAGGGTCTAACGCGATCTGTCCCGATAGCCAGACGGTCTGCCCAACCTGCACTGCCTGAGAATACGTCCCGATGGCCGCCGGGGCCCGATCCGTCTGAACAATGTTCTGAACCATCGTCGAATCCTTCCTGTGGTTTTGGAGGTGATCAATTCGGATTTTAGGGCAGGCACGGTAGACTGATGCGATGCCTCTGATCACCCCGGAAAGCCACGTCACCCTGCACTACCGCCTAAGCATGCCAGACGGGCAGGTGGTCCTTGATACCTTTGAAGATAAGCCCGCGACCCTACAACTTGGGGCTGGCCAGTTCGCCCCAGGACTCGAACGATGCCTTTTGGCCCTCGCGGAGGGTGATGAACGCAGCTACGCGCTTGGCCCCGATGATGCTTTTGGGCCGCGCAACCCTGCGCTCATCCAAAAGATATCCGAAAAGCTTCTTGCCGAACATGTCGACCCTGCTGATCCACTGGCCCCCGGAGACTTACTGGAGTTTCCCGCCCCTGACAGCAGTCGATTCGCCGGCGTCTTCAAGGGCTGGGAGGGCCAGGCGGCGGTCTTTGACTTTAACCATCCTCTGGCCGGACAGCCTTTGTTGTTCCATGTCAGAATCATTGGGGTGTTGACATGACTGCTGCTCAGACCGTGACCCTCCGAGAGACTTCGCCCCAAGAGATTGTGCTCGCTGAGCCCCGAGGGTTCTGCGCCGGTGTCGATCGGGCCATTGAGATTGTTGAACGGGCCCTGGCGAAGTTTGGTGCCCCGGTCTATGTGCGGCATGAGATCGTCCACAACGACCATGTCGTGGCCGACCTGCGTGCAAAAGGCGCCATATTTGTAGAAGACCTCAACGAGGTGCCTCTCGGCTCACGGGTCATCATGAGTGCGCATGGCGTCGCCCGCATAGTGCGTGCCCACGCAGAGGAACGTGGCCTTGAGGTCTTTGACGCCACCTGCCCCCTCGTCACGAAGGTGCATGTTGAAGTGCGCAAGCTTGCCAGTGAGGGCTATGAGATTGTCATGATCGGACATCAGGGCCACCCCGAAGTCGAGGGCACCATGGGGCAACTCGACCGAGGCATCTACCTGGTCGAAGATGAGGGCCAGGTGGCCGCATTGGCCGTCGAAACGCCAGATCGACTTGCCTATGTCTCCCAGACCACCTTGTCAACCGACGATACAGAGGCGGTCGTGCGAGCCCTCAAGGCACGATTCCCAAAGATCCGCGGTCCAAAGTTCAGTGATATCTGCTATGCCACCCAGAATCGCCAAGACGCAGTCAAGCTCATGAGTGGTCAGGTGGATGTCGTGCTCGTGGTAGGTAGCCGTACAAGCTCAAACAGTAACCGCCTCCGGGAGGTGGCGGAGCGTCACGGGGTACCGGCCTACCTGCTGGACGGTGCCGAAGATCTGCAGCCGAATTGGCTCGCAGGGAAGTCACGGGTGGGGATCACCGCGGGTGCCTCGGCCCCCGAGGCGCTGGTGCAGGGGCTTGTCTCGGCCGTCAAGGCCATGGGGGCTGTTGCGGTACGCAGGCTGCCCGGCGCAGAGGAACATATTCGATTCCCGCTGCCCAAGGGCCTCAACACCCAAGAACCCCGGTAGAGGCCCATCCTGATCTACGCGCTGGCTATTGGGCTGTCGAGCTTTCTGCTTTTCCTCGTTCAGCCCATCATTGCCAAACAGATCGTGCCTTGGTTTGGCGGCTCTGCCGGCGTCTGGGCAGTCTGCCTCACCTTTTTTCAGCTGGTACTTCTTGCGGGATACGGCTACGCCGACCTGGTGCAGAGACTCTCTACCCGTCTGCAGGTTCGACTCCACGGACTCCTCCTGCTTGTGAGCCTCCTCTGGCTGCCCATACTCGCTACTGAGGGCCTCAAGCCCACAGGTAGCGAGGATCCGTCACTACACATTATTTTCCTGCTTGCGGTCACCATCGGCCTGCCCTATTTCATGCTCTCCACCACCGGCCCCCTCGTACAGTCATGGTTTGCGCGTGCGCAGCCAAGCCCCGAAGCGGCCCAAAAGGCCTACCGGCTTTTTGCACTCTCTAACCTGGGGTCGCTCCTTGCGCTTGTCAGTTATCCCTTTGGAATCGAACGCGTTCTGGCCGTACCGGAACAGGCCTGGATCTGGAGCATTGGATTTTTCCTCTTTGTGGTCACCATGCTCGCCCTGGCATGGCACATCGCTCGGCAGTCACCGGTTACCTTGGTTGAAGACGGCGACAACACGAACGGCAACGGGCCTACGATCGCGACCCCCCTCCTGGCCTCCCCGTCACCCCTGACCGAGCATGCCGCACCTGCAGTCTCCACTCTGATTTTCTGGTTTGCCCTCTCTGCCCTGGCCAGTGCCCTCTTGTTATCGGCCTCAAGTCATATCTCACAGAACATCGCCTCGGTGCCATTTCTCTGGGTACTGCCGTTGTCGCTCTATCTATTGAGCTTTGTGGTGGCCTTCGAGGGCCGGGCTGGAAAGGGGTTCTACCTTCGCGATAGCATGATGCTGCCGAGCATGGCTGCCGCAGGCATCATGGCCTGGGGGCTGACCGCCCAAGACGGTATTCTTGATATCGACATTGCAGTTCCGCTCTACAGCTTCGGGCTCTTCCTCATCTGCCTCTTCTGCCACGGTGAGCTTGCGCAGTCCAAACCACCCACCCGATATCTCACCCGGTTCTATCTGCTGATTGCCCTGGGTGGCGCCGCAGGCGGCGGCTTTGTCTCGCTTCTGGCACCCCGCCTCTTTAGCGGCTACTGGGAGATGCCGCTGTCGCTGCTACTGATCGGCCTACTCGGCATCTGGGTCGGCCTGCGGCAGAGGGCACCGGTTCTGCGCGGTGTTCTTGCGCTGGGGGGCTTTGCAGCGGCCGTAGCCGTCGGCCATTTCTCCGTGCTGTATTGGGATGACTATCAAGACAGAAGCATCTATGCAGGGCGCAACTTCTACGGCCCTTTGCGCGTACAAGAGGTTGCGCGATCAGACGATATGCCCTATCGACGCCTTGTGCATGGGGTAATTCTCCACGGCCTTCAGTACCGTGACCCCGAGATGCAACGACTGGCAACCACCTACTACAGCCCCAACTCGGGTGTCGGGCGCGCACTGCATGTGCTGCATTCCCGCAAGACGGTACATGTTGGTGTGGTGGGACTCGGCGTGGGTACCCTTGTGGGCTACGCCCGTCCGGAAGACCGCTACCGCATCTACGAGATCAACCCCCTGGTCATCGAGGTGGCCAGAGACTACTTTTCATACCTCGATCAGGCCAAGCAGCAGACCACAATGGTGCTTGGCGATGCCAGGCTTCGGCTTGAGCAGGAACGCGACCAAGGCTTCGACTTATTAGCCATAGACGCCTTCTCAAGTGACGCCATCCCCGTGCACCTGCTCACACGAGAAGCGATGGCGGTCTATGTGCGGCATCTTGCGCCTAACGGGGTGTTGGCAATCCACATCACCAACCGCTACCTGGCCCTTGCACCAGTCGTAAAGCAGCTGGCCGACGAACTCGGATACGGCTCCGCTCTGATAGCCCATGAGCCCTCCGACACGGAGCCTTGGTCCACAGCACGAAGCGAATGGGTTTTGGTCACCCGTGACATAGCGTTCCTGAATACGCCAGAGATTGCGGACCATCGGGTTGCGATCCTGGCCCGACCAGAACTGCGGGTCTGGACAGACGACTTTCACAACCTCTTTGAAGTCCTAAAATAACGGCGGGGCATGCTGTATGCCCGTTTTCTAAAGGAATAACGATGATTCAACTCGCCGCAAACATCGACTGGCTCTGGAAAGCACTTCCCCTGGAGGAGCGGCTTGCGGCTGCACACCGGGCAGGCTTTAAGGCTGTCGAAGCACTCGACCCATATGTGGCCTCCATCGACGACTGGAAGAAATGGCTGACGACCTACCAGCTAAAGCTCGTACTCATAAATGCCCCCTCAGGGTCCAGTGCGAGCATGGCGGTGCGCGGCCTTGCCGCATGGCCCGGAAAGGAGGACGAGTTCCAGGCGGCCTTTGGCAAGGCAATGACTTATGCCCAGGCCCTAGGGGTTCCGTTGATTCACGCCACTGCAGGGCCAACCGGGCCCAATGGCGCCGGCGATACGCAGCAGACACAGCAAGCCTCTTACGAGAAGAATCTTGCCTGGGCCTGCCATAGGGCCCAGCCCCACGGCATTGGGGTGACCATTGAACCGCTGAGCCCACGCGATGCACGAGGCGCGTTTATGGCGAGCCTTCATCATGCGATGGCCACCATTACGGCAGTAGGACATCCCGGGCTGAAACTACAGTTCGATCTCTACCACCAGCAGATTCTGCATGGCGACATAATTTTTAACCTGCGATCGACCTTTCAAAACATTGGCCACATCCAGGTCGCGGGCGTGCCCGACCGCACGGAACCCGATCTCGGGGAGCTTGATTTCGGGCGTCTTGGGCGGGAGCTTATGACTCTGGGGTACACCGGGTATATCGGCTGCGAATACCGTCCGGCAAGAAGTCCCGAGGAGGGCCTGCACTGGGCTCGGCCCTACCTCTGAGCGTTCGGGGGAAGAAGATCTGAGGCGAGGAAAAAAAACTCGCTACTTCGTTGCGTCGCCAGATTCCACGATAACGTTCTCAACCACCCCAGCACCGGCACGGCGATAGGCCGCTGCGGCCACATACTCTGGTGATTGAAAGCAGGCCTTCCCCGTCTCAAGATCAGGAAACTCGATCACCACGAACCGATGGAAGTCTTCAGGGCCTTCCATTATTTCGTATCTACCCCCGCGGGCGAGAACCTTCCCACCGTACTGTTTAACGATTGCGGGGACAAGGTCGGTGTACTTCTTGTACTCCACAGGATCGTGTATCCGGGAACGGGCAAGCCAGTATGCGGCCATAAAAGAGTCCTTTCTTGGTTATTTTTGTTTGGCTTTCGGTGTCTGTGCCTTCTTCTTCTGATCGGCGAACTCTCTACACCGTGCCATAGCCAGCGGAGTAAACTCTGCCCGCGGCGCGTTCCCCCCGATAACGAACATCAGCAGGTGCTCGGTATCAGGCTCGCCCTTGGTAACATTCATAAACCGACGCGCGCATCCGGGCGGCACCGATATCACGTCGTACGGGTTGAGATCGACAAATCGCTTTTGCCTGCCTTCGTTCCACTCACAGCGCCACTTACCTGTGAGCGCAATGAATGTCTCGTTGGTATCGTGGTTGTGCATCAGCGGACCACGCCCAGGCTTGGCCTTGCAATAACCGAGGTTAAAGCCCTCCGCAATAGGAATCGCCGGCGTCGTTGCCGCATCATCTCCAACGGGCGAGGTGGTTGCCTTGTTGCCCTTCTTGGGCGGCTGAAAACCAATGACGGCATAAAGGGTACGCTGTGACTCGGGCAGGGGACTGTCTGGCAGACCCCCGTCAGACCCCTTTAACTTCTTAAATCGTGCAACCCTGGTCATCATCTCCTCCTTGTCGATGACCCGTATATCTTTCCAGGAAGCCATGGTTTTCTCCTAGTGATCTTTTGATAATTTCCCAGTTACCCTACCGGCATGCGTACTGCTGAGCATCTGACCAGCGAAAGGCGTCAATGACTTGCAGGTGCGATCATCGCAGAAGCGCTTTTGATTGTCAGCAACTCTCACCGGCCCTGCGGTGCACTAAGGAGAATTTATGATCGAAGTATTCGATAGCATTGAGTCTTCCCGGTTTCCTCTCGGGTTCTGCGTAGATCGTAAAGGGTCTCGCGATTCCGTCTTTTCGGGGCAGGAAGGAAAAACCGTTCTAAAGGTAGAGGCCCGCGCCCTTGGGGCCCACCAGAAGGAGGCGGTGGTCACCGAGGGAGAGCTAGGGCCAAAGTGGCGCATGGTCAGTGATGAAGGTCCGCAGCTCAAGGGCTCCGACCTTGCACCCTTTCCGCTTGGATTTTTTAATGCTGGCCTGCAGACAGACCTCCTCGGAAATATCGATCATCTCAATCAGGCGGCAGGCAACCCGCTGTCCTCGGTGCAGCAGACCCTCGTGAATCGTTATACCTTTAGCGGGTCTTTTTTCGCGGGGACAGGACAAGGCCAGGCCGAACCCGCAGAGATTGAGATACATACCAAGGGCGGCTGCAGCCTTGACCAGGCCGCAGCACTGGTGTCTGCGGCCGTACGCAACGCGCTAGGCCTTGCGGCAATGTCTTGTGCCATGGACTGCACCTTTGCGATCTATGTCAACGGGATTCGGCGCACGGTCACGGGCGTAACGCCCTCGGCCGCGGCCGATGCGCGCGACCCCCTAAAGGCCCAGGGGGGGCCTCCTCGCCCGCTTGCGGATGGCCAGGATCTGCCGGGTGTGATCCAGAAGACCTCTGACTATCTGCCTCCCGCCGATGCCATGCCCTCATCCTCCTCGAAGTATGGTCTGGAGGTCCTCGGGCGTTCGGATCTTGTTCTTGGCAAGGCGCAGGCCTCCGCCCGAACCACCCTCAAAGCACCGCCCGGCAGCGAGTTTGGGTTTCAGACGCAGGAGGGGCAGCTGCAGAATCCGGCCGCCCCCTCGGGCCTGGCACTGTTGTCTGCCGGAATAGCTTTTTGCTATATGACACAACTGCTGCGGTACTCGGAATACCTCAAGTACAAAGTACGGGCGATTCGTATGGTCCAGTTCAATCCGTTTGAGCGGTCTGCGGACCCTCAGGGCAACCTCATCGCACGGGCCCTGCCGGTCGATACGCATCTCTTTCTACATGGGGATGAGTCCGACGAGGTTATGCAAAAGCTCCTCGCGATGGGCGCGAATACCTGCTACCTCCACGCGGCCCTGAAGGGAGCCCTGAATCCACAGGTCACTCTGGTGCATGAAGGCCAGAGAAGACAGATCAGCTAAAGACCTTTTGCGGTGCATATAAATAATCAAGCGATCAGCCCGGGAAGGGGTATCCCCCTTAATAACCCTAATTGACGGGAACCCTGGGCCCGCGAAAACTCAGAAAGTCTAGTTATTAGGCACACCTGTCTGTGGTCACTTTGGAGGAGTTCTCATGAAATTCAAAAAGCTCAGTCTTTTTGTTGCTATTGGTGCAATGGTTGGTCTCTTAGGCGCGGGCACCGCGCAGGCACAGAAGGGGGAAAACATCACCCTGCGTATTGCCTCGGGCCACCCTGTTGTGAATACGTATGTCAACCTACTAAACACGTATTTTGTTCCTGAGGTAACCAAACGGGTCAAAGAGCGTACCCCGCATACCGTCAACTTTATTGAAGGTTACGGCGGTGCCATGGTCAAACTCCCGGATACCCTCGAAGGAGTTCAGTCCGGCATTATTGATCTCGGTGCCTTCTGCTTTTGTTTTGAGCCCTCCAACCTCCCACTCCATGCATTCCAGGTCATGCTGCCCTTCGGAACCATGGATCCCGAGGTCAGCCTGAAAACCGCCCGGGCGGTTTATGACAAAGTACCCTACCTCAGCAATGTCTTTGAAGACAAATGGGGCCAAAAGCTTCTCGGCATCATTGCAGACAATGGCTATAACCTCGGTACCACGATGCCCTGGAAGAATGTGTCTGACCTCAAGGGCGTAAAGCTTGCTGGTGCAGGTCTGAACCTTAAGTGGTTGGAGTATGTTGGCGCGGTGCCTGTTCAGGGCACCCTCAACGAGGCCTATCAGGGCATGGTAACGGGCGTCTATAACGGCTGGATCATGTTTCCGTCGGCTTGGGTAAATTTCAAGCTCTATGAGCCGGGCAAGTACTACACCGAGATTGGCTTCGGATCCATCACCTGGCACGGCCTCACGGTCAATAAGCGCCGCTGGGACAGCCTCCCGAAAGATGTGCAGGCGATCATTGCTGAAGTCGCGCGTGAGTACGAGCTGCGTACCGGGAAGGTAAACAAGGAAGACTATCCCAAGCAGATCGCGAAGCTCAAGGAGCTCGGCACGAACGTTTCTAGCGTTCCTGCTGCCGTGCGTCTCGAGTGGGCCAACTCTCTGTCCGCCTGGCCTCAAGAGCAGGCAGAGGCCCTCGATAAGCAGGGTCTGCCCGCAAGCCAAGTATTAAAGATCACCTTGGAAGAGGCTGAAAAAGCAGGCCACAAGTGGCCTGTACGCTACAAAGTTCGCTAGTCTCATAGTTTTTGCTAAACGTCGTACCCTGGGCCTTCTCGCAAGTCATATTTGCTGGAAGGCCCGCTTGTTTTGAGTCTTCCCCGTTCTCTCTCTCCTCTGTCCCTTCTCTAGGAACACCCGATGCTCGACTCTGCAAACAACTGGCTCATTAAATCTCTCCTAGTGATCGGGGCATCCCTTGCGCTTCTTATCGCCTTTCTGATCGTGGCAGATGTCATCGGACGCGGGCTCTTTCTAAAGCCTGTTCAAGGCACCAAAGAGATGGTCGAGGCCTCGGTGGTGCTCATCTGTTTTCTGCAGGCGGCCTACGCCATTCGGTCGGGCGGAATGATTGCCGTTGATGTATTTATCACCCGGCTCTCCACCCGTCCGAAGGCCCTGCTAGCTCTCTTCGGCTCACTGCTTGGCGTTGGGTTTTTCTTCATCATTTTCTATGGCGGCATAGACCTAGCCGTGCGATCGTGGGTATCCGGCGAGTTCGAGGGCGAGGGTGCTCTCCGTATCCCGAGTTGGCCTGCGCGATTCATAGTTGTCCTTGGGGCCGCCCTGGCTATTACCCAGTACCTCATTCTTTCGTGGCACGCCTTTCGAGCCATCTTAGACCCCGGTTACAAGGAAGATTTCTTTCAGGCATCGAGTCACTAAGTGCGACCACCATCAGTCGCTACTCGCCCCGGTGCCGTCATCTGGTTAGCCGCCTGGGTTCGTTGTACAAAAATCATTCCCCCCTATAGAGGTTCGCATTATGTTTAGTACTTTTCAGGTCGTCGTCGTCATCGGAACCGTTCTTTTGCTCACCTTGGCGGGTGTGCATATTGCTGTTGCACTCGGGGTCACCGCAGTGCTCGGGGCGTTTCTCATGGTGGGAGACTGGGGGGTGGTCTTTCAGTTTATTTCCAGTACCGCCTATGAGGCCCTGCGAGACTATGTGTTTGCGGTCATTCCGCTCTTTCTGCTCATGGGGGGATTTCTCGCGCAGAGCGGTGCCGCCCGGGATATTTTCACCCTCATCAACCGGGGCTTGCACTTTCTGCCAGGCCGCCTAGGGCTTGCCACCGTCGGTGCCAACGCGCTTTTTGCCTTTGTCACAGGCGTGAGTATCGCGGCTGCGGCCGCCTTCTCGCGCATTGCCTATCCGGAGATGCGACGTGCCGGCTACGACAAGGGGTTTTCTGCGGGATGTATTGCGGGCAGCTCCTGCCTCGGAATGCTGATTCCCCCGAGCGTACTCATGATTGTCTGGGGGGTACTCACCGAGCAGTCTGTCGGTCAACTCTTTCTTGCAGGTGTCGGACCAGGGCTCTTATTGGCCTTGTTGTTCTGCATCTATATCTTGTTTACCGCCCTCACCCGGCCACAGATTGTTGGCGTCGGGGTGGCGGGCCAGACGGTGTCCTGGCCAGGGCAGAGCGGGCAGTCGTCCGCATCCGACGGCGAGTCCCCCGAAAAAATCACGAAGGCCCTCTTCGGTACGCTTCTCGTCCTCGGGCTGGTGGCCTTCATTCTCGGCGGTATCTGGATGGGCGCCTTTACCCCCACAGAAGGCGCGGGCGTCGGGGCTGCTGCAGCATTGGTCATTGCGCTCATTCGGGGGGTAAAGTTTGCCCAGATTGGCGAGGTTGTTCTTCAGGTTGGCCGCACATCTGCGCCCTTGCTACTACTCCTCTTCTGCGCTCAGCTCTACTCTCGGGTGCTCTCCATGACCGGCATCACTGGGGCGATTCAGACAATTTTCGTGAATTCGGGTCTGGATCTCTGGGCCATTATTTTGATTATGGTGCTCATTTGGTTTGTATTGGGCTGCCTAATCGACTCAATCTCCATCATCCTCATCACAGTGCCCGTATTCGCGCCGGTGGCCCATGCAGCTGGCATGGATCCGATTGCCTTTGCCATGCTCGGAATTCTGGCGATCGAATCAGGGCTTCTTACCCCGCCCTTTGGCATCTTGGTCTTTACCGTGAAGGCGTCGTTGCCGCCGAATGAAATCACCGTCGGTCAGATCTTTCGTTACTCGATTCCCTACTGGATCTGTCTGCTCATCGCGGTTCTCTCGATTTGGTTCTTCCCCTCGATCGCAACCTGGCTGCCGGACTTCGTCTTCAACACGAACAAGTAGAACGCCTGCAGCGGGGTTGCGCTTGGTCGCCCCTTTCGGGCCCAAGCATCTTTGCCTGGTCTTAGAGGGCCCGCACTGTGCGATAACGTGACAAAAAAAGGCCTGGGGTTGAACCCAGGCCTTTTTTCGACGATTCCTGTCCGGTCGGATCTCTACGGCGTAATAATCGTGGAGCCCGAGGTGGCCCCTGCCTGCAAATCACGGTGCGCCCGCACGACATCGGACAAGGCATATCGCTGGTTAATGGAGAGCTTAAGTACCCCTCGCTTGAGACGGTCAAACACCATGGCCGCAGACTCACGCATCTCCTGGGTGTCGGCGGTATAGGTAGCCAAGGTGGGGCGGGTGAAGTAAAGCGAACCGAGCTTCTGCAACATAGCGCCTGTTACGGGAGGAGGGTGGCCCGTCGTCTGCCCAAACGAGACAAAGAAGCCCCTCGGTGCAAGGCTGTTAAGCGAGGCATCAAAACTGTCTTTACCCACCGAGTCGAAGACCACCGGGACACCCTTGCCCCCGGTAAGCTCCTTGGTACGGGCAGCAATGTCGTCTTTCTTACGATCCAGACAGGCCTCGTAGCCATTCTGTAGCGCAAGCGCGCACTTCTCTGGCCCACCCGCGACGCCGATCATGCGGGCACCGAGGTCTTTGCCCCATTGACCGGCCAAGAGCCCTACCCCGCCGGCTGCTGCATGAAAGAGCACCGACATACCCGCCTTCACCGGAAAGCAGCGATGCATCAGGTACTCCACCGTCATGCCCTTTAACAAAATGGCTGCGGCCTGCTCATCTTGAATGCCTGCTGGGGTATGCAAAAGCCGTGCAGCCGGGAAATTGCGACGGGTGGAGTAGGCCTCAAAGACTGGCCCACTGGCGTAGCAGACCCGATCGCCCTCTTTAAAGTCTGCGACCCCAGCCCCCACCTTTTCCACCACACCAGCTGCCTCATTGCCCAGCCCAAATGGAGTCTGCCCGGGGTAAAGCCCGCTGCGCATATAAATGTCTTGGAAGTTCAGGCCAATGGCGGTGTGACGAATCGTCACCTCGCCTGGGCCGGGATCAGCCAGGCTGGCTTCCTCGAGTTTTATCACCTCAGGCTCACCGGCCTGATGCACACGTGCTACTAAAGTCTTGGTCATACAGTCACCTTCTCGTTGTTGTCTTTGGTGTAACGCTCGGTAAATTGGGATTCTTTCATGACCTCAGCCACTGACTTCTCGTTTTGTCCGTCATCGGTCCAGCCTGGTACACGGCCAAGTGCAACCGCTTCGTGCCAGGCAAAATTGAGTTCGACCTTGATGCCGTTGATGGGCTCGCGCATGAAAAGCTGATAGAGCCCCGAGTTATGTGCCTTACGCTCGTTGAACTCCACACCATTCTCGGTGAGTTTCTTCACAAAACCCGCGAGGTCGTCACAGTTGAGACAGAGGTGATCAATACGCCCTGAGCCCATAGCGCCTGCCGCGGAGAAATCGTCATTCTCCTTGTCTGTTGGCGCCTTCAGATAAGTATTCTGATGGTTTGAATGCCGCGCTTTACCGATATGGATAACGTCTTGATCGCCGATATAGAGCCAGTGCACCGGGAACCCAAAGTCAGGGTGATCTCCCTCACGAAAGCCCAGATTCTTACAGAACCAGTCGCGGGTGCCATCTGGATCATGGGTGAGGATAAGCAGGTGCTCAAGAAATTTCAGTGCCATAGCGATGTCCCCTTAAAAAAGATTCGGTCGTCAAAGAGAAAGCGCGACGGCTGATGAGCAGCCCATACGCTACCTGTGTACGTTAATTGATCATTTGATAATAAAACGACCAATAAGGGTATCACTGCCCGAGGAGGCTGGGTAGGGGAAGAATCCCGCGATCCTGGGCGATACGGTCCAGTTCCTCCACGACGCCACCAGATAAGGGAATACCCTTGGCGGCGTACTCGAGCCGCTTATAGTGGCTCTGCTCTCCGGGAAGCCAGATGCGATCTGTGGTTGGCAGTTTCGCGCTGCGACGGATTTCGGCCACCAGCTTATCCAGACGATCCCGCAGCACGTCAATATCGTCAAAGGCGGCTGGGTCAATCGCACAGACCGCCTGGCCTGTGTTGGTCGTCGATCGACTGTCCATGTTGAAGTCAATCACCTCACTGCCCATCGCGGCGCCATTGAGACTCCCGGCGAGCAGACCAACCATGAGCGCCAGACCATAGCCCTTGTGACCGCCAATCGGCAAGAGAAAGCCCTCGGCGGCCCGATGGGGGTCAAGCAGTGGCCGCCCCTGGCGATCGATCATCCAGCCCTCGGGCATCATTTCCCCTTTGCGGGCTTTGGCCTTCACCTTTCCATAGGCAGCCACTGTGGTGGCCATATCCAAGACCACGGAAGGCTCCACGTGCCCGCGCGGAAAGGCAATCGCAATCGGATTGGTGGACAGAAGCATATCCATGCCTCCCCAGGGCGGAAGATGGTTGGCATTGCCCACGGCATAGTAGATGCCGATGAGGTCCTGATCGGCTAGGGCGCGTACATAGAGAGAGGCAGGGCCCGCATGATTGCTCATACGGGTTCCAACCCAGGCCACCCCGGATGTGCGCGCCTTTTCGGCTGCGAGCGAGACCGCCTTTGAGACCACCAGATGGCCCATGGCATTGTCGCCATCAACCAGCGCCATAGCCGCTCGCTCACGGATCACGCGAATCTGCGGATGAATATTCATTCCGCCGGACTGGATGCGTTTGAGATATTGGCCTAGTCGAATGACGCCATGGCCATCGGAGCCCTGCAGATCGGCCTGCGCCATCAACCGAGCCACAGTTGCACAGTCGGCCTCAGCCAATCCTTGGGTGGCAAGGGCCCGAGCAATAAATGCCTGCAATGCCTCAAATGAAACACGACGACCTTCTGCCATGCGAATCTCCTGTCTAGTCTGCAGAGGCGAGAGCCTCCCGTCGATCCACTACAAAAAACCTTATTGATCAGGCGACCGTCATCATAAGCGCTAAACTTTAGAACGTCTGACCCTTCCGCCCTCGATTTTTTACCCCTTGTTAGAAAGGACTCCTTTCCCATGTCCCAGAGTTTAAGAGTTGCATTGGTCACAGGCGGCGGCACCGGAATCGGCCGAGCCAGCGCCCATGCCCTTCAGAAGGCGGGCTTCCAGGTCATCGTCACCGGGCGGCGGATGGATCCACTGACCGAAACCGCGGCTGGCAGCATCGCGGGCCAGCCTCCCATTCTGGCGATTGCTGCCGATGTGAGTCAGGGGAAGGCGGTCAAGGCACTCTTCGCGCAAATCGAGGCGCGGTTTGGTCGTTTAGATGTGCTCTTTAATAATGCAGGCATGGGTGCGCCTCGGGTGCCCTTAGAGGACTTGGCCGAAGAAGACTGGCGCAGCGTGGTGGATGTCAATCTCACGGGCTCCTTTCTCTGCGCCCAGGCGGCCTTTGCCCTCATGAAGAAGCAGTCGCCACAGGGCGGCCGCATCATTAACAACGGATCTATTTCGGCACACGCCCCACGGCCCAATACCTGTGCCTACACGGCCACGAAGCATGCGATTACAGGCCTCACAAAGTCTCTCGCACTCGATGGACGCCCTTATAAGATCGCCGCCTCGCAGATTGATATCGGTAATGCGGACACCGCTATTGGGGAGCGATTTAAGGCGGGGGTTCCGCAGGCCAACGGAGAGATCATGGTTGAACCGGTAATCGACGCCGGCTACTGCGGTGATGCGGTCGCCTATATTGCGGGGCTTCCCCTTGAGGCCAATGTCTTGACCATGACCCTCATGGCGACCAACATGCCTTTTGTCGGAAGGGGCTGATATGAGTACAACACCGATCAAACCTGCGCAGGGCTTGGCTGCTGGTACCGTCAACTATGGCGATAAGGAGTTTGCCCTTTTTCTGCGTCGTGCCTTTATTAAAGGGGCTGGGCTCTCCGACGAAGACCTTTCCAAGCCGATTGTTGGAATCATCGATACGGGAAGCGACTTCAACCCCTGCCACGGTAATGCGCCACAACTCATCGAGGCCGTCAAACGCGGTGTGATGATGCAAGGCGCCCTGCCCATCGTTTTTCCCACGATTTCGCTGCACGAATCATTTGCTGCGCCCACAAGCCTCTACCTGCGCAACCTCATGTCGATGGACACAGAGGAGATGATCAAGGCGCAGCCCATGGATGCCGTGGTGGTGATTGGTGGCTGCGACAAAACGATTCCCGCGCAGGTGATGGGTGCCTTATCGGCCGGGAAGCCCTTCGTGGTCCTGCCTACCGGGCCCATGCTCTCCTCCCGTTGGCGAGGAGAACGGGTGGGCGCCTGCACGGACTGCCGACGCCTCTGGGCCGACTTTCGCGCAGGACGCCTCACCCAGGCACAGATCGATGACGCGAACAATCATCTCGTGCCTTCGGTGGGTACCTGCTCGGTCATGGGTACTGCGAGCACCATGGCCTGTATCGTCGAGGCGATGGGTCTGACAGTGCCTGGTGCTGCGAGCGCTCCCGCAGTCTCTGCCGATCGCATTCGCATCGCGGAGCGCTCGGGCTACGCGGCCGCTCGGCTTGCCAAAGGCGAGGTCTCTATGCCCGAATTTGGCAAGCCGCAACTGCACAATGCGCTCGCAGTACTTCTGGCCATTGGGGGGTCAACCAACGCCCTCGTCCACCTTGCTGCGATGGTGGGACGTGTCGGCATGTCGCTTGATCCAACCGACTTCAACCAACTGGCCAACCAGATCCCTGTTTTGGTGGACCTCAAGCCGGGCGGTGAGGGCTATATGCCCGACTTCCACGAGGCGGGCGGTCTCATCCGGGTGCTCTCGCAGTTGACCGATCTTCTGGAGGTGGACTTTCCCACCATTTATGGCGACAGCCTAGCCCAGCGCCTTGCCGGATTTTCAGCCAACAGCCCCAGCGAGGTGATTCGAGACCGCAATAACCCCATCTACCCCCACGGGGGGCTGCGCTGGCTTTCTGGCAACCTTGCGCCCAAGGGCGCTGTCATTAAGCCCGTGGCTGCGAGCGAGAAACTCTTGGAACACACCGGTCGTGCGGTGGTCTTCGATGGGCTCGAAGATATGGCCCGCAGACTCGATGACCCCAACCTGGATGTCGCCCCCGACGATGTTTTGGTGCTTCGCGGTATCGGACCCAAAGGGGCCGGTATGCCTGAAGCGGGCCTTATTCCCATTCCCAAAAAACTGGCCGCACAGGGGGTACGCGATATGGTGCGTATCTCTGATGGCCGCATGAGTGGAACAGCCTACGGCACCATCGTCTTGCACATTAGCCCCGAGGCCGCTGATGGTGGGCCGCTAAGCCTGGTACGCAACGGTGACCGTGTTCAACTCAGCGTAAAAAACGCTACGCTGAATGTGCTCGTCGATGAGGCAACCCTGCAGACGCGTCAGGCAGAAGCGCTTCACGAACGCCTACCGACGGTTGCTCAGGATCGCGGCTACGGGCGGCTTCACAGCCAGGAGGTACTGCAAGCAGAAGACGGGTGTGACTTCCGTTTTCTCAGAAGTACCACCCGCTAAGGCCTACGTCCGGCGCCTCAGCCTGCTACTTTCAGGCTGAGGGATCCAACAGACGCAATAAAGCACTCGAGTCGGTCGCCCTTATGCACCGGGCCAATACCTGCAGGCGTACCTGAGAAGATCAGGTCGCCTGGCTGCAGGTGATAGAAATGAGACATCACACTCACCAACTCGGGTACCTTCCAGATGAGCTGATTGAGGTCGCCGACCTGCCGAGTTTCGCCATTGATCTTCAGAGAAATCTCACCTTCTGCGGGATGACCAATATCGGCAGCGAGGACCAGCTCTGAGCACGGAGACGAGTGCTCAAACGATTTGCCCGGCTCCCATGGGCGGCCCAGCTTCTTTGCCTCGGCCTGAAGGTCACGACAGGTCATGTCGAGCCCTACGGCATAGCCAATCACGTGATCAAGCGCCTGCGCAACCGGAATATTGGAGCCTGCCCTGCCAATGGCGACGACAAGCTCTACCTCGTGATGCACATCTTGGCTCTGGGGTGGGTAAGGGAAATCTCCACGCACCACAAGGCTGTCCGCATTCTTCTGAAAGAAGAACGGAGGTTCCTTGTTGGGGTCATGGCCCATCTCTACGGCATGGGCCTCATAGTTTCTGCCGATACAGTAGATACGATGTACCGGCATGACCTCGGCCCGGCCGCGAATAGGCAAAACAGGCTGAGGGCAGGGGGGGAACAGATAGGGTTGGGCTGCAGTGGCCATGGTGTGTCTCTCGCTTTATAGAGTCAAAGGGCTTGTGAGCCTCTGTGTTGAACGAACGATCATTCTACCGAGGTCTACATCCTGACTGACCCGTTGCCCTCGGGCGCGCCTCACCCGGGGGCTTCTTAGGAGACTGCGTCCCAGATCAGTTTGAGCCCGGTAGAAAACAGAAGCAGGTAGCTTGTCTGGTAGAAGATGCGCTCAGAAATGCGCTTGTGCAGCCAGATACCGAGCCAGATCCCTACGGGCGCCAATGGGGCAAATACCAGAGAGAGTTGCAGGTTAGCCGGGCTTAGCTGGCCCAGGAAATAATACGGAATGATCTTGGTGTAGTTCATGAAGAGAAAATACAACGAGGCTGAAGCCACGACTGTCGTTCTGTCAATCTGGCGGCCAAGAATATAGACAGAGAAGGGTGGGCCGCCGGCGTGCGCAAGCGTGCTCGTAAAGCCCGATACAGATCCCCAAAAGACACCACCCACGGGCCCCATTTCAGACCTCTTGCGCTTTAACAATTGCACCAGACGGTCTGCAAGAGAAAGCCATTTGTTAAGCACAAAGGTCACGGCAATCACGCCCACAATGAACTTGAGTTGCTTGACCGAGAGGCTTTGAAACATGAGGCTGCCAATGCCAATGCCGATAAAGGCACCCACAAAGACCGGGCGCAGGATTGGCCACGACCATTTCTTCCAGTAGGCCTTCACGCCAATCATGTCCATGGCACACAAGATGGGCAACATAACTCCCGCAGCGACGACGGGAGAAATCCAGAGGGACATGATGGGTACCGCTAGGCCGCCCGCCGCACCGCCAAAGCCCCCCTTGATTACCCCGGTAATCAGGACAGCAAAGACCGCACCGAGATAAAAGCCTAGGGGATAGTCTGCAAGTGCCACGCGAGGACTATAGCGCAGTTAATCGGGAAACCACGAGTCGAATTTCAGCGGTCGGGTTCGGTAGAATCCAGCGTGTCTGTTTAGTGATCAACTATTTACTAACGAGAATAAGGATGTGACCGACTATGGCGTCTGAAAAGCCAATCGCAATAGGTATTGCGGGTTATGGGTGGTGGGGGAAGGTGATTGCCTCTCTTCTGGCCGACTCTCCTGCCTTTTCGCTGCGATGCATCGCCGAGCCTCTGGCCTCACTGCATCCCACAAGCCCTGAAGGCAGCCTTAAAAATGTTCGCTTTTGCACCGACTTCGACAGTCTCATTCAGGAACCTGGCCTCGAAGCCGTGGTCATCTGTACGCCGCACCCGCAGCATGCAGATCAGATTGTGGCCGCGGCCAATCGCGGCCTCCATGTCTTCTGTGAGAAGCCACTGTGTCTTAACCTAGCGGATGCAAACCGGGCCATTAAGGCCTGCGAAGCGCGTGGGCTGGTGCTTGGGGTGGGGCACGAACGCCGATTCGAGCCTGCCATGGAGGTCCTACGACAAGAAGTCGCCCATGGCCTCTACGGTACTGCCCTGCAGATTGAGGCCAACTTTAGTCAAGACAAGTTCCTCAAGCTGCCACCTGATAACTGGCGTCTATCTAACGCAGTTGCGCCTGTTGGTCCCCTCACTGCCACAGGAATCCATCTTGTCGATCTGTCCGTTTCATTTTTTGGTCAGCCGAAGTCTGTCACTGCGAGACTCGGGTCACGCGGCGCAGGTTTTGAGAACGGCGACACCCTGGCGATCTTCCTTGAGTTCGCCTCGGGGGCGGTTTCCCTTATCAGTGCCATTCTGGCCACCCCTTTCGACGGTCGCTTCGCAATCTATGGGTCGCAGGGCTGGTGCGAGATTCGCGATCGGACCCACCCCGAGAGCCCGACCGGCTGGGACATTACCAAGGTATTACGCGGACAAGACCGCCAGACATCGTTTGTGGAACCCCACCACGCGGTTCGAGAGAATCTGGAAGCGTTTGGCAAGGCCGTACGTGGGCAGACGCCCTACCCTGTCGATAGCAACCAGAAGCGCTACACCGTCGCCTGCTTAGAGGCCATTATGAAGGCTGTGACCTCGGGGCAGGTTGAGCCCATTGAGGTCTAAGTAACCACGCACCAACCCCATACCGGCCACCCCGAAAGAAAGGAACCATCCTCCATGTCTACCGTACACCTAAAGACCGTCTCTCTTGATACCGCATTGGTGATTGCCCAAAAGGCACTCGAATCCGCCAAGAAGCATCAGTTTCTGCCGCTGGCCGTTACCGTGCTTGATATTCGTGGCGAGGTAAAGGTGCACCTTGCACAAGAGGGAACCTCCCTCTACCGCTTCAAGATCGCCACCGGAAAAGCGCGGGGTGCCCTGGGGCTTGGCTTTGGCAATCGTGAATTGCAGCGTCGTGCAGAGAAGGCGCCGTTTTTTATTCACGCCGTACAGCACCTCAGCGAGGGCGACATGGTGCCGGTGCAAGGGGGAGTGCTCATTCGCGATGCCGACGGATCCCTTCTCGGGGCGGTTGGGATCAGTGGGGAGACCTCACCCAATGACGAAATATGCGCGGTAGACGGTATTAAGGCAGCGGGCCTCGTGCCCGACCACGGCGACCCAAATGCTTAACCTCTGGGGACGCGTCAATTCGATCAATGTCCAGAAGGTACTCTGGGTGTTAGACATCCTCGGGCTTGCCTACCAGAGAGAAGAGGCGGGACTGCAATTTACTGCCAACAAATCAGCAGACTATCTGGCCAAGAATCCCAACGGCCGGGTACCGCTGCTGGAAGACGAGGGGTATCAGATCTGGGAGTCTCATAGCATCTGCCGATACCTATGCAATAAGCGGCAGACCTCCCCATCGGCGGCTGAGGCTGCAGAGCGTCTCTATCCAGCCGATGCCCAGAGACGGGGACATGTCGATCAATGGCTTGACTGGACGCTGTGGGGCATTAGTGCGCCCATGGTGGTTGTCTTTCAGCAACGGGTGCGTCTGGCGCCAGAGCAGCAAGACCCCGCCCGTATCGCCAAAGCGGAAGAGGAATCACGCGGCCATCTTGCGGTGGCAGACCAGAACCTTCGTCGGTCCGCCTTTCTCGCCGGCGATGTGCTCACGCTTGCAGACATTGGGCTTGCGCCCACGGTCTATCGAGCCCAGGCGCTTAACCTTATTACGCCCGAGCTCCCTGGGGTACAGCAATGGATGGGAAGGCTACAGGCCGAACCCGGCTTTAAAAAGTGGGTCAATGTGCCCTTAACTTAGGCGGAGGGCTTCTTTTCTGACACGCGGGCCATCTGGTCGTAGTCTTCTCCTCCCCAGTCTGCGCTCTGATCGACCCCGAAAAAGTTCAGTTCTATGGTGATGCCATCGGGATCTTTGATAAAGACCTGGAACAATTGTGAATCTTTGAGATAGCGAGGGCGATAACTGACCCCTGACGCTCGCAGTTTCTTGAGGAAGTTTTCGTGGTCTATCGCAATGAAGGCGACATGGTCGATAGAGCCTGTACCTGGCTGACCAGAAACAGCCCCAGGCGGGGTGCCGAGATAATAAAGCTCCCGGTTGGGGATATTGTCTGGAGCCATGTGTACCTGTACAGCGCCATTGACACCGAGCCAGTAGCCCGGAAACGGGAAGTTCGGGCGGTCCATTTCCGAAAGGCCAAGGACATTGACGTAAAAATCTCTGCTCGCCTTCAGGTCTGCAGCTCGGATAAGGTAGTGGTTTAGTTCTTTAATCGCCATGTGCAGTAGTCTATTATTTGTTGATCGGTCTTTCAATAAATCCTTGCACGCATTCCATGTTCTCTGCGCCTGACCAGGCCAAGGCGCATGGTAGCGAAAGCGAAAAAACTTACACGGTAGGAGTCTTACATGGTCCAGTTCCCTCATCTCTTCTCCGAAGGCCAGCTTGGCAGGCTCAGACTGCCTAATCGTTGCCTCGTCTCTTCTCTGACCCGCGCCAGCGCGACCGAAAAAGGCCTGGTCACAGATCAGATGATGAACTATTACTGCGAGTTTGCGGAGGGCGGCTGGGGCGGGCTTCTTACTGAAGCCATCTATATTGACGAAAAGTATAGCCAGGGTTACCGCTTTCAGCCCGGGCTTGCCAATGCGGCACAGACAGCAGGCTGGTCCCGCGTCGTTGAGGCAGTTCATCAGCGAGGAACAAAATTCCTTGCCCAGTTGTTTCATGCCGGTGCAGTAAACCAAGGAAACGCCTGGGTGACGGGCTCCGTCGCGCCCTCTGCGATACAGCCCAAAGGAGAACAGATCGCCAGATACCGCGGTAGCCAGGGTCCTTTCCAGATGCCTCGAGAGATTACGCGAGAAGAGATCTTTGCGGTCGTAGAGAGCTTCGTACGCGCGGCGCAGAACGCACAGGCAGCGGGCTTTGATGGCGTTGAGTTACACGGAGCGAATGGCTATCTTCCAGACCAGTTTCTCACCTCCTACACCAACCAACGTACTGACGAGTTTGGCGGGGCACTCGAGAACCGGCTACGTTTTCATGTTCTGGTGCTTCAGGCCCTGAGAAAGGCGCTACCAGAGTTCACCATCGGCGTGCGGATCTCCCAGACCAAAGTCAATGATCTCGAGTACAGCTGGCCTGGAGCGGAGGCAGATGCACGCGTGATCTTCCCCGCACTGGAGGCTGCAGGTGCCGACTACATCCATGTCGCTGCCCATCTTGGCGTGAGCCCTGTGTTCGGCACCGATCGGTCCCTCAGCGGGCTCGCCAAGAGGTACACGCGACTACCCATCATTGCCAATGGCAAGCTACACGATCCCGCCCTTGCCGAGTCTGCGCTGGTTCAGGGTGAAGGGGATTTCTGCTCCATCGGGAAGGGCGCACTGGCTGATCCCCACTGGGCCAAGAAGATTCTCGCAGGCAAGCCCCCCGTAGCCTTTGCCATGGATATGATTAGCCCCCACGCGACGCTTGATAACTACTATGGCTGGCGATCGCAACACGCCTAAAGAATGAAAAAAGCCCGCTTCCAGCGGGCTTTTTTCATGGTGCACGAGCAACGCTTAATTAAAGTTGCCGTTCTTCTTGTGCTGGTCTTCGTACTTCTTGCGTGCCTTCAGGTAATGGTCGTAGACCGCCCGAACATTCTTCGCACCAGAGGCCTCCTGCTTTTTGAAGAAGACTTCATTGGCGGCATTTGCTGCCTTCAGAATCTTCTGGGCATCTTCGGGGCTAGAGGTCTGGAAGTTGATCTTATTCTTTGCAGCCCAGTCTGCCCGAATGGTCTTCTCCATCTCCATCAGGCTTGATGCGTACCTAATAGCGTACTCAAGGCGAAGATCGCGCAGCATCTTCTGATGCTCGGGCTTCATGCTCCGAAATCTCTCACCCCGAATAAAGAAGGCTGAGCCCACCACTCCGCCATTACCGTTAGCGCCTGGGGGATTGGCCATATGTACGTTACCGATCACCTCATTGAGCTTGAAGGAATTGGCGAGCATCAGCACGTTTTCGCCCAGTGCGTCGACCGTGCCACGATCCATGGCGTTATACATCTCTGGGAATGTCATGAAGATGGGGTTCATACCGAGATCTTTGTAGAAGTCGGTACGCGCGCCACCATAGGTACGCAGACTCTTGCCCTTCATCTCGTCGAGAGACTTCAGTGGCCTCTTGGTACCGATCGGGCCGTGACCGCTAATGTGCGACATCATCTTCACGATGTCTTCGCGCTTCATCTCGGCTGCCATATCAGGCTGCTGCTCCACGGTGTCGATAGCCGCTTTCACTGCGGCAACGTAGTCGTCTCCATAGTTCAGCAGGTTATCGAGAATCATGTAGTTTGCGAGGTTCGCGGGGTGGTAGCTGCTGCTGACCCAGCACATGTCGGTGATACCCGACTGTATGGCGGGCAGGCAGTCTTGCCACTTCACCAGTGAGTTGGCCCAGAAGAACTGGACCTTGATCTCACCATTAGACCGCTTCTCAACCTCTTGGCCCCACCATTTGTGGATGTCACCAAACCAGCCTTTCTCAGGTGTGGGGGTTGCAACTTTCAGTGTCGTCTGGGCCATAACTGCCCCGCTCATCATCAGACCAATACCCGCAGCAATGCAGGTCTTCACAAACGTGCGTTTCATTAACAGTCTCCTTAGTTAAAAAAAACAGGGGAACTACGAGGCTTTCTGGTGGCGCTTTGCATCAATCAACTCCAGTAAGCGCTCCGGAGAAAGGGGGTACTCGTTAATCTTCACGCCCAAGGGCCTAAGTGCATCCTCGATCGCAGAGATAATGCAGGCAATTCCAGGAATAGTACCGCCCTCGCCCGCACCCTTTATGCCTAGGGGGTTCACGGGTGATGGGCTCTCCATATGCTGCAGGTGGATCTGAGGCATTTCGGTGGCCAGCGGCAAGAGATATTCCCCGAGGTTGTTACACAGCGGTTGACCCGTCCCTCTATCGTATTTCATATGTTCAAAGAGCGCATTGCCAATGCCGTGGACCACACCGCCAATTATCTGCCCATCGACAAGCCTAGGATTAATAATGGTGCCGCAGTCATGGGCAACCCAATAGTCGAGCAGATGCACCTCACCGGTATCGATGTCGACCTCTACCTCACAGACATTGCTGCCGTTGGCATAGACCGGACGATTTGTCGTATGGTAGGCGGTTGCCTCAAGGCCCGGGCTAAAGCCCGCGGGTACGGGCATATTCACATTGGCAATTAGCCGACGACTCAGATCGCCGAGCTTTATGGACTTACCGGGAACGCCTTTAATGGAGACTCGTCCATCCACAATCTCAAGATCATTCTCGGAGGCTTCAAAATCACGGGCTGCAAGCTTGAGTGCTTTCTCGCGTACCTGTTCGGCTGCCAGATGCACACTGGGGCCCACAGTAGCGGCCACTCGACTTCCCACGGTAGACAAAGCCAGCGCTGGAAGGTCTGTATCGCCAGTACGCACCAGGACGTCATGGGTCTGCACACCAAAGTAGTCTGCGGCAATCTGGGCCACGATGGTCTCTAATCCCTGGCCTTGGGCACAGGAGCCGACTTCGACCACCACCCGACCACTAGGAAGAATCTTCACGGTTGCCCCCTCGTAAGGCGGCAGCCCCGAATCTTCGTTGTAGCTGGCAATCCCCAGGCCGCGCCACTTACCGGTCTGTGCCGCCGCCTGGCGGCGGGCCTCAAACGTGTCTTTGTCGCTGGCTTCAAGCGCCATCTCCAGCGTCTTGTGATAGTCCCCCGAGTCGTATTGCACGGTGATACCTGTGGGGAGTTTGGCGCCCGTCTCATAGGGGAACTGGTCTTTGCGGACAAAGTTTAGGCTGCGCACCTCGGCCCGATCGAGACCAAGCTCTCGGGCGATGGTGTCAACCGTGCGCTCCATGACAAAAGTGGCATTCGGACGCCCCGCCCCGCGAATCGGCGTTGTGGGAACAGCATTCGTCAGCGCCGAATGAAGTTGTACATCAATGGCACCGATCGCGTAAGGGCCGGGAAACGGAACCACCGAGGTGTTGGGTAGCAAGAGCCCGTAGGGCACATAGGCACCGTTGTCGTGAATACACTGTGCACGAATTCCCAGGATATGGCCATTTTTTTTGCAGGCCACCTGTACCTGCCACCACTGATCGCGCTGCTGAGTGGTGCCCACGAAATTCTCGCGCCGGTCTTCGATCCACTTGACCGGCCGGCCGAGTTTCTCTGCGGCCATGGCAATCACGAGCTCTTCGGCATAGTGGAGGGCTTTGGGCCCAAATCCCCCCCCGACATCGGGGGCCAGCACGCGAATACTCGACTCTTCCCGCTCAAGGTAGGCGGCCAGATAACGGCGTACCAGAAAGGGAGATTGGGTTGAACTCCAAAGGGTAAGCCGGCCACCGGCCACATCCGACTGGGCGAGTACGCCCCGACACTCCATAAAATGCGGTGCACCGCGATGTTGGAAGTACTCTTCCTCAAAGACATGGTCGGCGTCGGCAAAGGCCTTGTCGATGTCACCGAACTTCCAGTTCAATGTGGCAGCGAGGTTAGAGGCAAACGACGTCTGCACTGCAGGCGCCTCCGGTTTTAAGGCATCTCGGGCGTCGATCACACAGGGCAGCGTTTCTAAATCGATGTCAATCGCCTGCACACCGTCTTCGGCAAGGTAACGACTCTCGGCAATAACGATGGCAATCGGTTCACCGACATAACAGACCTCATCTTTGGCAAGCGGATAGGGTGTGATGTCTGTCTTAATCGCTGGGTTAGGGTAGGCCTGTACCATGCGTTGCGCGGCCTGCGGGCCGAGGTCTTCTAAGGCATAGACAGCGATCACACCAGGTATTGCCCGCGCTGCTGTCAGGTCTATGGATTTGATCCGGGCGTGGGCCTCGGAAGAGCGTAGAAACGCGGCGGACAGCGTACCCGGGATCTTAATGTCGTCGACATATTTTCCCTTGCCCGTAATCAGTCTGCCATCTTCAATACGGTGCACCGCCGCACCAAGATTTCGTACACCCATTACCGTGCCTCCCGCAGTTTCTGGGCGGCGTCAAGCGCCGCCCGCACGATCCCCTGGTATCCCGTACACCGACAGATGTTTCCAGAGATCAGTTCACGAATCTCACGCTCGGTAGGATTCGGGTTCTCTTCAAGATAGGCGGCGATAGTCATCTGCATACCGGGCGTGCAGAAGCCGCACTGCAGACCGTTACAGTCGGTGAATGCCTGCTGCACGGGATGAAGGGTTCCATCGGGCTGGGCGAGTCCCTCCACGGTCGTTACCGAGGCGCCGTCGGCCTGAACCGCATACATGGTGCAAGACCGGACGGCTCTTCCATCAACCTTCAGCGTACAAGCCCCGCAGACACCGTGCTCACAGCCCACATGCGTACCCGTCAGCCCACAGGTATGCCGAATAAAATCGGCGAGCGTGATTCTTGCCTCGATGTCAGCCTGATAAGACTGGCCGTTGATCGTCATTTCTACGGCATGCAGCGTGCTCATGGAGCAGACCTCCTTTTGATTGCATCTTCATAGGCGTTTTGTACCGCGCGGCAGAACAGTGTCTTGGCGGTGCGTTTACGGAAATCTCCTGAATGGTGCGCATCGGCGGGTGCCTCAAGCTGCTCAATCTCCTGGCTTGCAGCCCGAACGAGATCGTCGGTGCAGGCCGAGCCTACAAGGGCTTTTTCAGCCTGGCGCAACCGGGCTGCCCCATTGGAGACGCCAATGACGGAGACAGCGACTTTTTCTATGTGTGACTGGGCATCCACAGCGAGAAGGCAGGCGACCCCTGCAATCGCAAAGTCTCCGTGTCTGCGGCTCATCTCTAAAAAAGAAAACCCGTGCGGTTGTGTCCACGGACGGACGACAATGTCGGTGAGCAATTCGTCTTCACCGATATTGGCCTGCATAAATCCCACCGGCCAGTCATGAATGCTGATCGTGCGTCGACCAGAGCTACTCTGTACACCAATCTCGGCATCCAATAGCGCGCAGATTCCTGGGAGCTCCGCGGCGGGGTCCAGATGAGACAGGCTTCCTCCCATGGTGCCCCGATTTCTCGTGGCATAGTGACCGACCCAACGCAGCGCCTCACGAAAGATAGGAATCTCCCGATGCAGCGCTGCGTCCTGCTCAAGCTGGTATTGCCTGGTCATGGCTCCAATACGAATCCCGCCATCAGGCAGCCGCGAGAGCCCCTGGAGTTCGGTGACGCGGTTAAGGTCGATGAGGTTCTCCGGCATGAGGTAACGGAAGTTCAACATCGGGCCGAGAGACTGCCCCCCCGCAAGGAGTTTTGCGTCGGGAAGGCTGGCGAGCATTTCTGTGGCCTCAGACAAGCTCTGTGGCCGATGGTAGTCAAAGGCGGCGGGTTTCATTCGGTGTACACGATCTCGTCATGGATGGGTTTATCAAAGAGTCTTAGAGGCGTCATGATTGGCTAAGACCTCGGCGCAAAGAGGGAACGAATCCAGCGAAAAAAGCTCGAGAATACAAGCGAGAATACGTTTATAGAGGAGCCCTGCGCCTCACTGCCCGGTCGGAGCGCCTGGGCGGTGGCGGACGTATTGATGACCCCCTCGGCTGCAGCAGAAGCCCCTGCGGCGGGCATTACGCGAGATTCGAGGTTTTTCGTAAAGTCACTGGTCAGTTGTCCAGCCACCTCCTTTACGATCCCAACGCCTCGCCCGTACTGGGCCACCGAGCCTGTCAGTGAGAGTTCGGTATCTACCTGTACCCGGCACTTCTGACTGCCTTCCTCAGAAAGCCTAAACTTCATCTCTGCCTTAAACCCCCCCCGGCCTTTGCTGTCGCTGCCCTTGGCCACCACCTCACCGTACGAGCCATCGGCCGAGAGGTTCATCAGCTCTCCCTCCCCCCGAAACTGCAGCTTTACGGGGCCAACCTTCAGACTCACAGTCGCCTTAAAGCCGTTCTCTCCGACGCGCTCATTGAGCTCGGTACCAGGCATGCAAGGCACCGCAATCTCTGGGTTGGTAAGCCCAGCCCAGACCGCGCTGCGCGGAGCATTCAAAAGAAACTCGTTCGCCAGATTCATCCAGAAATTGGCCTTTCATAGGGTACAGGAGACCATTCGTCCATTTCTATTTTGAGTCCATTTCTAGTTAGTCGCTTCCTGCGCGCCAGTAGTCTTGTTGAGAAAAAGGTATTTATAGGAATTGAAGAATAACTGCACAGACATAAAGGTAAGGCCCAGGGCAAAGAGCGTCTTAAACGGCCAGAGCGGAAACCGCGCAACGGCCAGCCGATACTCAAAAATCTTGATGGATTCGATCGCGATAACCCAGGCCGCAACGGTGAGAAAGGCAAAGGTGGCGAAGGCCAGGAGATGACCAACGCCATCGATGTAACGGTTCACGCGCGGCCCGAGCTTGTCCGTTGCGAAGGTAACGTTCACGTGACCGTTTTCCAGTGCCACCAAGGCGACGCCAAAATAGACAGAGACCACGATTAGGGCCTCGACGGACTCTACCGTAAGAGGGAAAGGAAACCCCAGTTTCCGTCCGATCGCATTAAAAAAAACAATGACAGTCATTAGTGCCAGCGGGAGGGAAATAACCGCAGGAATCCATCGACGATAGATCCGCTCATAGGCCTCAATAATCTTTTCCATGATGTTCGCTCCTTAGCGCATTGACCGCATTAGCTCGGGAAGCCAGAGAATAATCTGGGGGAACGCGATGAACAGGCCCACGGTAAAGAGCATGAGGAACACAAACGGCGTGGCCCCAATAAAGATGTCCTTTAACTCCACCTGATCTCCCAAGGCTCCCTTCATTACAAAGCAGTTCAGTCCCATCGGCGGGGTAATCGCACCTACCGCCATCATCATAGTGACCACCACCCCAAACCAGACAAGGCTCATATCGTGGGCCTCAATGAGTGGCACGATCAAGGGCATCGTGAGAACCATCATGGAGATGGCATCGAGGAAGCAGCCAAGAACGAGATAGAGGAGGACAATTCCAAGCATCAGGGCCCAGAAGGGGATGTCAAGTCCCGTAATAAACGCCGTGGAGGCCCCCACCACCCCTGTGGAGGAGAGAAAGGTCGCGAAGATTGAGCCCGCCCCTAGGAGCAGGAAAATCATGGCGCTGCCCTTCGCGCTATCAATAGCGGACTCTTTCAGAATGCTAATGGAGAGCTTTCCACGCATAAACACAATCAAGAGAGATCCCATCACTCCCACCGCGGCGGCCTCGTCCGGTGTAGCCCAGCCGGTATAGATCGCACCCAGGACGATGACAAATAACAACAAGACGGCCCAGAGGTTCTTAAGGGTCCGAATCTTGGCAACCCACGAAGTATCGAAGTTACTGGACTTTGGGGCTATGTTTGGAAAAATGGCGCAGACCACCATGAGGGTGGTCGCCATGATCACTGCATAGAGGATGCCCGGAATGATTCCTGCGATAAAGAGCTGGCCAATCGAGGTCTCGGTCAAGATGCCGAAAAAGATTAAGAGAATACTTGGCGGAATCAGGACACCGAGGCATCCCGCTGAGGCTACCACGCCGGTCGCAAGGCGCTTGCTATAGCCGGCCTTGATCATCTCCGGAACCGCAATCTTTGAGAAGACAGCCACCTCAGACAGGCTCGATCCAGAGACAGCCCCGAAAAGTGCTGACGAGTAGACGGTACCGACGCCGAGGCCTCCCGGAACCCTTCCTACCCACGCCTTAGCGGCATCATAGGCATCTTTGCCAATGTCTGCATGAAAGGCAAGATGCCCCATCAGAATAAAGAGCGGAAGCGCCGCGAGCGAGAAGTTTGAGGTGTAGGAAAAAAGTCCTGTGGGGAGGAACTGAAAAGAGCTCTCTGGCGGATAAATTAACATCAATCCACCGAGACCAACAATGAACATTCCGTAGGCGATGGGCACTCTTAGGAATGTAATGAGCACAAAGACTGCTGAGCCAATAAGGCCTATATCAATCGGATCCATAACCACCCTCTCCTCAGGTTGATCTGCTTGCTACTTCTTGGCTTTAGACCGCCAATAGAGACTCTGCTCAATACTGTCGCTGTCTTCTAGACCAGAGCGCACCGCCTCGTCGTACGCTTGAATGGCTGCGGTGACAACAGGAACGGGAATACCGAGACTCTCGGCCTCCGCCTTCATGGTCTGAAGATCTTTTCGAATGGAAAATAAATTAAAAGACGCGTTAAACGGCGGCTGACCTTGCAGACGGGCAACAAACTGCTGAGACCGTGCTTTAAATGCGCCTGAGGCACCGGGGGTGTCAGACAGAATATCGATGAGCCGCTCCGGCGGGATATTCAGGTGTGACACCAGTGAGAGTGCCTCACCGAAGGCCTGCCAGAATACGAGTAATGGCAGATTGACCGCGAGCTTTAGGCTGCTGCCCGCGCCCACCGGCCCCACATGCTCTACCCGGCGACAAAGGTCGGATAGGAGAGGCTGAGCAGCCGCAAAGGCCTCGGGCTTCGCCCCCACAAACGCGAAAAGTTTTCCCTCACGCGCGGGGCCTGTGGTGCCACCGACAGGACTCTCAACGAACCGCCCCCCCAGGGCTTCCACCTTTCTTTCAAGCGCCTTGGAAGACTCTGGCCGCACCGTGCTCATCTCAATGAACAACTTGCCACGAATGTCTGTGGAGAGGATGCCCGAGCCCGGCGACTCGAACACGGCCTGCTGGGCCTCGGCATTTGTGAGAATGGAAATGACGACGTCGGATCCCTGCGTCAGGGCGGCGGGTGTCTGCGCCAGTACCGCCCCCGCGGTCTGAAGATCTTTGAGTTTGTCAGTCGTGCGATTCCATACCAGTACCTGGTAGCCCTTATCTAAGAGCCGCAGAACAATGGCTTTACCCATTCTTCCGGTCCCGATCAATCCGATCTTCACAGTCTGTCCTTTCTCAAGAGAGCGTTGACGGATGCAATAACTTGGCCCCGCAAATCAATGCGCTGCCGACGGAGCACCGGGCTGATTCTTTGGCAGGGCAGACTCAAAGGCATCGATACGGCTCAGCGCCTCATAGACCGCGCGAACCTTGGGATAGGCATCGAGGCTGCAGCCGAAGAATCCCGTGGCACCGACCACCTGCGAAGCGAGGCAGATGTCAGCAATCGTTACCGTGTCGCCATGACAGTACTTTCCTGCCTGCGGCTCTTGACTCAGGCGCTCGTTAAAGACTGCAAGCGAGCGGTCTGACCAGTGGTTGAGCCATTTCGCGGTGACCGCATCACCCAGCGCTAGGTCTTTACTCAGGTAACTGCGAATGCGCGGCACCAGAAGAGGATGGCTGTCGGAGACCGCTAGGTGGCAGAGCGACCGCACCCGCGCGCGCCCCTTCGCATCGGCAGGAAGCAAGGGGTGTTGCTGCGGGTAGGCCTCCTCGAGGTACTCCAGAATGGCCATCGACTGCGACAGAATGGTTCCGTCGTCAAGCACGAGTGCGGGCACTGCGCCCTGAGGATTGATCTTGAGGTAGGACGGGTCGTGCTGCTCTCCCGCCAAAAGATTCACCGCCTCTTCGGAGTAGGCGAGACCTTTGAGCTTCAAAGCGACGCGTACACGGTAGGCGGCCAGGGACCGCCAGAAACCATACATCTTCATAAGCGAGCCCTACTTTCTGCGACGTGAGGGAATAACCGGGATCTGTACATACGAGGCCTTCCCCGGACCGGAATAAAGCGTGACCTCGCCGTTGAAGATCTTCTCGGGCCGGTCTTTGGGGTCCGTGTGGGTAAACGGCCCACAGCCGGTCATCGGATACTTCATGTTAGAGAGATGGCCTGCAGGGCCCGGGTAGACATAGTCTTTGCCACGAATGCTCAAAGCCACACGATGGCCTGCCGGCACCACAATACAGGTGGGAACGACCTCAATATCAAACTCGTAGACCCGGCCCGGCTTGAGAGGCTCTACCTCGTCGTGCGGATGGTAAGGGCGGTAGTGCTTGCTGAGCTTGGGGTCAAGCTTGCGATGCGAGGCACGCAGCCAGCCCTGTCCAATAGGCGTGTGCGGATCAAGTGCACCCTGAAAGACCACTTCCTTGAGGTCGGGGCTAAACACACGCAAGACCACAAAGAAATCCGTATCAACGGTGGAAGAAGAAGCAAAGAGTTTGACCGCGATGGGCCCGGTAATCTCCATGTCCTCATCCTGGGCCGGCAACATGTAGGTAAGCCCGTCAGACAATCCCGCGTAAGAGGCCTTCGCGAGCCGCTCTGTCGGTTTGGCCGAGAGGTTCTGGGAGGCGTTGTCGAGATAGAGCTTGGTCCATTTCGTGCCCGGCAGAGGCCAGTCTTTTTCCACGCGCTGCACGAACTTATCTACGTGACGAACCTGCAGCTGCACCTTTGGCTGCTTATTCCAGCCGTTTTTCTTGCCCTTGAGGAAGTAGTCAAAAAACCGCAGTTGGATCTCGCGCCCGTAGTCGGTGTAGAAGTGGGTCCAGTGCTCAATCCCGTGGACTTCTAACCACTTGTCTTTTGAGGCTGACCGGAGGAATCCCTCGAAGTTGCCCCGCGGGTGCAGTCCCTGGCCTCCCCAGTTCGCCGCCGAGAGCATCGGCACCTTGATCTTCTTGAAATCGGGGGTACGTGCACGCCAATACTCATCATCGAGCGCATGCTTAAGGGCCGACTTGGCCAGGTTCTCCCGATTGCTTTCGAGTTCTTCATCGGGGAGCTTTTTCGTGCCGCACACCGGCTCGCCCGTCACCCGACTCTTCGGGCCCTTAGAGCCCAGACCATGCTGGACGGTTCTGACCTGCATGTCATACCAGTTCTTCAAAAAGTCACAGAGGATGCCCCCGTGATGGCTGAGATCGCGGTAGAAGTCTGAAGCGCCCTCCCAAATGCAGATCGCCGCCAGGTGAGGGGGTTGAAGCTGAGCCACCTGCCACTGGTTCATGCCGTAATAAGAAATTCCGTTGAGACCCACCTTGCCATTGCTCCAGGGTTGTACACCCGCCCATTCGATGCTGTCGTAAAAATCCTCCGACTCTTGTGGGCTCCAGAGCGCCATGTACCCGGGGGAGGCACCAGCCCCACGGGAGTCGACACGGATGCATACGTAGCCCTCTGGGACCCATTTCTCAGGATCAACGACTTCCCAGTTCTGGTGCTTGTTGGTGGAGTTGGCTGTGACATCAGGATGCTTTTCCGCCATGACATTCCAGGCGGTCTTGTAGCCATCCTGAAAGGCGAGGCCCTTTCCATAGGGGCCATAACTCATGATGACCGGGTACTTGCCTGGCTTGATGGGCCGAAAGACATCGGCGAGAAGTTCAAGGCCATCACGGGCGGGAATGCGGACATTCCAATCAATACGCATGCCCTCGCGGGTCTCAGATCGGGTGACGTAACTCATAGCGAAACAGTGCTCCTCTCAGTGTCATAAAGGCTTTATTTTTGGATCAAAGCGAGACGATGAACGTTATTGTTTTAATGACGTAAGTAGACACGCTCTAGCCCCACTCTTGGAGTGGTAGAAACCCTTGCTTATTAATCAATTGATTAAGAAGGGGAGGTTCAGTTACAGTCGAATCAGACTATTTTTTAGGGAGACCATGCAATGCTTTTCACCTGCGGAATCGGATGTACCAACCCCCTGCACCAACATAGACGACAGGCAGCCGCATTGGCTGCTGCCAGCGCTAAGAAGCCATTAGCAGCGGTGCGCCCCAAAGCAACAAAGTCCAAGGGTTCACGATCGCTGACGATCGATGTGCATTGCCACTACTTCAATCCTGGGATTGCGGCGAAGGCTGCTGTAATCGACCCGCTGCAAAAAGAGTTTGGTCACATTTTTGCGAATGACCTCACACGCGAAGTCAACTTCAAGCAGATGCGTGATCGTGGGCCCAAGCTCTCCGATATACCAACACGCATTAAAGACATGGACAAAATGGGAGTGGACCTGCAGGTGGTCTCCCCAGCGCCCTTTCAGTATTATTATTTTGCCGATCCCAGCTTCGGATTAGAGCTCGCCCAAGGGGTCAACGACGGCATCGCAAAGATCGTGGCAGAGAATCCCTCGCGGCTGATGGGCATGGGCACCGTTCCCTTGCAAGACAGCGCCCTTGCCATTCAAGAACTCGAGCGTGCGGTCAAGGTTCTCGGCTTTAAAGGCATTGAGATTGGTACCAACGTCAATGGCAAGGATCTCACCGATCCCAGCCTCAAGCTCGATGCATTTTTTGCGAAGGTGCAAGAACTCGGCGCGGTCTTGTTCATGCATCCCAACGGATTTAGCCATGCTCAGCGACTCACAGACCATTACCTGAATAACATCATCGGTAACCCGCTAGAGACCACTGTGGCGGTGAGCCACCTGATATTCGATGGGGTCATGCAACGGTATCCACGGCTCAAAATTATTCTTGCCCATGCCGGTGGCTATATTGCCCACTATTGGGCGCGGATGGATCACGGCCACAAGCGGGCCGATGTGCGCTCCGTGATTACGACGAAGCCGTCAAAGTATCTGGAGAAGTTTTACTTCGACACCATTACCTTCGATCCGCACATGCTGCAGAGCCTCATTAACCGTTTTGGCGCAGACCATGTGCTGCTGGGTACTGACTACCCATATGACATGGGGGAGACCGACCCTCTCGGGCTGATCTCCGCCGTGCCAAAGCTGTCAAAAACCGACAAGCAGTTGATCGTCGGCGGAAACGCGCAGAAGCTTTTTAAGATCAAGGCTTAGAGCGCAGAGGCGGTCGACCCGCTCTTTAGTAATGCTCGCTGGTCGATACCAAATCGATCAGCGAGCCAATCGCCAAGAATTTCTTGCCCGATCGTGGGGTTGTCATGCTGGCAGTGTTCCGCCCCCGTTTCCTCTTCGCTTAAGAGCCGCAGCGTGACGTCCTTGCCCTTGGCCTTGCCGTAATCGTAGACCTTTTGGGCCTGCGAGACCGTGAGCACGTCATGGCCCCCATGCATCACCAGAAACGGGCAGCGCATATGGTCGAGATGCCCCTCAAGGGTAAAGTCTTTGGCCTTGACCATCGCCGACTTCATGGAATCAGAGCCAAAGACCCATTTAATGTGCTCTGCAAGGCCATGGTCTTCTGAGGCATCACCCCAGAGATCCGTGATCGCCCATATCGCCCCATGGGCAATGCAGGCTGCCAGCCGGTGCTCGTAGCAGCCCGCCCGCGCCGCGTAATAGCCCCCAAGACTAGAGCCACACACAGCAATCCGGGACTTGTCGATATCGGACCGGGCCTCAAGCCAGTCGATGCACTTCCCGATAGGAACCTCGGTATCGACCCGATTGGGCACCTTATGACGACGGAGGGTACCGCCCTGCCCTGGGCCATCAATCATCAGTACAGAAATGCCGCGCTGTAGGGCGCCCTTGGCCTGCATGAACCACATCTCGTCTTTAATGGAGTCTAGTCCGCCCATACAGATCAGTACGGGCTGCTTAGCGATCGGGTAAGGCGAGCGAACAAAGTAGGCGCACAAAGAGACGCCATTCTCATAAGGAATGTCGACCACTTCACCCGCAGGGTTGAGATTCCTGATGAATCGGTGGCTGCATGCCTCCATGCGTTCAAAGGTGGGGAGTCGGCGGGGATCATCGGGCTTGAGGTAAAACTCCGCCTGTCGGTAATAGTCGGCGGCCCGCAGAAAACAGTTCATGGCGGTACGAATATGTCCTTGGGCCTCTGCTTCTTCACCGCGCTTCCAGTTGCGATCGGCTATGTGCTTCCATTCCTTGTGCCAGCTCTCGAGGTCCCCCGGGATCATGCGGCTGGCGGCCTGAAAGACCTCGCTAACCGCGCCACCACCTTCCTGTACTTCGCCCAGCCCCCGACGAAACTGATAGGCAAGCCAGGGGTGCTCGGGCCAGTGGTGCCATCCATAAGGTTCGTAATGTGGCAGCTTGTTTTCGGTAATGACTTCAATGAGGTTGTCTTGGGTCATGAGAATCCTTTCAGAGAAAAACAGAGGCAGGCGTTAGCGCCTACAGCGAAACGACAGATGCAGCAGTGCGGCAAGACCCTAAATTAGGCAAGCAGTTCGAGTACCCGCGCAGGCTGCTGAATTTGTGGGCAGTGGCCACAGGCCGGAATCTCAGCATAGCTTGAACCCGCTACGAGCTGATGCAACTCCTGCGACATCGCCGGCGGCGTGGTCGCATCGTCAAGGCCCGCCACGATACGCACCGGCCTAGCGATTGCACGGGCTGCTGCACGGTAGTCGAGCTGCGCCAGCGCCCGACAGGCCGCCGAAAACTGCTCTGGATTGGTCTTCGCCAGGGCAGATTTACGTGCCTGAACAATCGCCGGATTGGCCTGAGCAAAGGCCTCCGGAAACATACGCGAGATCGCGGTATCGAGCACGGCCTCGATGCCCTTGGTCTCGACAAGCTCTGCCATCTTCAGCAGCGGGGCCCTACGCTCCTCCGGGAATGCTGCGCCGCTATTGGCGATAGTAAGGCGTGAGACGTGCTCCGGCGCTTTACTGGTCACCCCCACCGAAACAAAGCCGCCAAAGCCATTTGAGAAGACCTCCACGGGCTGACCGATTGCAAGCGCCTTTAAAAACGAGATGGTCCATAGGGCATAGTCGTCAATCGACTGGCAGACACCAACAGACGCCCCAAAACCGGGGAATTGGAAGCGAATGACATCACGCTTCTCTGCGAGGGTCGCGAAAATTCCATCGTAGACACTGCGATCGGCCAGTAGAGTGTGAAATAAGACCAAAGGCCTCTGGCCCGCTGGGCCTGCCCGCTCGTAGTCGGTTGTTCCAAGAGAGTGCGTGATCGTTGCCATAGTGATAAGGCCTCCTTTTTGTGTAGCCTAGTAGATAACGGCATCTGGATTCGCGGTATTAGTGAATCTCATACCTTGCAAACCCTCAAATGCTGTTTATCATCCGTTCATTAAGGGAATTATGCATCATGGCCTTTTCTGTATTCGAAGCTTCCATTAACGACCTTCACCGTGCCATCACATCGGGCGAGACCAGCTGCGTGGCGGTGGTTCAGCAATATATCGATCGGGCCCGGGCCTTTAACGGCCCGTCTGGACTCCTGGTGACCAGAGAGGGGCAGTCGGTCCCCGCGGCCACAGGAACCCTTCGGGCCGGTACGCGTTTGCGGTTTCCGACACAGACAGTGGCTGCGGAATCGGTTTTTCCGGGGCTCGCCGACTACCAGGGCCCGCCCCTTGAGTTTGGGGAGATGCGTCCCACCGCCTCCGACCCCTCTGTGATGCAGCAGTACGGAATGATTGTTGGCGACCCGATCAGCGGCCAGGTCAATGCCCTGTCCACGCTCAATATCCGTGGCGAGCGCTCGGTGGTCTGTCGCGGGGATTTCGATCGGCATCCTGACGATGGGCCCCTGCCCGAGGGGGCCCCGGCGGTCTGCGAAATCTTTCGCCGATATCCGGACGCACTCGAGCAGGCCCAGGCCCTCGATGCGCGCTACGGCAGAAATCCCGATCTTCAGAAGATGCCCCTCTATGGGGTGGTCTTTTCTTTCAAAGACGCCTTCGATACGAAGGACATGCGCTCCACCGGGGGGGCGGATGCCCGATACGACGCCGATTTCCCCGCCCGTGACCATCAGCTGATAGAGCGTCTGAGGGAAAAAGGCGCCATTATTTTCGCCAAAGCCGTTATGACTGAATACAACGGCAGGGCTGGAGACCCAGGCGGCGCCCATAAGCCGGAGAAGGTACTACCCTCGGTCTCGGGCTATCAGCGGTCCACCTGGGGAGGGAACCCTGCCAACCCCTACGACACCACCCGGTCAGCCTCGCTCGGTTCAAGCTCCGGATCCGCGGTGTCAGTCTCTACGAATATGGTTATGGCAAGCCTAGGGGAAGAGACCCGCATGTCTACACGCGGCCCCTCTAACCACAACAGTACCGCCCTCATTCTTCCCCACAAGGCTATGCTTGGTTTCGATGGCGGTGCGATTGGGGCAGACATCTACTGCGACCGCACAGGCATCATGGCCAAGACGCTCGATGACTGCGCCCAGATCCTCGATGCGCTGCGAGACGACTCGGGGGGCTATTACGATCCACGTGATCCCTACACCACCGTTCCACGTAGCAGCTATCCGCCCCCGGAGGGCCTCTCGCCCCATATTGCAAGCCCCGCTTCGAGAGAGGCGCTCAAAGGGCTTCGCGTTGGCGTCATTCGAGAGTCTATGCTCGACCCCGGCAATACGCTTGCCGTCAAGCCGATTCTCTCCGCGGTATCGCGTGAAATTAAAGAGGTGCTCGGCGCAACCCTAGGGCTTACGCTCGTGGAATCCCGACATCGACACTGGCAGCCCGACCCCGCGCTCGAGCAGATGGAGACGTCGTTTACCGAGGCTCTGGCGCGGCTGATTCCCGTCTTTATGCCCGACATCCTCTTCCGCCTTGACGCCACGGGAAAGCCAGTCTTCCCCGATTTCGCACAGGCTATTCGTCCCACCGAATTTCAGCCGGGCAGAGTCTTTGGCAGCGGCGATCTTGCGCCCATCGACTACCTTGTGGCCCTCTCGGACCTCACCATCACGCCGCCCTCAAACCTCGATCTGGCCACCGTGCAAGAGCAGATCCTTGCCAATGCCTTTCGGCTCCATATCGGCCAGTATCTCCGTCGGCGGGCCGAAGACTGGAGCCGATGGGGAATCACGGAGACCCTCTCAGACTGGCGACAACTCAATGCCCGGTCGAGTTTCTGGGGCGATGACCAGCGGGCCGCCTTTTTGAATTGGGAGGCCATCGTCGACCCCCGCAATCCCCTCGGGGGCCGTCAAGGCGTCGATGAACGCATCATGCTGCGTGAACTGCTACGGCGTGTCGACATGATGGTCTTACACGAGAACCGGCTCGAGTGCCTGGTGCGTGCCCATACGGTGTTGCCACCTGCCCGCATCGGCTATCCGGAAGAGCCCGGTCTGGCCCGTCACTACTTTTTTGAGTCGTTTCACGGACCCAATGCTGGGCTTACCGAAATTCTCGTTCCGGCCGGGTTCGTTCAGGCGGTCTGCGATGCGGAGTTCGCCCTGTCTGAGGATCGGCGATCTTTCAAAAGCGTTCCTGGGAAGTCATTAAAGAGTATCCCGGCCCCCGGCCTGCCTTTTTCCTTGGTCTTTCGAGGAGAGATCGGCCGCGAAGCCCAGACCCTTGCCTTGGCGTCGGCCTACGAGAAAGTCTCCTCTCGGCGCGTTCCGCCGCCTGCGTTCGGTCCCCTCTAGCCTACACGCGACATCACGCTAACGCACTCCCGCACCCGCCATCTTCCTACCCAGCCCACACCCCTACCCTAAAGGAGACATTCCATGACCAATGGATGGACAAAAAAGACGATCACCACCAACGGACAGCAGATCTGCGTCTATGACAGCGAGACAGGATCCCGGGGAGTCGTGCTGCTGTCGCATTCCATTCTGTCAGCAGCCGCGATGTGGGAGGCACAGGCAGCCCTTTTGCATCAAGGGGGCTATCGGGTTCTGGCGATGGACACCCGTGGCCATGGCGCCTCGGGCCCGACAGAACTCGGCTTTAGCCTGGACGACTTGGGGCGTGACTGCATTGGTGTGCTCGATGCGCTCGGGCAGAGTCGAGCCCATTTTATGGGCCTATCGCTAGGCGGCATGATTGGTATTGGCCTTGGTATTCATCAGACCGCCCGGTTTGAGAGTCTTGTCATTTGCGACACCCGCGCCGACATGCCCAAAGAAATGGCCGATTCCTGGAATCCTCGCATAGAACTTGCGCTCTCCCAAGGATGCGCTGCGATGGCCGATGCCACAGTGGAACGCTGGTTTGGTGCCGACTATGCAAAAGACCCCGCGAACAGTGCCCTGATGCAGGAATTCAAATCGCAGATTGGTGCGACTTCTGCGAATGGCTTTGTGGGCTGTGCGCGGGCCATTCAGAAGCTTGATTACGCGCCGCAGGTAGAGGCCATTACGGTGCGTACGACGTTTGTGTCTGGCGAGAATGATGGGCCTTTCCCAAAGGCACTCACAGAACTCGCGCAGCGACTACCCCAGGCCCGCTATCGTTCTGTAAGTAAAGCAGGCCATCTGCCGAATGTGCAAAACCCTGCCGAGTTCAATCAGATCCTGATCGATCATTTCGGTCTGTAACACCCAGCCGAGAGAGAAAAAAGCCCCGGTACCTCACGGTAACCGGGGCGACTGAACAAAACAGAGACGTCCGAACAGGCGTCAGATCTTGATCTGGATATCCTCCAGCAGAGGATCGGTCTTGCGCGCAATCTCGTTCTCAATCAGATAGCCACAGCCCGGGCAGAAGAACTGTCGGAAGGTTGGTTCCTCATCCACATACCGCTTCCAGTCGCCAATGTTGGGATTGGCGGCCGCAATCGGTGCGTCGTGTCGAGTACAGCCCAGCTTGTAGTTTTCCTTCGCAGATCCGAGATCTGTTGCGCAGTGGCTACAGGCCCACCGCAGTCCTGTTTTATTGGATTTTCCGGACTCGGGATACTGCAAGTTCAAGTTCTCAGTGATCTGCTTAAAGACCTTACCCGAGAGCTTCGTTGGGGTCTTCCCAGGCGTGCCCTGCACGGAATAGCCCTTACGGCGGGCCAGAATTTCCGACCGAAGAGAGGCCGTTGCTGCCACATCGACCTCACCGTTGGCCTTCAGCACCACACCGTAGATTTCTCCAGCAGCCTGAAGTGAGACTGCCCGGTTCTCGTTCACGTCTTCGGCCACCTTCTCGGGATCGCGTGCCAAAGGGTCGCCGTAGCCACCGCCACCGGTCCAGACCACCGCGTAGACATCGGAGGGGTCTTGCTGAAAGTTCTGCTGCCGCAGTTCCAGTGTTACCTCTTGACCCGAGACCTCTGAAATGTCTGACGGCAACGCCGAGGCACCAAAGCGACTCAGAATGTCGGTATCTTTCTTGAACTTGTAGACGTTTACGGTAGCAGGATAGCCACCCATCATGCCCGTAGAGGTCGGTACGGCATTGCCCGACGACAGGGTGTCGTGGGTAATCGTCGCCGTGTTGTGCGGGATGAAGCAGGTTTCTGCCGACATACCTCCCCTGTTCAGGCCCGCCCCGCCCGAATCGAGCAACTCTTTGCGGTAGAGAAAGAGAACGGGGAAGGTCTGCTCGGTGTGCTCAATGTTAGGCAGTTTACAAATGGGGGTACGAGACTGGCCGCCGGTTGAGATGCCATCGCCTGTAGAGAAGGCACCAATCGCACCGCCAATGGGGTCAACGAGGATGTAGCCAAAATTCTCTCCCCACTGGTCCTTGCCACGAAAGATGGTCGCTGGCCACTGGCTGGTGCCCCCGATACACATAATGTCCTTGCGCATCTCTTGGTCGGCATAAATCATCTTTGCCAAGACGTTATAGGCCGGATACAAAGAGATCTCCATGGCCTGCACCGGCGCAGTAGAAACAGAGGCGGGGAAATTGGCGCAGTTCATCGTGCCCGGGGTCGGATCAAACTTCACATGGCGCAAGGCACCACCAATCGCGAAGTACTGGTCCCAGCAGAGCAGCTGATTGAGGGCCACCATAATAGAGCCACGCCATCCGGAGAAGGTGGCGTTCATCGCGCCTTCCTGTTCTGCGGTGCCATCGTTCTCAAAGATCAGAGTGTTGCCCGCCTTGCGCAGCGTAAGCTGCACCTGGTGTGTCTTACGATCCCCGGGGCGTGAACACTCCACATAGGTGCGGTCGCGCCAGACGCCGTCAGGCAATCGCGACATTTTCTCTAAGAACGCCGCCTCACCGTCATTGAGAATCTTGCGCATCACGGCTTTCACGGTATCGCCCCCATATTTGCGCAGCAGGCTCTCGACACGCTCCTTGGCTGTGGTATTTCCGGCTAGCTGGGCACGGAAATCAAGGGCGACTGAGGCAGGCTTTCGGGACGACCGAAGGTAAAGGTCTTCAATATCTTTCCGGATCTCCCCCCCTTCAATGATCTTCACAGGCGGAATCAGGATGCCCTCTTCAAAAGCATCTTTAGCCGACATACAGAAACTTGAAGGCGTGATGCCACCAATGTCGTACTGGTGCAGACAGTTGGTGACCCAGCAAAATAGCTCCCCTTCATGGAAGACTGGACAAATCAGCATGACATCCTGCTGGTGGGCAGCACCCACCCAGGGGTCGTTGGCCAAGAACATGTCGCCGTCTTTGATACCAGGATTTTCTGACCGGTTCTCAAGAATCCATTTCACCTGGGTATCGGTAACACCAGACATGTACTGCATGTAGGGACCGAAATAGACGAACTCCCCATCTTCGGTGAGGATCGACGGGTTGAGATCTAGGGCATACATGGCAACTGGCGAGCCGGAGAGCCGCTGAATCGTTGCCCCGTGCTCCTCATTGACGTTCCAGAGGCTGTGTCGAATCACCTCATAAGTGATGGGATCGAGCTTCTTCGACGCCTTGGTATGAAGCTTGAGCTTTTTCGAGATACGCAGTTTTTCGGGGGGCACATAGCCCATCTCGCGGCCATTAAAGGACACATCTTTTAGTTCACTGACTTTCAGCATGACTATCTCCCGAGCTTGAGTTCAAAGTTTCCATAGGCATCGACCAGCAGCTTCTGCTGGGGATGTACCACAATCGTGGTGTGACTGGTCTCCACAATGGCCGGGCCCGCAACGGTGTTTCCGAATTCCAACAACTCACCGTTATAGACCTGGGTGACGGCCTGCTTGCCGAGGTCGGTCCAGTAGACCTTGCGCTTACCCGTTTTTGCCTTCTCTTTAATGACGGACGAACTGCGCTTGGCCTTCGGTAGGGTGACAGTACGCGAGGCCCCCATGGCACGCAGCCGGAAGGTAACCATCTCGAGGCGAGAATCGCGATAAGACGATCCCTTGCCGTAGATTGCCTCATACCGCACATAGAATCGCTCGATCAGTTGCGCAAGATCTTTGTCGGTAAGCTTCATGCCCCCCTTCACGGAATCACTACTTAGGGGCACCTCAACCTCATTGATCTGTCCACGGTGACGCATATCGACGGAGAATTGGAATTGTCGGCCTGAGGCAGGAATGCCGTCTGCCCCCATCTGCTTACTCGCCCCCGCGTAGAGTTCGGCGAGCACAGCATTGACCCTCTTCAGGTCGAAGGGGGAGGAGAGAATCTCGACCCGTTCATGAATATGCAGCAGGCTGGCCGTAGCTGCACCAAAGGCGCACCAGGTGGAAGCGACTCGGTTCAGAGGCACAAGAACCTTCTGTGCTCCCAGCTCCCTTGCAAAAATACCGGCGTGCACAGGGCCTGCACCACCAAAGGCAAACAAGGAGAAGTCGCGTGGATCGAGGCCCTTCTCGACGGTTGTTTTTCGAATAATGTCGGCCATCTTGAATTCGGCGATCTTTGCAATGCCCGCCGCCGTCTCGTAGAGCCCCAGGCCGAGTTGGTCCGCCACGCGCTGAACAGCCGCAACCGACTTTTCTTTATCCAGAACAATCTTTCCACCGAGGAAATTGTCGGGATCGATATAGCCAAGCACGAGGTCGGCATCGGTGACCGTGGGCGTCTCGTTACCCTTTCCGTAGCAGGCCGGACCTGGGTTTGCACCAGCCGACTCGGGGCCTACCCGTAGTGTCTTTGTCAGACGATCGACGACCGCCAGCGATCCCCCCCCAGAGCCGATCGCCTGGATATCCACCTTCGGAATGAAGTATTCATACTGGGCCACGTTGGCCATAAAACTAAACGAAGGCTGCCCCGCGTGAATGATGCCCACATCAAACGAGGTGCCCCCCATATCTGTGGTGATCACATTCTCCATATTCAGAATACGGCCCAAGAACTGCGAGCCCGTGACACCCGATACCGGTCCGGAATCGAGCGTGAGCAGAGGCGCCTCGATGGCCCGCTCTACAGAGATCGATCCGCCCCCGCACTGGGTGATCTGCAGCGGCTTCTTATAGCCTGCCGACTTCAGGCGTCGATCGAGTTTCTTGAGGTAGTCTGAGGTGACGGGCCCAATATAGGCATTGAGCGCCGTGGCCGTCATACGCTCGTACTCACCCCACTTCGGGGCAAGATCGACAGAGCACGATACAAAAATATGGGGCGCCCGCTTGAGGATGCGCTCCTTAATGTACTGCTCGTGGGCGGGGGTCTTAAACGACCAGAGCAGGCAGACGGCAATCGCCTCCACGCCCTGATCGAGCAGTTCGGTAATGGCCTGCTCAACGTCATCCTTATTAATCGGGACTACGACGGCACCCATGCAGTCCACGCGCTCTGAGACACCCCGTATCCATTTTTTGGGCACGATAGGCACCGGCTTCTGGCTCTCGGGAAAATGCACCACCTGGTTGAGATTACGAGAAGTCACACCTCGCGACCCACGCATGATGTGAATGGCGTCTTCGTGGCCCTTGGTGGTGATCATTCCCACCTTGGCCCCACGCCGTTGAATCAGGGCATTCGTACCAACAGTAGTACCGTGGGTGAGCACCGCAATCTTCTCGCAGAAATCACTGAACGCCATGCCCAATTCTTTACTTGCAAGCTCAAGAGCAGAGACCATTCCATCCGCAAAATGCGGTGGCGTCGAGGGGGACTTCGTGGTGACCACGGCGCCCTTCTCGGTAATCACCACGCAATCGGTAAAGGTGCCTCCAATGTCAACGCCAACGTGCAGTCCCGGCATGTGTTCTCCTTTGAAAAGTTTTTAAGTCGTTTGTAAAGATGAATGGGGGATTTAGGCTGTTGCAGCCTCTTCTTTGGTGACCACCCCGTCCAGTTCGACGGCGGTGTCTCGAACAAGATTCTCTGGCTGCGAGTAATAGGCCTCCCAATGCAGCCCGTCCTTCAGTAACGGGCTGACCACCACAGGTGCGCCCATCTGCCGGGCGTGTTCGACTGCCATACGGCCTATCGCGAGCCGTGCTTCCGAGAATCGGTGGAGCAGACGCGGAACATCAGTAATCGCGGCATCCCGCAGGCTGCGGGCCAGACAGAGGGCATCCCCAGCGGCCTTGGTAACACCCTGCCCCACGTGCGGCCGCGCGACAAAGGCAGCATCGCCAATGAAGGCCACGCGCCCCTGGCACATGGTCTCGACCTCGCTATCAAAAATGGGTTGAAGAATGATCGACTCCGACTTCTGAAGGTGCTCTGCCCAGGCCGGATGAAAAATTCCGGCCGCGTCTGCGCGCATCCTCTCGATATGACGCGCCCGAATCTTCTGCGGCGGTATGCCATCGCTGTGCCAGATACCCTCCTCATCGGTAAGGAGTTCCTTGAGTTGTTGATCAGAACTGCGCCGATACCAGACCAGGTTCACGAGTACCTGCTTGGCGCTCTCTGGGCCGGCGATGGGATAAGAGAGAATCTGCTCCCCCGGTAGCTGAGAGAAGAGAAAAATATCGCCCATGAGCTTCTGGGTCTCTACGGATAGCGCGGAGAGATCTGCCACCGCCCGCCAGGCCACATAACCTGCATAGACCTGACGGAAGGGGACCTGCAGATGCCGCCGCAGGCTAGATTTGAGCCCATCGGCAGCGACCACCAGATCGGCTTCCATAGTGCGACCGCTGATAAATGTGACCTTAGCAGGCGTAACGGACGAGCCACCGTCAATGGCCACGACCTCTTCATTAAGATGATAAAACTGCTCGGGGAAGGCCACCTTGAGGTAGCCCAGAAGCCGTGACCAAGAGGTAAGCACCTGCGTAAAGTCGCGATAGGCAAGCTGCTCGCCGGTCTTTGCGATGGCCAGACGCTTATAGATCTCCACCCCCAGAGCCTCGTCAATCGAGGCCCCTGCCGCCTGCAGGGCATAGAGGAGTCCGTCATGGGTCACGATACCTGCACCCCGTCCAGACAAAGGGGTCTTTGAGCGCTCGAAGATCTCCACATGCCAGCCATGGCTGCGAAGCAGATTCGCCGCAAATAGTCCAGCCATGGAACCCCCAACGACAATTGCTCTTTTATTTATCATTTTCTAAATTACACTTCTGAGGCTATGACACAACGAAAAAGCACGCCCCTGCGCCGCATGCCGCCCGAAGACCGGCGTGCGCAGATCCTCGAAGCGGCCATCGAGTATTTTTCCGAGGCGGGGTTCGCCAGCCAGACCCGAGAGCTCTCCAAACGTATTGGTATTTCCCAGCCACTTCTTTATCGATATTTTCAGTCCAAACAAGATCTGATCGAAGAAGTCTTTCAGGTGGTTTTTCTGAATCAGTGGAATCCCCAATGGGTAGATACTCTGCAGAGCCGAAATCTCCCGCTGCGCGATAGACTGATTGAGTTCTATCAGCTGTATGCGCAGGCCACCTATCGGCCCGAATGGATTCGCATTTACATGTACGCCGGTCTGGCGGAGATGGCATTGAACCGCAAGTACTTGAAGATCGTGCGCGACCGTCTGCTCGTAGCGATGTGCCAGGAGTTTCGGATGGCGTTTCTTCAGGGGCATCCCAAGCAGGCGCAGCTGCTGAAAAAGCCCATGCTTCCGAGAGAGATCGAGATGGCCTGGAATCTTCATGGCAGCATGTTCTATTGGGCGGTGCGTGCCAACATCTTTAAGGCGGGCAGCAGACTAAGCTTTGACCAAAAAACAACAGATGCCGTCGATTTGTTTTTAGAGGGTGCCAAGACCATCTACCCGTTGATTCTGGAGAGCGATTCGGAAGACAAGAAGAGGCTCCTGCAGAAGACCAAGGAGTCGGCCTCAAAGGCCTGATAGCCACGCACCGAGGCAATCACCAGAAAATGATCTCCCGCTTCAATTAGGCGGTCGGTCACACAGTGAAAAACCACGCAGCAGTCGGCGAGTTGAGGGGGGGCATCGGCGGGCTGATCCGCGAGCAGTGACACCCCTTGGAATTTATCGGGCTTGGGCGAGGCGAAATGTCGCGCAAGGTCGGCCTGCTGAGCATTGAGGACATGAATGCACTGCGATCGCCCCGGGCCGAAGGCGGGCAGACTGGGCGAACGGGCCGAAATAGACCAGAGAACAAGCGGCGGGTGCAGGGAGAGCGAATTAAAACTGCTCACCGTGAGGCCGACAGCGGCATGGGTCTCCGGATCACGGCCTGTGATGATCGTAACGCCGGTAGGAAAGTAGCCCAGCGCCTGCCGGAATGCCTTTGAATCGGAGGGATCGGACAGTTTGGTCTCGGAGGTCATGTGGCCTTCTTTCGCGTGGCACGCGTTGCCTTACGCGCGGGAGACTTGGGAGTTACCTTCTTCGGGGTTACCTTCTTCGTAGCGGCCACCTCACCCGTCATACGCTCGAGCACCTCATAGACGGCGGCCGTGTCATCTGCCTCCATGCCCAGGGCCATTGCCGCGGCGTAGATCGGCAGACTGGCCGAGAAGAGCGGCGCAGGCACATTTAAGGCCTGCACAGCCGACTGAATAATCGTCATGTCTTTCTTCCAGATTCCGACCTTCATGGTCGCGGGCTGCCAGTTGTGCGCAACCATGACCGGACCTCGAATCTGGAGCATCCGTGAGGAGCCTGCCCCATCGGAGAGCACTTCAACAATAGAAGACATGTCGAGGCCAAGCTCACGGGCAAATAGCAAAGCCTCTGCCGTTGAGATGTTGTGAATTGCCACCAGAAGATTGGCGACCCACTTGGTCTTGATGCCATTGCCAAATTCACCTACATTGAATTGGGTCTTTGAGAAGCCCTGAAAAACGGGCATAAACGTCTTGATGGCCGGAGCAGAGCCGCTGGCAAATACCGTGAGATCGCGGTTCAGGGCCTGCGCACCCGTACCCGAGAGGGGGCAGTCGAGCATTTCAATGCCCCCGGCAGCAAAGATTTCTCGCGCATGCAGCTTGTCTTCAAGGGTCAGGGTGCTGGTCTCGGCAACAATGGCGGCCGGGCCCTTGACACGGCGGGGGCTGGCCTGGGCGGCCTGTACCAACTCTTTGGCAACAGAGAAGAGCGCTTTGGCGGATGGCAGAGAGGTGATAATGAGGCGGCTGTGGTCAAGAATCTCGGCATTGTTGGCGGTGACCACGGCGATGCGAGACCCCATAAGGCGCCGCTGGCTTGCCCGGGGCTCACTGCCCGCAACTGAAAAGCCGGCATTTTGCAGATTGGACGCCATGGCAGAGCCCATAATGCCCAGGCCAATGACCCCTACCGTTGATTTGCTGCGTTGCATTAGAATTCACTCTCCCTAGGGGATATCGTTATTGATCTTTAGATCAACAGAGAATACGATGCTTCGAGAGTGTTGTATATCGGGATTTCGCTAGGTTTGTGAGTCCTACCCTTAAAAAACCTCTGTGATAGGAGCAGTAGAAGATGAAACTTGGAACTTTCATGATGCCTCTGCATCCGCCTTCCCGAAAGCCCTTTGAAACCCTCGCGGAAGACCGTGAGGCGGTAATCCTGGCAGACCAGCTCGGTTACTCCGAAGCCTATGTGGGAGAACATGTCACCGATCTCGCCGAGAACGTGACCTCTTCGCTGATGTTCCTGAGTAGTCTGGCCTTTAGTACCAAACAAATCATGCTGGGAAGCGGCACGATCAACGTGCCCAACAGTCATCCAGCTGCGATTGCCGGCCAGGTGGCCATGCTAGACCATATGCTCAAGGGCCGCTTTATTATGGGCATTAGCCCGGGCGGTCTGAAGTCTGATATGGAAGTCTTCGGAAATCTCGATGTAGAGAACCGTCTTGAGATGTTTGTTGAAGGTATCAACACTGTTTTGAAGATCTGGGAATCAGAGGCGCCCTATAAGATAGAGGGGAAGTACTTCAAGGTCACCACCGAGCGGACCATGATTCCCGAGATCGGCCAGGGCATCATCCTGCGTCCTTATCAGCGGCCCCACCCCCTTATTGTGGTCACTGCCGTTGCCCCCTTCTCCAAGGGTGTGGCAAGCGCCGCCGCGCGTGGTTGGGAGCCCATTTCTG
>JBDLQX010000072.1:0-7071 GCA_039800345.1 Pseudomonadota bacterium | reverse complement strand
CATGGTGGATGACCCCACTTCGCCGGCCTTTAGCTTCTGCTTGAAGTAACCCAGCGACACATAGCCCCAGACATCGCGACAGAAATCCAAAAGCACGGTGTTCACACGCGACAGCGCATCGAAATAGGCCGCAATGTCGTCATGCGGCTCAATCTGTGTGGTCATGGGGTTTACGGTCAGGCCCAGCGTGCCCAGCACGCTGCGCGAAAAAGCCTCCCAATCCACTTCCGGGGCAGCCGCCTGGTGGGCGTTGTAATTTCCCACCGCGCCGTTCATCTTGGCGCGCAACATCACCGCAGCAAACTGATCACGGGTACCGCGCAGTCGCGCCCGCACATTGGCCAGTTCTTTACCCAGTGTTGTCGGCGATGCCGTCTGCCCATGGGTTCGAGAGAGCATCGGCTGGCCTGCCTGTTCGGCCACCATCGTCGCAAGCCGGTCGATCACCTTCTGAATCGCGGGCAGCATTACTTCTTGTCGCGCCCCCTGCAGCATAAGGGCATGGGCAGTGTTGTTGATGTCCTCCGACGTACAGGCGAAGTGAATAAACTCTGCGGCCTGAATCAACTCCGGCAGCCCGCTGGCCTGCGCCTTTTCCTTCAGAAAATACTCCACAGCCTTGACATCGTGGTTGGTCTGGGCCTCGATCGCTTTAATGCGGGCCGCGTCTTCCACGGTAAACGTCTGGCCCCAGTCCATGAGGGCACTGCGCGCCGCGGGTGAAAAGGGTTTCAGTTCGGCAAGACCCGCCTCAGAAAGCACCGTGAGCCAGGCAATCTCTGCCTGCACACGAAATCGCAAAAGTCCATATTCAGAGAGCAGTGGTCGCAGACGCTCTACCTTTTCTGCATAGCGGCCGTCTAAAGGCGACAGGCAGAGCAGTCGACTGTCCCGCGGGGGATCCGACAAACCCCCTCCTGTATTAGGGTTTGTTGTATTCATGTGTTAATTGTGACACGGGCATAGCGGCAGCTTGGGCGGGGGCGCTATACTCCGCTACCTTTCCCTTTCTCTCTGCCCACTATGAAGATTATTGGCTCCGTCACCAGTCCCTATGTTCGTAAAGTCCGCGTGGTTGCGGTTGAGAAACGGCTCGAGTACGAGTTTGTGCTGGACGATGTCTGGTCGGAAAAGACGGAGATCGCTGCTCAGAATCCTCTAGGCAAGGTGCCTGTACTTTTGCTCGAAGACGGCTGCGTCTACGACTCGCGGGTTATCGCGGAATACTTGGATTCGCGCGCGCCCACGCAGCGCCTCATTCCTGAGGGCAATCGTGAGCGCACCACCGTGCGCACGCTCGAAGCCCTGGCTGACGGCCTCTGCGATGCGGCCATTGCCATGATTGTGGAGAAGCGGTTTCATCAGGGCGCCGCGATTAACGAAGACTATCTTGCACGGCAGGCACTGAAGGTGGATCGTGCGCTTGCGGTAATGAGCCAGACCCTAGGCAAAGACCAGTGGATGAACGGCAAGGCATTCTCCTTAGGCGATATTGCCTGCGGGGTGGCGATGGGCTATCTCAATTTTCGTTTCCCGGAGAACTCCTGGGCCAAGGCCTACCCGAACCTTGCAGACTTCTACACGCGCATGTCGGAGCGCCCGTCGTTTCAGCAGACTAAACCGCAGTAGCGCTAATAATGCCGCCACCGAGGCAGACCTCGCCACGGTAGACAACAGCCGACTGCCCCGGAGTCACGGCCCACTGCGGAGTCTCAAAAGCCATGGAAATCCCCGTGGCTTCAGCGGCCGAGAGCCTTCCTGAGGCGTCGGCCTGCCGATAGCGGGTCTTGATGCCCAAGCCGACAGCACCGGGCGCATCGTCGTCAGGCTCCTCAGGGGGCTTACCCGATACCCAGCAGGCATCGATCGTCTGACAGCTACGGCTTAAGAGCCACGGGTGGTCGTGGTCTTGCACGACATACAAGACATTACGGGCCATGTCTTTGCGGGCCACAAACCAGCCGCTGCCTTCTGCGCTCACAAAGCCGCGCGCCTTGACCCCGCCAATGCCGAGCCCCTTGCGTTGGCCGAGCGTGTAAAAAGAAAGCCCCTGATGACGCCCCACCTCGATGCCTTCGGGGGTGCATATCGGGCCTGGTTGATGGGCTAGATAACGCTGCAAGAATTCCCGAAACGGGCGCTCTCCAATAAAGCAGATGCCTGTGGAGTCTTTCTTCTTGGCATTGGGCAGCCTGATCTCATCGGCGATACGGCGCACCTCGGTCTTCTGCAGTTCGCCCACGGGAAATAAGACACGGTCGAGTTGCTGCTGGCTCAATCGATGCAGAAAATACGACTGATCTTTCGAGGCATCAAGCCCACGCAGCAGTTCGACCGCACCCTCTTTTGTGCGGCGCAGCCGAGCATAGTGGCCCGTGGCAATAAGGTCTGCACCCTGTGCAAACGCATGGTCGAGAAAGGCCTTGAATTTAATCTCGGCATTACACAAGACATCGGGGTTGGGCGTACGGCCTGCCTGATACTCGCGCAGAAAGTCGGCAAAGACCCGATCTTTGTACTCGGCCGCGAAGTTCACGGCCTGCAGTTCTATGCCCAGAAGGTCTGCGACGGCGGCCGCATCGAGAAAATCCTGCCGCGTAGAGCAGTACTCTGAGTCGTCATCGTCTTCCCAATTCTTCATGAAGACGCCCACGACCGTATAGCCCTGCTGCTTCAAAAGCCAGGCAGATACGGCCGAGTCGACCCCACCAGAAAGCCCCACGACCACGGTTTGATGTCTAGTCATATAACATTACAGTCTAACCAGAAACCGTCAGCCACAAAGGGTTGGCGCGCCCATATCTAATTTGAGAGGAAGACGCGTGCGTATCGGCATTCCGAAAGAAGCATTGGTCGGGGAGACGCGAGTAGCGGGTTCACCAGAGACGGTAAAGAAGTTGGTCGGTCTTGGCCACCAGGTGGTGGTTGCCCGCGGTGCGGGGCTTGGCGCCAGCATGGTCGACAGTGCCTATGAGGCTGCAGGCGCCAGCCTGGCAGATCAGGCCACAGCGCTTGGCTGTGACATGGTGCTCAAAGTGCGTATTCCTACCGATGCCGAACTTGCCCAGATGAAAAAAGGGGCTGTTCTTGTGGGCATGCTTTCGCCGTTTGACCGCCCGGGCCTCGAGCGCCTTGCAGCCGCTGGCCTCACCGCCTTTGCGATGGAGGCCGCCCCGCGCACCACGCGTGCCCAGTCGCTCGATGTGCTGTCGTCACAGGCCAACTTGGCGGGGTACAAGGCCGTCATGCTCGCTGCCGATGCTTATCCCCGCATCTTCCCCATGCTCATGACCGCTGCCGGAACCGTAAAGGCCGCGCGGGCAGTCATTCTTGGGGCGGGCGTGGCGGGCCTGCAGGCCATTGCCACAGCCAAGCGATTGGGCGCGGTGGTCGAGGCCTCCGATGTGCGCCCTGCAGTCAAAGAACAGATCGAGTCTCTGGGCGCGAAGTTTATCGATGTGCCTTACGAGACCGACGAAGAACGTGAAATCGCCCAAGGCGTGGGTGGCTACGCGCGCCCCATGCCCGAGAGCTGGATGAAGCGCCAGGCGGCCGAGGTGGCCAAGCGTATCGCTCAGGCCGATATCGTGATTTCCACCGCATTAATTCCTGGCCGTAAGGCGCCGATTCTTATTACCGAAGAGATGGTTGCCAGCATGAAGCCGGGATCGGTGATTGTAGATATGGCGGTCGAGCAGGGTGGTAACTGCCCGTTGTCGAAAGTTAATGAAACCGTGCTCACCAGCAATGGCGTCAAGATCGTGGGGCAGCCCAACCTGGCGGCCCTGGTACCTACTGATGCCTCGGCGCTCTACGCCCGTAACCTGCTGGACTTCTTAAAGCTCATTCTTACCAAAGAAGGGGCCCTGCAGATTCCCATGGACGACGACATTGTGGCGGCTACCCTCGTGGCCCGTGATGGTCAGGTAACACGTCCCTCCTAGCCCAGCCCCTTACATATCTCTCTCTAGATCGAGCCCCCAGCTATGGACATGATTAGCCCCACCCTCACCAACCTGATTATTTTCGTACTCGCCATCTATGTGGGGTATCACGTGGTCTGGAATGTGACCCCCGCCTTGCATACCCCACTCATGGCGGTCACCAATGCCATCTCGGCCATTGTGATTGTCGGCGCCATGCTGGCTGCAGCCCTCACCGAGACGGTGCTGGGCCAGACCATGGGCGTGCTGGCGGTGGCGCTTGCCGCAGTCAATGTCTTTGGTGGCTTCTTGGTCACCAAACGCATGCTCGAAATGTTTAAGAAGAAAGACAAGAAGACTGCAACTGAGAAAGGGGCTGCTTAAATGTTTAGCCTCTCTATGGATGTTGTTACGCTGCTGTATCTGGTGGCCTCGGTCTGCTTTATTCAGGCATTAAAGGGCCTCAGTCACCCCACCACCTCAATACGGGGAAACATCTTTGGCATGACCGGCATGGCCATTGCCATCGTGACCACTGTGGGGCTAATTGGCACCATGGCCCAGAGCCTCTCGGGCTCGGCAGACCTCGGGTCTGGGCTTCTGTTACTTCTTGGTGGTCTCGTGGTCGGCGGCGTGATCGGGGCCACTATGGCCAAGCGTGTCGAGATGACTAAGATGCCGGAGCTCGTGGCCTTCATGCACAGCATGATTGGCATGGCGGCAGTCTTTATTGCGGTGGCGGCTGTCGCTGAGCCCTATGCCCTTAATATTGCCGCGAAGGGGGCGCCCATTCCGGTTGGCAACCGTCTTGAGTTGTTCCTAGGGGCCGCCATTGGCGCTATTACGTTTAGCGGCTCCGTTATTGCCTTTGGCAAGCTCTCAGGCAAATACAAGTTTCGGCTCTTTCAGGGTGCACCGGTAGTTTTTAGTGGCCAGCACATGCTGAACCTGGCGCTGGGCATTGCTACGGTTGGGCTTGGTCTTGTCTTCATGTTTACCGAGCGGTGGGATGCCTTCTTCCTCATGCTCGCCTTAAGCTTTGTGCTGGGCGTACTCATCATTATTCCCATCGGTGGGGCCGACATGCCGGTGGTGGTCAGTATGCTCAATAGCTACTCGGGCTGGGCGGCTGCAGGCATTGGCTTTTCTCTGGGTAACAGCATGCTCATTATTGCCGGCTCGTTGGTCGGCTCCTCCGGTGCGATTCTGTCTTACATCATGTGTAAGGCCATGAATCGCAGCTTCTTTAACGTCATTCTGGGTGGCTTTGGGGGAGAAGCAAGCACAGCCGCCGCAGGGGGCGATGGCCAGCAGCGACCTGTAAAAAGTGGGTCTCCCGACGATGCAGCCTTTTTGTTGTCCAACGCCGATACCGTCATCATCGTTCCGGGCTATGGCCTGGCAGTGGCCCGTGCCCAGCATGCCTTAAAGGAGCTCACCGAGAAGCTCACCGAAAAGGGGGTGAATGTGAAGTACGCCATTCACCCCGTGGCGGGCCGCATGCCTGGGCATATGAACGTGTTGCTCGCGGAGGCTGAAGTCCCCTACGACCAGGTGCACGAAATGGAAGACATCAACGGCGAGTTTGGCCAGACCGATGTCGTACTGGTGCTCGGCGCCAACGATGTGGTGAACCCTGCAGCACGCACGCCAGGCAGCCCCATCTTTGGCATGCCGATTCTCGAGGCCTACAAGGCCGCCACCGTAATCGTGAACAAGCGATCCATGGCCTCCGGCTATGCCGGCCTGGATAACGAGTTGTTCTACATGGACAAGACCATGATGGTCTTTGGCGATGCGAAGAAGGTAGTTGAAGACATGGTGAAGGCAGTTGAGTAATCAGACAGAAGTGTCTCCGGTTATGCCCGCCACCGCTGGTGGTCCAGACCAGAAAGTCCGTACGCTCCAGATGTTGGAGCTTGCCGACTCATTTGATTTTTGGGTACGAGACCAGAGGCACTCTCGTTGGGTGCTCACGCCCCATCGGCATGAGTATTTTCAGATTCATATCAACGTCAAGGGCAACGGCAAGCACTTTATTGGCGGTACGCCCCATATGTTTCAACCCAATTCGGTAATTTTTGTTCTTCCTTACCGTGTTCACTGCACGCCGGATCGCCTGCCCGATGAATACTTCATGTTCGACTTCGCGCCCGGGTTTTTGCGGCCGGAACTCATCATGCCTCCTATCGAAATGGAGGAGGCCTCGGTAAGAGCCTTCCCAGAGCTTGCGCCCTTTATCTTCCAGCACGTTCTCGATTATGTGTTCTCAGACCGAGACTTCGGCTATATCTGCGATCTTGCGAAGCGCATGATGGCCATACACCTCGATAGACGCATGGGCACGACGGAGCGGCTGCGGGGCCTCATTCTTGATCTGATTGGCCTTACCAACGAACGGTTTGAAGATCAGTATCTTCAAATGGGGCAGAAGCGGGCCTGCATGGATTACCGTACCGATGGCCTTACTCGGGCATTTCGTTTTATCGACCAGGAGCTTGGTAACGACATTACGCTCAAGCAGGTTGCCGAAGCAGCCTGTCTGTCGCCCAACTACCTGTCGCAGCTGCTTAAAAAACAGACAGGCATGCCTTTTGTGGAGTGGCTTACCGCCCGACGTATTGAACAGGCGCAAGAGTTGCTTGCCTATTCCAATTTAAAAGTGTCCGACATTGCGCAGAAGGTGGGCTTTGATGACCCTGCCTATTTCGCACGCCGTTTTCGGCAGCGGCTTAACCTCTCACCATTGGACTATCGTCGAAAGATGCTCGACGCAAACAGTGCTGTAGCGGCGCGCGCTTAGGGTGCGGCGCGCATAAAGGCCAGGGGATTGGTATTACATCCGCTACACAGCAGACGAAGCGACTGCTCACCAGGGGGAAATCGCCCGAGGGCTCATCGAGTCTGGTCAGCCCTTATTGGTGGCTTAGACGGTTCTTCTGGAATTCGAATGGCTGCTCAGGGGATATTCAAATACCCGAAGACAGCGGTTCAGCGCGTGTTAGACCATATTCTCACGATTCCTCGTCTCATCATCGAGTCGAGAAACCAGGTTGAAACCGCCGTTCGTTGGTTTCGGGACGGAATGGATTTTGCCGACGCTCTGCATCTGGCGAGCTACGAGGGTTGCCCCATTATCGCGTCGTTC
>JBDLQX010000071.1:0-9083 GCA_039800345.1 Pseudomonadota bacterium | reverse complement strand
GTGCGGTGAGAGGAATCAAGGCGCCGACTGCAATCACCGTACCCGGAACCGCATAACCCAGAGAAGCAATACGCTTCATGCTAGCGGTGAGTCGTCCGGGATGCATGCGACCGGCGTAGCCTAGGAGTAGGGCTACGACTATGGCCAGAAGGCTCGCGATTACAGCCAGAACCAGGCTGTTTGTCGCCAGGGAGAGATATTTCTGTCCAAACTCTGGGTCGCCCTCGGTGATTGTCATCGCGAGCAGAAGGGCCCCGGGGAGAAGGAAACCACCGATCAAAGGCAGTAGGCAGCCGATACAAGCAAGCCACCCGCGCATACCGGGCAGTGTTGGGCGTGCTGCCGGTCGGCCGCCTTTATCGTCGAATGCGGCTCGGCCGCGACTTGCCTTCTCGAGAAGCAGCGCAAGTGCAACCACGCCCAGTAGGCTTGCAGCCAGCTGGGAGGCGGCGATGGGATCGCCGAAGGCATACCAGGCACGGTAGATGCCGGTGGTGAAGGTGGGCACACCAAAGTAGGAGACCGCTCCGAATTCCGCGAGGCTCTCCATGATGACCAGCGCAATACCACCGGCAAGCGCGGGGCGCGCCAGCGGCAGGGCCACGCGAAAAAAGGCGTTCGCCTTGGTGACCCCCAGGCATCGCGCTGCATCGATGAGTGTGCTCGAGCGTTCAAGAAACGCAGCGCGCGCCAGCACATAGACATAGGGATAGAAGACCAGGCTGAAGATTGCAATGGCACCGTAAAGGGATCGAATCTCTGGGAACCAGTAGTCACCCCGTGACCATCCTAGCGACTCTCGTAAGAGGCTCTGTACCGGCCCCGCATACTGGAAAAAATCGGTGTAGGCATAGGCAATCACGTAGGTGGGCATGGCCAGGGGCAGAAGCAGCGTCCATTGCAGCACGCGATGGCCCGGGAAGCGGTACATAGCGACCAGCCAGGCAGTACCCGTGCCGAGTAATCCTGCGCCAAGGCCGGCGCCCAGGGCCAGGACGAGGCTATTGGTGATGTACTCGCCGAGTACTGTCTGCACGAGATGTGACCAGACCCCTTGGGTGTCGGGCTGAAAGACATTGATCACCACGCTGATGAGCGGCAGTGAGATAAACAACGCGAGGGCAACCGCGGTGACGAGCAAGGCAGGGAATTGGATACGGCGTTGGGCCATAGAGAGTAACGCAAACGAGAGGCTCTTATTGTAAAATAGAACGATTCTCATTTGTTTACGCTGCCACAGTTCGAAATCGCTACTGCCCGAGGATCGCCTCTGCACCGATGACATACGCCCTGGAAGTCACCTCCCTTGTTCACCGCTATGGGCAGAAGTCAGTACTCAATGGCGTGAGTTTTCGTCTCGCACCGGGTGAGGTGGGCTGTCTTCTTGGGCCCTCGGGCTGCGGTAAGACCACCGTCTTGCGCCTGATTGCCGGGTTTGATACACCCGGAAGCGGGGAGATCTGTCTTGCCGGCGAGCGGGTGAGCGGTAATGGATCGGCGCTGCCGCCAGAGGCCAGGCAGATCGGCATGATGTTTCAAGACTATGCCCTCTTCCCCCACCTTACCGTGGCCCGCAACATCGGCTTTGGCCTTGGCCACCTCGCGCCCAACGAGAAGCAGGCACGGGTGTCCGCAATGCTCGAGACTGTTGGCCTTCAGGGGCGGGCCAATGCCTATCCGCACGAACTCTCCGGTGGCCAGCAGCAGCGTGTCGCACTGGCCCGGGCCATTGCCCCCAGGCCACGCGTCTTACTACTGGATGAGCCCTTCTCCAATTTGGATGTGGCCCTCAGAGAAAAACTGGCACTGGAGGTGCGCGAGATTCTCAAGAAAGAAGGCATTACGGCCTTGCTGGTAACGCATGACCAGTTTGAAGCCTTTGCCATTGCGGATGTTGTTGGGGTCATGACAGACGGTGTGATACAGCAGTGGGATACCCCCTATAAGCTGTATCACGAGCCGCACACACGATTTATTGCCGACTTTATCGGGCAAGGCGTCTTCCTTCCTGGAAGGATTCTGCAGGGCGATCGCATTGCGATAGAACTCGGAGACCTCTCAGGTGGGAAGGCGACGGAATACGAGGCGGGGGCGGAGACCCTCTTTGATGAGGGGGACCAGGTCGAAGTCTTGATTCGTCCAGACGATATCGTGCATGACGATGCGAGCCCCATGGTTGCGGAGGTTGCACGCAAGGCGTTTCGGGGTGCAGAGTTTATCTACACCCTTAAGCTGCCCAGCGGGGCCCAGGTACTGGCGTTGGTGCCGTCTCACCATGACCATGCAATTGGCGAGAAGATTGGCATTCGGCTCGAAGTCGACCACGTGGTGGCCTATCGCCGGTGATGCGTCCTCTTGATCGCACTGAGGCTCAGGCAAGCCGTATCGACTAGCTTTTTACCGAACTGGGCTTTTCTTCTGCGTTCGTGAAGTCGCTGTAATGCACATAGGTGCGCTTCATATACCACTCAAAGAATGACCAATAGCTGCGTGGCTCATACTTCGGCGGGCCATCGGTGGGGAGGCAACTGGGCAGGCACTGGGCCACCGCATCGAGGTTGGTATTGATGAAACAGGCAAACGAGTAGCGATCGTTGTCTTTCGGGGGAAGTACCCGATGGGGGGTGGCGCGGAACCGGTCGTTGGTCCACCGCGATAGAAACTGCCCAATGTTCACGATGATGGCTCCCTCGGGAACGATGGGCCAGAACCACTTTTTGTCAGTATCCAGAATCTGCAGCCCCGCCTCTCGGGCTGGGGGCAGGAAGGTCATGAAGCCGGTATCGGCGTGGGCGCCAAGGCCAAACTCGTTGTCCTGCACGAAATCAACCTTCGGATACTTGGCGATACGCAGATAGCAGTAGGGATCGGTGAAAAAAGGCTTAAAGAAGCCAGACTCTAAATCGAGTGCGGCTTCCCACACGGGCAGGAGCGACAGCCCAAGGTTTTCGATTGCCTTCATGTACTGGGTAACCGCGCCGCGAAAACCAGGCAACTCGGCTTCGCGAGGCCAGGGAGTGGACCCATAGAATTGCGTGCCCTTGATGGCCTCGGGATGGTCCGGTGGAAAGTCTGTGGCGACGACAAAGCACTCCACGCTGTCGAGCTTGGTGTGTGCGTGATAGGAGGAGTGGGTAATGATCGTGGCCTTAGAGGGAACGAACCCTTTTTGGTCTCGGGTGACCTGCACCGCCATTTTCTGATCAACACTGAGGTCATCGTGGAAACGCCGTGACTGACGCTCCATGTCTTCAATGAGGGCGAGGTCGATGCCGTGGTTGACCACGCAGAGAAACCCGAGGTTTTCGCAGGTATCACGCCAAGCCTGGGCGATGTTCTGTACCGCATCTGGCTCGCCGCGCATGAGTGGCCCGAGGTCGACAATCGGAAGGGCACGATGGTCGGTGTTGGCCGTTCGGGCGTCTTGTGCTGTCTGGCTGCCTAAGCCAGTGATTTCCCCAATATGTCCCATGGCAGTCTCCTCATGATTTTTTGTACAGGTAGTATGACGTTTATATACCAAAAGTAATCTTTTGATCAATAAAAAGGGGGGAAAAATATGCAGACAGTCGGTGTGATTGGCCTGGGCATCATGGGCTCTTCCTATGTGCGTAACCTATTGAAAAACGGGTTCACGGTCGTTGGCTACGATCTGGATCAGAAACGGGTTGCTGAGCTTGGGTCCGAGGGGATGCTGGCGGCAGACTCGGCCTGCGATGTCGCCCGACAGGCAGACGAGATCATTACCTCCCTACCCAGCCCGCAGGCGCTGCATCAGGTCGTTGAAGAGCTTTTAACGCTTGGGAGTCGCCTGAAAGAGATCGTGGTGGCCGATACCTGCACCCTGGCGATGACAGACAAAATGCAGGCCATGGAGCGCATGAAGGCTGCCGGTGGCCTATTGCTCGACTGTCCGGTGAGTGGTACCGGAGCCCAGGCGGCTAAGGGCGATCTCATCGTCTTTGCCAGCGGCGATGCGCAGGGCATCGAGCGGATGCTGCCGGCTTTCTCCGGTATTGGCCGTCTGACCCACAACCTTGGCGTCTTTGGTAATGGCTCAAAGATGAAGTATGTGGCAAACCTACTGGTGACGATTCATAACGTGTCAGCCGGAGAGGCATTTGCCTTTGCCCAGAAGGCTGGAATTGCGCCCGAGCTTGCCTATAAGGCCGTCTTTGGGGGCGCGGGAAGCTCCCGTATTTTTGAGGTACGCGGGCCGATGATGGTGGCCGGCGACTACCTCACGGGCCTATCGGCAACGCACAGGCTCATGCACAAAGACATCTCGATTATTGGAGACTACATTGATGCCCTCGGCGCAGATACACCGCTCTTTGCGGTTGCGGCCGGTGTGCACAACGAGGCCATTGCCCAGGGGCTTGAAATGCACGACACGGCCTCGGTCTGCGCCGTTATGGAGAAGCGCAACGGGATCACCCGCTAGGGATATCGGGTACCCAGGCCTCACAGGTGCTGTGCCCTGGCCCCCAGGTGTCTAGGTGTCTAGGTGTCAGTGGCAATCACAACATTCCCGGTCGCCGCGCCTGATTCGAGATATTCATGGGCAAGAGCAGTGTCATTGAGGGGGAAGATGCGATCGATGTGGTCTACAGGAGACTCAAGCACCGAGGTATCTGCCCCAACACCTGATAGCCAGAGGCAGATGTCTGATAGGGCGGCTGTCAGGTCTGCGGGTAACAGTTCATACATGAAGACCCAGCGCAGTGTTTGGTTCTTCATCATGAAGGCATAGAACGGTAGAGTTGGGGTCGGCTGCCGGTCAGAGGCGTAACACGCGATAACGCCATGGGGTTTCAGCACCTTGAGTGTCATCGGGAGATTCTGGCCAAAGGCCACCTCCACAATGCGATCAACACCCTGTCCGTTGGTAAGCGACAGCACCTTTTCGGCCACGTCTTCTTCGGTGTAGTTGATGATGTGATGGGCCCGGGCCTGATGCGCCTTTTCTGCCTTCTGGGGCGAACTGACGGTGGTGATGACGCGGGCACCTCCCCACCGTGCAAGCTGAATGGCGCAATGTCCCACCGCGCCGGCGCCCCCCTGAATGAGTACGGTCTTCCCGGCAATCGGTCCATCGGAGAAGAGCGCTCGATGGGCGGTGAGTGCAGGAATACCAATACAGGCTCCATAGGCAAGACTCACGCGCTCGGGCAGGGGCTGTACGAGTCTGGCCGGAAGCACCACTTCTTGCGCGTTGGTGCCAAAGGGCCGCTTCCATTGGGCATTAAATACCCAGACGCGGTCACCGACGGAATGTCCGCGCACCTGGCTTCCCACCTCGCTGATCTGTCCCGCGCCATCACTATTGGGAATGATCAGGGGAAAGGCATGGGCCTGACCGTTAAAGCCTACACGACGCTTAAGGTCGGACGGGTTGAGCCCTGAGAAGGCGAGCCGAACACGCACCTCGTTTTCGCCCAGAGGTTGGGCAGGCTGTTCGCCAATTTGTAGAACTTCGCGGGCGGCGCCCTGTTTCTCGTACCATGCGGCCTTCACTGGACACTTCCTTTCTGTAGCTGTGTTTAAGGTGTGGATGGTCTCTGGGTCGAATCAGGCGCATGGGCGCAGCAGCGTTGCGCGAGAGCGGCTGCGCCTGTGAGTGCTAGTACAACGGCAGATGCCGCTGGCCAGCCATAGCCACTGAAGACCTCCATAACCGCCCAGGAGCCCAGGGCCCCACCGACAAAAAATGTACCCATAAAGAGGCTATTCAAGCGACTGCGGGCCTCGGGCATCGATTCGAAGACAGCCTGCTGGCTTAAGACCAGATGCAGTGTTACGGAGAAGTCGAGTAGCGCGGCGGCAGCCAGCAGCCGGCCCACACGCCATGCGGAACTGTCGACGATTGCAGACACTGCGATGAGGCCTGCGATGACGGAGAGCCAAAGAGAGAGGCGAATACCCTCTGCCGCCCGATTGCTGTCTGTCAGGCGTCCCGCGAGTGGGGCTGCAATCGCCCCGCAGACTGCGATGAGAGTGAAGCTGGCCATCTGGTGAGCGCTCAGTCCTATTGTGTCGGAGACCAGTAGGGCGGGAACCACCGACCAGAAGCCACTGAGGCTCGCAAAAAGAAACCCTTGGCAGAGCGCCCGGCGCCGCAACAGCGGCACCCGATGCCAGAGTAGAAACTGGGCGCCCACAAATTGTGCGTAGCTGCCATGGGGCTGTGGCTTGACCAGGGGAAGAATGCGGTAGACCGCCCAGAATGCAAGGCTCATGCAGGCCGCAGACACGAAAAATACCGTCTTCCAGGTGCCTGACGATGCGAGGGCGGTTGCCAGGGGGCGACTGAGGGTGACCGCCAGCATGCCACCGGCAATGAGGGTGCCAAATGTTCGGCCTCGTTGGGACGGTGCCGAGAGGCTTGCGATAAAAGGCGACATGATCTGCCCCCCACAGAGCCCCACACCCAGCACGAGGCACAACCCAAGCAGCACGGCCCAGTCCGAGGTGATCACCATGAGCGTAAGGCTGATCACAATGAGTGCGATCATCGTAAGGACGAGCGTGCGGCTTGCAATCCGATCGCCCAGAGGTACTACGAAAAGAAGCCCCAGCGCCACGCCAACCTGGCAGCTGATGTTAAGCGCATTGGCCTGAGAGAGTGACCATCCCATATTCGCGGCGATGATGGGAGTGAGCGGCTGAAAGAAATACATGTTTGAGACAAGCAGGCCCATGCAGACCGCACAGATCAGAATCTGTGCGCGTCCGAGTGCGCGGGGATGGGCCTGCATGTCTCGTCTGGCGACGCTTCTGGAGGAGCGATGGAATGGCTGCTAGATGCCAAGCCCCTTCAGTGCAGGCTCCGGATAGCGGGTACCGGCTGCAGAGTCACGAGGAAACATCTGGTTGAGGGACGCAAGGTCTTCTGCCGAGAGAGACACGGCGGCCGCTGCCACGTTCTGCTCGAGGTACTTCACCTGTTTCGTACCCGGAATGGGGAATACATCCGGGCCCTGGGCATGTACCCAGGCAAGCGCCAACTGGGCTGTCGTTAAGCCCTTCTGCTGGGCCATCTTTTCCATCTTCTCGAGCAGCGCGACATTTTTCCCGATGTTTTCCGGCTTGAAGCGGGGCTGGTTTCGACGTCCATCTTTCTCGCCTAATGCGTCCGTCGTCTTGATGGTACCGGTGAGAAATCCCCGGCCCAGGGGCGAGTAAGCCATGAGGGCAATCCCAAGGCGGCGACAGGTGGCCAGAATATCGTCCTCAATGTCGCGACTCCAGAGCGAGTATTCCGTCTCCAGTGAGGCGATGGGGTGCACCTTATGGGCCCGGGTGATTGTTTCTGAACCCGCCTCAGAGAGCCCTAAGTAGCGAACCTTCCCCTGTTCGACCAGCCGCTTCATGGCACCAACCGTATCTTCGATGGGTACGGTGGGGTCGACGCGGTGCAGGGCGTAGAGGTCAATCACCTCGACGCCAAGACGCTTTAAGGAGCGGTCGCAAGAAATCATCACATGGCTGGGATGCCCGCCGGTGAAGCCCGTGTCGCCGCCCCCCGCAAGTGCAAGATTGCCAAATTTAGTGCAGACCACCGCCTTGTCACGACGGCCCGCGAGCGCCTTGCCGACCAGAGATTCGTTGACCCCATTGCCGTAGGCATCTGAGGTAACGATCATGTTGACGTCCATATCCAGCGCTCGGTGGATGGTGGCGATAGAGGCCTCGTCATCTGGCTGCCCATAGAAGATGGTCATGCCCATACATCCCAAGCCCTGCGCTGAGACCTTGGGCCCAATCTTTCCTAGTTGTCTTTGTTCCATTTTTTAGATCCTCTCTGGAGTAACGAAGTCGGTACTGTGCATACCCGAGCCAACACCGTACACTATTGAATGGTCGATCACTTAACAGCAGAAAAAAATATGCAGCTTGAACTCGTCAGTATTCCCACAGACTCGACCCCCCTGGATGGCCTCTTTTACAAGGCGGCGCCTGCTGCCAGTGACAGTAAGGCGGCCCTTCTGTTTCATGGCAACACCATGAACTTCTATACGGGGAGCCTGCGGTTCCTTCCACCAGTGCTCACAGAGGCGGGCCTCTCCTGCCTTGCTTTTAACCGTCGTGGGCACGATATTCTTGCTATTCGTAACAGCCGCGCGGCTGAAGGCGCAGCCTTTCAGACGGCCGCGCAGGCGACGCAAGACAACAGGCTGGCTGCCCAGTGGCTGGCCGCACGTGGTTGTGCTAGCCAGGTGGTGATTGGCCACAGCAATGGTGGGATGTTGGCGGTGAAGCATGTGGCGGATCACCCCCAGACCCAGGCCCTGGTCTTGCTGTCTGCCCACTGTGGTGGCACGGATATGCTGCCGCGCGCCAGCGCTGCGGGGCTCTTGGCCCAGGATCGGCTCGCCGAGTTTACCCAGCAGGCCCGGGCAATGGTGGCCGAGGGAAACGGCAGGGGGCTCATGTTATTGCCTGGATGGTGGTACGTGATGACGGCCGACAGCTTTCTTGATCAGCTTGCCGGCCTGCCGGACACCCTGGCGTTAGCGCCGCAGATTCAGTGTCCGGTTTTGTATATTCGGGGAGACAAAGAACCACGTGATCTCTACCCCGCAGAGGCCTTCGCAGAACGTTGTGCGGGGCCCTGCGAGGTAGTGATCGTCGAAGACTGCGACCATTTTTATAACGGTGTGGAACACAAGGTCGCATCACTGGTGGCGCGTTGGCTTCAAAAAGTCTTGGCTTAGCGGTCTAGCGCTTTACCCGACGCTCCGCCTCAAACTTCTTGCGTGCATTCTGGAAATGCCCCCAGACCGCCCGCACATTCTTGTGGCCGGCATCCTCTTGGCGCTTAAAGAGTAGTTCGTTCGCGGTGTTACCGCGCTCGAGCATGAACTTCTCATCGTCAGGTGAGGATTGCTGGAAGACGATCTTACTGTTTTTGACCCAGTCGGCCTTGATGGTCTCTTCGAGGTCCATCAGCGACTGACCGTACCGCTCGGTGTATTCGGTTCTTAACTGCATGAGCATGGTCTGGGTCTCTTTGGGGAGGGCCCGAAACTTTGCGCCTGTCATAAAGAAGCCCGAAGCCAGTGCTCCACCGTTGCCTTTGG
>JBDLQX010000070.1:0-23345 GCA_039800345.1 Pseudomonadota bacterium | reverse complement strand
CATTGGAGGACACACCGTTTTACATGCGGTCGGTAGTGCGGCAGCAGCTTCTAGGGGAAGAAGTACAGGCCATGCACGAGACGCTCTTTCTACCCCGGGTGCGGTCACCGATTGTGCGGCTTATGCTGCCCTGGCGAATGCCGCGCATTACGTTCTAGCCCGAGGGGCTGCGGGGGTTATTTGCGACGGAACGGAGGTGGAGTCGCAAATCTCTCGCAGGACCCGAGCGTGTATTGACATTCAAGGCCGGTCAAGCCCATGATCGGCCGCCTCCTCGCGGCGTTCGCAACGCTCGTCGGTCGTCCGTTCATGCGCTCCCCGGCCTGCTGTACTTCGCAACCTATCTAGCCTAGAGACGACCGCGACTGTCGTTCGCGTTCTTCGAGGCGAATGATGAGATCCACCATCCATCCTGCCTTCTCCGCCACCGACCGCGGCGGCCGGTGCTGCATCGAGATACCGGCTGCTTCCACCAGAAACTCAATGGCAGGCAAGGGCTTATGGCCACGCGGAATACGCGGGGCAAGCACCGCGGCAGGCATGCAGAGCATGAGTCGCTGGAGTTTGGCACGGCCCGAGACCACGGCCCGATGGTCAAACGAGTTGTAGTCGGCGTTGGTGATCACCCGACCAATATCGGCATAGATATGCCGTGCCGCCAGGATGGCCGGGCGACAGCGTCGCGGCAGAAAGCCCACGCCCTCTTCTGCACGCCGATAGAGGCTATCTGCCGCCTTTAAGAGACGCGCCACCACACGACCCAGAGCAGGGCCAAACGACGGATTGGCGAGCCAACGATCTGGATCGATGCCCTCCTCGCGCATCCATTGGCGCGGCAGATAGAGCCTGCCCATGCGCGCATCTTCGCCGACATCACGGGCGATGTTGGTGAGTTGCATCGCCACCCCCAGCTCACATGCCCGCGCCATGGGTCGCGCCTCGCGCACCCCCATGACCAGGGCCATCATGGCACCTACCGTTCCGGCCACTCGCGCGCTGTAGTCATAGACTTCGTCAATCGTCTCGTAGCGTCGGCCCTGGGCGTCCCACTGAAACCCTTGCAGCAGGGCCAGGGGAATCTTCTTCGGCAGACGGTGGGCCCGCACCACGCGTGCGAAGGCCCGGTCGGCAATATGCGGCAGAGCCCGCAGTTCGTCAGAAAACTTCTGCGAAGCCTCGTCAGGCGTGCGCCATTCGTCCGGCGAGAGCGGCAGGGCGACGGCATAGATGGCATCGAGCCGCTCATGGAGTTCCGCCATCACGCGAGGACTCGCCCCAGAGTTATCGACCGCATCATCGGTCACACGACAAAAAGCATAGAGGTCTACGGCGGCCGCGCGAATAGAGGCGGGCAGGAGTCGGGAAGCAGCGAAGAAAGACTTCGAGCCTCCGCGCATGAGTGCCTCTTCTTCCGATACCCCATCGTCGCGACCTGATAACGCCCCCGACGGCGGCGTCACCTGCGCAGGGAGTGGTAAGGACTGCAAAGACGGTGAAGCCTGGGGAGCTTGGGAATCCGCCGAAGATGCCCGAAGAAAAGCGTCTTGCTTCATCGGGCAGCCGCGCCCACTGGCGCAATCAGACTGTCAAAAGCCTTCGCAGAACTCAAGACCCCTGGGACACCCGCCCCCGGGTGGGTTCCTGCCCCCACCATGTAAAGCCCCTCGATATCTTCGCTGGCGTTGTGCGGACGAAACCAGGCACTTTGCAGCAGCCGTGGCTCCATGCCAAAGGCCGCCCCTTTGTAGGCCAGCAGGCGCGATGCGAAATCTAGAGGGGTCACAACCTTTGACGTCACGAGCGCGCCCTGAAGGCCGGGCAAAACCGAATCCTCGAGATATTGCGCGATGGATTGCCGATAGGGCTCTGCCTGCACGCGCCAGTCGACATCGGCATCTAAGTGTGGAACCGGCGAGAGCACATAGAAGGTATCGCAGCCCTCGGGCGCCAGCGCGGGGTCGGTGGCCGTGGGGCGATGCAGATAGAGGCTAAAGTCTTTGCTTAAGACCTTGTGTTTAAAGATGTCGGTCAGCAGGCCCTTATACCGGGGCCCGAGAAGAATCATGTGATGCGGCAGATCTTCATAACGGCGCGTCGTTCCGAAGTACCAGACAAAGAGGCCCATGGAATAGGCGCTGCGTGCCACCTTGGCATCGGTCCAGACCCGACGTGCCGAGGCAGGCAGCATGTTGCGATAGGTGTGCGCCGCATCGGCATTCGAGACCACCATATCTGCAGCAATCACCCGGCCGTTGGTGAGCCGAACCCCTACAGCCCGACGGCCTTCCAACAGGATCTCTTGCACATCGGTGTTACAGAAGATCTCTCCGCCCTGGTCTTCAAGTAGCCGCGCCAGGGCCGCCACAATGGCCCCGGTGCCGCCCATTGCGGAATGGACCCCGTACTCCCGTTCCAGCGCGGTAATGAGGCTATAGACCTGGGTAACCGCAAACGGGTTGCCGCCAATGAGCAAGGGATGAAAACTGAAGACCTGCTGCAACTTCTCGCTCTGAAAATGCCGGGCGGCCATGCTGTGGATCGTCTTCCAGGCCCGCATCCGTACCATCGAGGGCATGGCAGCCAGAAGATCGCCAAGGCTTTCAAAGCTCGCGGTGCCCAGTTCTTCATAGCCAAGTTTTAGGCAGACCATTGCCTCACGCATAAAGGCGTCATAGCCTGCAACCTCGTGCGGCCCGCCCACACGGGCGACCTCCGAGCGCATCGCATTTGTGGTGCCAAAGTAGTCGAAGTGGCTGCCGTCGTGGAATCGAATGCGATAGAAGGGCGCCATTGGCCGCAGATCGACATCGTCTGCGAACCTTCGACCACAGAGGGCCCAGAGTTCTTCCAGCAGAAACGGCGCCGTGATAATCGTCGGGCCGGCATCAAAGGTGAATCCATCTTGGCGATGCACAAAGGCCCGCCCCCCAATGTCTTCGAGCCGCTCTAAGACCGATACCCGATAGCCCTTGACCCGCAGCCGTAAGGCGGCCGCCAGTCCCCCAAACCCGCTACCAATCACCACCGCATGGGGTGCCTCTCGGGATGCCGGGGGCGCACCGCGGCCCCCACCGACAGCAGCAAGACGCGACTTCGACCGTCGGCCTTGGCTTAAACCGGTGCCTAGGGGCACCGACGACTGACGCATCGCGGGAGCAGACATAGAGAAGGGCCTTTTCACTGGGACCGGGAACGAGGTCAGCATACAGACCCAGCCCCAAACTGTAAATTGCAATTGACGGTTTAGTTTGTCAAGTACAAAATGCGGGCATGGCCCATGCCTCTGGACTACCCCCGATCGCCCTGCCCCGCCTTTCCGCGGTCAAGGAGCTTTTTAAGCCCATCACCTGGTTTCCGCCCATGTGGGCCTTTGCCTGTGGCGTGGTGGCCTCTGGCGTGAGCCTTCGCGACAATTGGATCCTTATCCTCATCGGCATTCTGCTGGCGGGCCCCCTAGTCTGCGCCACCAGCCAGGCGGTCAACGACTGGTTCGATCGTCATGTCGATGCCATCAACGAGCCCAACCGGCCCATTCCCTCAGGCCGCATGCCCGGCCGATGGGGTCTCTACCTGGCGGTGCTCTGGACCATGGTCTCGCTGGCCGTGGCCCTGGCCTTGGGCCCCTGGGGGTTTGGCGCGGCAGCCCTGGGGCTGGCGCTCGCCTGGGCCTACAGCATGCCGCCCATTCGCCTGAAGGAAAACGGCTGGTGGGGCAACCTTGCCTGCGGCCTGTCCTACGAGGGGCTTGCCTGGATAACGGGTGCAGCCGTCATGGCAGGGGGCGCCTTTCCAGAGATCCGTTCGATCATTCTGGCCCTGCTCTATAGCCTTGGGGCCCACGGCATTATGACCCTCAACGACTTCAAATCGATGCGCGGCGATGCCCAGATGGGCGTGCGGTCGCTGCCCGTGCAGCTCGGTCCCCGCAGAGCCGCCTTCACCGCCTGCATGGTGATGGCCTTTCCGCAGATGGCAGTCGTGGTGCTCTTAGGCTTCTGGCAGATGCCCCTGCACTCCACCGCGGTCTTTGCACTGCTTATCGGCCAGGGCCTCCTGATGGCCTGGTTCCTAAAGAAACCCATTGAACGCGCCCTCTACTACAGCGGCTTTGGCGTGCCCCTCTTTGTCATCGGCATGATGGTCTCGGCCTTCGCGCTACGCAGTCTGCAAGGAAGTCCGCTGTGAGTCGCACCCAAGGTTTTGGCTGGCTCTCCATCGCACGACTGGGGCTGATTCAGGCCTGCCTGGGCGGCGTGGTGGTGCTCGCCACCTCCACACTTAACCGCATTCTGGTGGTGGAACTGGCCCTGGCCGCCGTGATTCCCGGGCTGCTCGTGGCCTTGCACTATGCCGTGCAGATTTTGCGGCCGCGCATGGGGTTTGGCTCAGATCAGGCGGGCCGCTGCACGCCCTTTATTCTGGGAGGAATGACCGTGCTCGCCAGCGGCGGCATGCTTGGCGCCTGGGCCGTGGTTCAGATTCCCCTGGGCCTCGCCTGGGGGCTCAGCCTACTCACCCTCGCCTTTTTTCTTATTGGCCTGGGCGTGAGTGCCTGTGGAACTGCCGTACTGGTGCTCTTGGCTAAGCGGGTAGAGGCCGATCGCCGGGCCGGTGCGGCCACCATGGTCTGGCTTTTTATGATCGCGGGCTTTGCCATTACCGCGGGTACGGCAGGCCATTATCTCGATCCCTATTCTGAGGGGCGTCTGCTCGCCGTTGCCGCAACGATTACGGGCCTGGCAGTGATCGCCACGGGGCTCCTGCTCTGGGGCCTAGAGGGTACGGCGCCTTCCGTAGGCTCCGAAGAAGAACAATCAACGCCCTTCCTGGTCGCCTTGCGGCAGGTCTGGGGGGAGCCTGAAGCGCGGCATTTCACGATCTTTGTCTTTGTATCGATGCTCGCCTTTAGCGCCCAAGACCTCATTCTTGAACCCTTTGCCGGTCTCGTCTTTGGCTATACGCCGGGCGAGTCTACCAAGCTCTCGGGCCTGCAACATAGCGGCATTCTCATCGGCATGCTCTTAGTTGCGTTTGCCGGCAGTGGAAAGATTTTCGGCAGGCGATTCGGCTCTTTAAAGTTCTGGACAATCTCCGGTTGCCTGGCCTCGGGAGTGGCGTTGGCCGGTCTCGTCACCGCTGGCATCGTCGGACCAGGCTGGCCGCTCGATGCCAATGTCATGCTGCTGGGTGTGGCCAACGGGGCCTTCTCGATTGCCGCTATCGCCTCGATGATGCGGTTGGCAGGCGAGGGCCGTGCCCGCCGTGAAGGTACGCGCATGGGCCTCTGGGGTGCCTCCCAGGCGCTTGCCTTTGGCGCAGGAGGCCTTCTCGGCACCAGTCTGTCAGACCTCGCACGACTAGTTATGGAGACGCCCGCCTCGGCCTATGCCCTTGTCTTTGGATTAGAGGCCGTGCTCTTTGTGATTGCCGCCCGACTAGCCAGCCAAATTCAAGAAAGCCGCAATCCACGCGCAGATTCACCCCCTGAAGCGAACGCAACGCCCGCACGGCACGGACGCGAGCACCGCACAACTCTGGGCAGCGCTCTGCCCACGCAAGGAGTACAACCATGACCAACTATGACGTTGTCGTTATCGGCGGCGGGCCGGCCGGTGCTACCGCGGCAGACGATCTCGCACGTGCGGGGGTCTCCGTGTTGCTGATCGATCGTGCCGGACGCATTAAGCCCTGTGGCGGTGCGATTCCACCCCGAGCAATTCGCGACTTCGAGATCCCCGACGAGATGCTTGTGGCCAAGATCCAGTGCGCACGGATGGTGGCGCCTTCGAACACCCGGGTCGATATTCCCATCGAGAATGGCTACGTCGGGATGGTGGATCGTGGCGACTTCGATGAATGGTTGCGTTGCCGTGCGCAGTCGCATGGCGCCAAACGGCTCAATGGCAGTTTCGTCTCGGCCGAGCCCATCGAGCCCCATGCTCCGTCAGGCCCTCTGGCTGTGCACCTGGAGGTACGCGACCATCCAGACGATACCGAGTTACGGTCGATGCGGGTGACCACACGGCTGCTCATCGGTGCCGATGGCGCGCGGTCAAAGGTAGCCGAGCAACTCATTCCCCGCTCTGACGAAGGCACTTTTGTCTTTGCTTACCATGAGATTCTGAAGGCGCCTGAAGCCTCCTTTAGCGGCAGCCGTAATAGCAATAGCCCGCAGACGGCCACGCGTGCCGAACGTGCGGTGGCATACGAACCCGACCGGTGCGATGTCATCTACAACGGCTCCATATCGCCCGACTTCTATGGCTGGGTCTTTCCCCATGGCACGAGTGTGAGTGTCGGTACCGGCAGTATGGACAAGGGCTTCTCGCTGCGGTCTGCAACCACTCGACTGCGCGAGATGGCAGGTCTTGCCAACGCCGAAACCCTGCGGCGCGAAGGCGCACCGATTCCGCTCAAGCCCCTACCCATCTGGGACAACGGCCGCAATGTCGTGCTCGCAGGCGACGCCTCAGGCGTAGTAGCCCCAGCATCAGGTGAGGGTATTTACTATGCACTGCTCGGTGGTCGACTCGCGGCAGAAGCCTGCCTCGAGGTGCTTGAAACCGGCAACGCACGGGCTCTTGCCCTCGCTCGCAAGCGGTTTATGAAGGAGCATGGACGTGTCTTCTGGGTGCTCGGTCTATTGCAGCGCTTCTGGTACGGAAGCGACAAGCGCCGCGAGCAGTTCGTAAAGATTTGCAGAGATAAAGATGTACAGCAACTCACCTTCGAGTCATACATGAACAAAAAGCTTGTGCGCCGTAAACCCATGGCCCATGTACGGATCTTCTTTAAAGATCTTGCCCATCTGCTGGTATTCGCCCGTGCATAATGGGTGAGTGCAAGGCTTACTAACCCCTCTCTCGCTTCGCTTCGTCCCGTCCTTCCTCGTTAGGCCTAGGGAGCATTTGTCGTGGCACACGCCCGCAAAGGTGTGCCGATGAACTCCACACAGGCACCGGGCTCGCTGCGGTTGCAGAGCCTTGTGGCGGCGGGCCTCGCCCTCTCGGTGGCGGCAACAGGCGGCGCGCTTACCATCCTCGACGACTGGTACTTCAGTCTCCTACAGCCAAGCTTCAAGCCGCCTGACTGGGCCTTCGGTCCGGCCTGGACCATCCTCTTTATTCTGATGGCTGTCTCCGGCGTCACCGGTTGGCGTGCGGCAGCAGACCAGGCCCAGCGCGCCCGATTGCTGGGCTTTTGGGCCTTCAACATTGTCTGCAACCTCGCCTGGAGCCTGCTCTTCTTCTACCTGCAGCGCCCGGACTGGGCCCTAGTAGAGGTGGTGTTTCTCGTTGCCTCGGTGGCTCTTTTGATTCGCCATCTACGCCCCTACAGCACCCGTGCGGCCTGGCTGCTCGTACCTTATTTGGCCTGGGTCTGTTTTGCCGCAGCGGTGAATCTTGGCGTGGTAATGCTCAATGGCCCGTTTGGCTAGAGCTTAAAAAAACGCCTTCGGAGGGGGGCCCCGAAGGCGTTGAGGGCACCGGAGGAGGACTTGCCAGTTCGGTGCAAACAACCTTGTTCTTAGTATCTCGTCGCTAGTTCGCCTTCGCGGTGGCGGTTGCGGTGGCGGTTGCTTCTACCGTAGCCTGCTTTGGTACCGGCCCCGGCCCCGTGGTCGTCTTCAGAAGATGATTCGGGCCAGAGAGTTCGGGATGGCTCTTGAGCATGCTCTGCCCATAGAGTGGCTTGCCCACCCCCTGGTGACAGGTAGCACAGTTCACCTTACCAATGTCTCCGGTGGGCCCAAGTCGGTTTGCCGGCTGGATGGGCGTCAGCGGCACAATAAACTCGTTGTTCACCTCCCGCACCATGCGAATGCCATGCCAGGCGGTGGCGCGTGCAGGCGGGCTCTGCTCCCACTCGGCAAAGGCCCGCGAGTTGTGGCAGAAGGTGCAGTTCACGCCGAGGCTCTGGCTCATATGCATCATCAGCGCATACGTCCATTCGCCTTGCATGGTCGACTTGCGATTGCCCGTGGGCAGTGCCGTATCGCCAATCACCCGAATCGGCTTGTCTTCGAGTAAGAAGGGGGTGTACGGATCGATCGGCAGAGAGGAATTGGCATTGGCCTCCACACCTGCGCGGTTTGCACCAAAGTTGTTACCCAGCAGACGACCCGCCACCTTGGCATCGGGCTCGGTAAACCAGAGCTTTGTGGGCAGGTTCTTACCGCGATGGCAGGTGTAACAAGTCACACCAGTGGCCCCCACATGCACCTGCCATTTGGCATTGATGGTCTGTGTCATCTGGGTCATCGACCGCGCCACTACCTTGGTATAGAGGGAATCGTCTGCGAAGTTCTGCACATTGTGGCAATAGGCGCAGCCCTGCTCAGGCGCCACCCATTGGGTCATCGCCACCATGAGGCGGTTGAACTCTGCCACGCTTAAATCGCCCAGTACCTTCACGTTTTGATAGACCTGCTTGGCCTTGGGCCCACTGGCCTCTGCTGGGTCTAATGGTGCGGGTGCGGTGTTGGCCGCCTCAATCGATTTGGCGATGCGAGGATTGGTCACCTGTTCCATACCGGTGCCGCGATAACCCACCTGTACGGTGTCTACCGGCAGCCGCTCGCAGCCTGTCAGGCCCACGATCGCGGCCACCGCCGTTGCGGCAATCCAAAGACTTCGTGTCATGGTCATACTGTGTCTCCTTATTGCGCGGCCGGCGTGGCCGTAACGGGCGTGGGGGCAAGCGTAGGCGCCGCTGCAGGGGTAATCGCGGGATCAGCCACGGGCGCCCAGACTTCCGGGTAGGCCGGGGCTACGCCATGCTTGACTGCCCAGAGGTACCAGTTATCCACTACGGTGCCCGTCAGCAGAATGCCAATGCCGCCTGTCACGCAGGTGAGCACCGCAAACCACCAGGCCCAACGGTGAATCGATTCCATAGTGGCGTTAAAGCCCATGGTCCAACGCCAAAACAAGGCAGCACGCTCCGAGGCCGTTCCGCGGTCTACGATCTGCTCAATCTCACGCTCACCGCCAAACCGGCTCACGGCGAGAATGGTGGCGCCGTGCATGGCAAAGAGCAGCACCGAGCCATACAAGAATACGATCGAGAGCATATGGAACGGGTTGTAGAACAAGTTGCCATAGCGCAGTGAGAAGGCAGCGGTCCAGTCGAGGTGGGAGAAGATGCCAAAGGGCACGGCCTCGCCCCAGCTACCCATGAGCACCGGGCGAAAGAAACCCAAGACCAGATAGAGCCAGATCGCCGCTGCGAACGCCCAGGGCACATGCGTACCCATCTTCAAAGCGCGCGCGCGACGGTACATTCTTGCCCACCAAAGCAAGATGGAAATCGTGATGAAGAAGCCAGAGAAGAGCCACCAGCCACCTTGGTTCAGTGGCGGAATGCTCAGCCCGTAGCTCGGGGGTGGCGGGTCAACCGACAGCCAAAAAAGCTGCCGCACAAACTCAATGGGGCTGTAGTTCACCTGCACCAGATAATTCCAGCCAATAGCGGTAAATCCAATGAGAAACGCAAATAACGCCGCCACGCCAAGAAAGCCCAGATAGATCGGGCCAATCTGCGCATTGCCCAGACGTCCCAACAAATGGATGTGCCACGGGCCACCCATACGTTCCGTATTGTCGCGGGCACGGTCGAGCGGAATACCCATCTCGGGCGGTGCGGTGACCTGTACCTGCGTGAAGAGGTTTTGATACTCAGCCATGATCTTCTCCTTGTTCTCTCTCTATGGCTTTGCTTACGACCAGATCGGCAGACGCAGCCACCAGCCCCACCACTCCGGCCAGCCGCGGGTCCAGAAGGGCCCACTGATCACAATACAGACAGCACTAAAGAAGCCTGCAGCTAAGGCCAAGAAAAGACCAAGACGGTGAATGCCCAGTGTGCCAATCGAATACCCAATCGTGTCCCGGAAGAAGGTGTCTTCGAATTCCGGGGACTTCACCAGTTCGCCTTTTGCCGGATTGGTCGCCGACAGAATGAGCGCGCCGTGTAAGGCCAGGGCAAAGGTGGTGGTGAAGAAAAGCGTCACCGCAAGCATATGGGCCGGGTTGTAATGGAAATGCAGAAACTGATAGCCCACGTTCGACACCCAGTCGAGGTGGCTCAGAATTCCATACGGAAAGCCATGACCCCAGGCACCAAGCAACACTGGACGAATGACTACCAGCGTCACATAGGCAAAGACGGCAAAACTAAAGGCGACAGGCACATGAAAGCCCATACCCAGCTTTCGGCAGATCTCCACCTCACGCAGTGCCCAGGACCCAAACGCTCCAATGGCGCAGACCGTGATCACCTGCCACAGGCCGCCCTCACGCAATGGCGCGAGGCCAAGGCCGTACTTCAAATCAGGTGGCGCGATACTGATCTGCCAGAGATTCCAGGTGGGCCCCTGCGAGGCCCCCCAGAGAATGAGGGCCGTGCCAAGAAAGGCAAAAAAGATCGTGGTGATTCCAAAGAACCCCACATAGAAGGGGCCGATCCAGAAATCGAACAGGTCGCCCCCTAACAAGGTTCCACCGCGAACCCGGTACTTTCTCTCAAAACTCAGCATTGCCATGTCGGCGCCCTCCAAAAATTAGGGCAGGCAACGGCCACCATCGACGTGTCTTGGTTTCTGGCCATCGCCTGCAAGTCGTGCAACGTCCTACTGCTTTGCTGGCATCGACGTGTTCTGAGTCGACGCCTTGTATTCGGCCTGACTCATTCCGTCCATCCAGTTGAAACGAACGGTGCTCAGCAGAATGAGGTGAATCATTGCTGCCAGACCGAACAGAAAAACGCCTTGCACCACCATGGCACGCAGCGGATCGTAGAGTTTCCATACTCGCCACATATTGCTTACTCCTATCTAAGTTAAGTGCGACATCAGGGTGTAAACCGCTGCCCGTACGCCGCCAAACAAGGTTCTGCTTTCTTCTGCGCCCGGAAGCCAGGAACGCCACTGCAGCATCAGCAGTTGGGCCACCAAGGCAATTGCCAGGAATGCGGCAAAAAGCACCGCAAAGATGCCCATCGACGCCCACGAGTCGCCCCGTAGGGTGTGTCGTGAGCTGGTTTCGGCTACATGAGACATGGCCATTCCTCCATCCAAACGCTTCAAAGATTTAGTAGAACCAGGGACGCCAGGCCCAGACGAGAATGTGGGCGATCACAGCAATTGCCGTGAAGCCAACCAAGCCCTGCATGTAATACGTATGAAACTCTTGGGCTTCCTCGTCGGTCATGCCGGAGACGCTTGTGTTGTTACTCATGGGAGGTTCTCCTTTGAGCTGGCCAATCGGCCAGTTCCACGCTGGGCCCGCGTGGCGAAGGCAGCCGCGGCACCGTGCCACGACATTCGGTTGAGGAAGCACCAGACCAGGTGAGGCAACCGACGCTTTTTATGGCGTCGATTAGCCAGAGGGGTGCTGCCCCTTGTTGGAAATGCGAAGTCACGGCGCTCACGCAGTCACCCCGGTATGTAAGGACTCTTGGGCATGCAAGAGACGAGTCACAGCGATCTCGTCTTCACCCGCCTCACGTGCCTCCCGTTCTGCACGATCGCGTAGACGCTTAGCCACAGAGATCTGAATGAGTACCGGCTGGGCCGCAACGAGTTCTTCAAGCAGCGCCTGTGCGTCGGCCTGCCAGGGCAGGCTGCGGCCCACCACGCCCGTGCTGCCCGTGGGTGTGGCATCGACCTTGTCCATATCGGTGCCGAGCGGCAGGATATGAAAGAGCGCATCAAAGAGTCCGTTACAGACTTCTTGCAAAAGATAGACCGCACCGGCATAGCCCATAAAGGGGGTGCCCGTGTGACGACGAATGATGGCCCCCGGAAATGAGGCAGGAATGAAGCTTGCGCGGCTGCCGGCCTCTGCCAGGTACATCCGCTCGTTGTAGCTGCCAAACATAATGAGCGGGGCCTTCTTTTTGCAGAAGTCGCGCACGGTGTCGTTGGCCGTCTTCTCGCCGGGCTTTCGGGCCACGGCAAAATTGCAGGGCAGGCCGAGCTCGTCTTGCAGGTAGTGGCGTACGCCCCGGGTGTAGGTCTCATTGGCCACAATGGCGAAGCTCGCTGTGCCAAAGAAGTCTTGGGTCACCGAGCGCCAGAGATCCCAGATGGGTTTAATGGTGGTGTGCTTCTCTTTCTCGATAAAGGGCTCTGGGTCGAGCCCTAAGAGTTCGCCAAGGCTACGCAGAAAGGCAGTGGTGCTGTGCAGGCCCATCGGCGCCTGCAGATAGGGGCGCTCCAGCGTCTCACAGAGCATGCGGCCAAACTCGCGATAGAGGCAGACATTGACTTCTGCCTCTGCCAGGCGGGGCACATCGCTCAGGTGGCTGGCCAAGGGGAAGGTCATGTGCACTTCGGCCCCAATGCCCTCGATGAGACGACGTACTTCGGCGAGGTCGCTGGGCATATTGAACATGCCGTAGGCCGGGCCAATGATGTTCACCTTGGGCCGCTCGCCTTCTTTACGGGGCTTCACCGCGGGCACCTTCTTCATGCCGTACTCGGTCCAGAGCCAGGTCATGGCCCGATTGGCCGACTGCCACTGGTCTTCATCAATCGTGCGCGGCAGAAACCGCGCGATGTTCATGCCCTCAGGAGTTACGCCGCCACCGATCATCTCGGCAATCGAACCGGTCACCACCACCGCGGGTAGGTCGGGGTCGAGTACAGCGTGGGCGCGCTTCATGGCACCTTCGGTGCCTTCGCGGCCGAGTTGTTCTTCCGCAAGGCCGGTTACGACGATGGGTAGTTCGTGAGGCGGCAAGGCATCGGTGTAATGCAGGACAGAGGTGACCGGCAGATTCTCACAGCCCACCGGGCCATCAATCACTACCTGCAGCCCCTTGATAGCAGTAAAGACATAGACAGCGCCCCAGTAGCCGCCTGCACGATCGTGGTCAAGTACGAGCATGGCCCTTACGTTCCTATCGCCTCTTGGGCCCGCTTAGCCGCCCGCTTTTCTTGCTGCCGACGCACCTGGGCCTTGAACTCAGGCCGGTGCACGGGAACCCCTTGCCATATGCCTGCGTTATCGCCGATTCCGGTCTCACCGAAAAAGGCCTTCATGGTGTCAAACCGGTTTTTGTTGGCGAGCGCGGCATTGACCACCTGGGCCAAGGAGCCCGCACCAGCCGCCCCCATAAGAGGCCGCGCGGAAATGAGGTTCGTGAAGTAGAGCGACGGAATGGTCTTTTCTTTGGCCTTCTGCACCACCGGTGTCGTACCAATCGCGAGATCGGGCTGATACTCATCAACGGCAGCCAAGTCTTGCTCAAGCGAAGCGCGGTATTGCACATGTACCCCACGGGCCTCTAGCCAATCGCGATCGGTTGCACTCATGTCGGTCCGCGGGCAGGCACTACCGACGTACCGCACATCGGCACCGCTCTCAATCAACATGCGGGCCACCAGCAGCTCAGAGCCTTCATAGCCACTGACCGTGATGCGCCCTTTAATCGGTGCCCGATCGAGGTTCGCTTTAATACCGGGCAACACGGCCTGCTTTGCTGCCGCGATTTTTTCTTCAGACGTATTCGTTGCCTTGCCAATTGCATCGAGCCAGGCTGCTGTGCCTTCGTAGCCGATCGGGGCAGAACCCACCATGGGCCGGCCGGCAGAGGCAAAGACGCGCATGCTTGCAGTGTAGAAGGGGTGAATTGCCGCTACCGCAGCACAGTCCAGTGCCGCATAGAGCTCACGCCATTCGCGGGTGGGCACCACAGCACCAGCCGCCAACTGCATGGGTGCCAGCATCTGACCAATCACCATAGGGTCGGCGGGGAACATCTCGCCCAAGAGCGTGATGGTGGGCAATGCGCTCTTGCCCGTGCGGGGCGCGGCCACAGGGCCTGCCTGTACCTCTTGCATCGCGTACTGCAGCATCGCCCCCGCGAGTACATCTTTGGCTTCGGCATGCGTCGGCACGCCAAAGCCTGGAACATCGATACCGATAATGCGCACACCATTGATCTCTTTGGGCAGCAGCTGCAGCGGCACACCACTGGCGGTGGGCACACAGAGGTTGATGATGACCAGTGCATCAAGCTGTGCGGGATCTGCCTGGGCATAAACCGCTTCGCGAATGTCTTCGAAGAGTTTGCCTGTGACCAGTGTTTCAGAATTAAAGGGCACATAGCCCACGGGCCTGCGGGCGCCGTAGAAGTGTGAGGTGAAGGTGAGGCCATAGACGCAGCAGGCACTGCCCGACAGAATGGTGGCGGTGCGCCGCATACGCAGCCCCACCCGTAAGGAGCCAAAGGCGGGGCACATGCTCTGCGGTTGGTCGTGGGGGCCCTTGGGGTAGTCTTTGGCGTACTGGGTCAGCACCTCAGATTTTCCAGAGGCGTGGGCTGAGGCGAGCATCCGGTCTTTACCGGACACACACGACGCGCCGCCATCCATAGCGATCGCCTTCTGATCGCCCTCGGCCAGCGAGGCTGCCGTCTGAGCGCCCTCGGCCAGCGGGCTTGTCGCCTCGCGCGGCATACGTAAGCGCTCGTCGGCCAAGCCCGCAATGTCCTCGGGCACGACCGGCAGAATAGGAATGGGCTGGCGTGCGTTCATGCCATTAGGCCTGGTCGTAGACCACTTCGAGCGAGGGCTTGGCGATCTCTTCGCGGCCCATCATGTCAAAGACGGTGGCGGGTTCGAGCACAACATCACGGCCCACAGCACTGCCAGAAAAGAGGCCTAAGAGTTCGTCTTGCGACAGGGGCTTAGGCCGCACCGGCGGGGCGTCCGCCACATTGGTGGCGAGCGTTTCAAACATCGCGCTCCACTGACCACCCGGTTTGCCAATAATCTCGTAGGAGGCGCTCTTGCGACGAATGTCTTCATGGGCGGGAATCGCCGACAAGACAGGAATGCCCGCCCGCTCGGCAAAGGCTGCGGCCTCACCGGTGCCATCGTCTTTGTTGATCACCATGCCCGCAACACCTACGTTGCCGCCGAGCTTGCGGAAGTACTCCACCGCTGAGCAGACATTGTTGGCCACATAAAGCGACTGCAGATCGTTACTGCCCACCACAATTACTTTCTGGCACATATCGCGCGCGATGGGCAGGCCAAAGCCGCCGCAGACCACGTCGCCCAAAAAATCGAGCAATACATAGTCAAAGCCCCAGTCGTGAAAGCCCAACTTCTCCAGGGTCTCAAAGCCATGAATAATTCCGCGTCCGCCACAGCCACGGCCCACTTCCGGGCCGCCCAGTTCCATTGCGTAGACGCCATCGCGCTTAAAGCAGACATCACCAATCGCGACTGCCTCGCCAGCAAGTTTCTTCTTCGATGAGGTCTCAATAATGGTGGGGCAGGCCTTGCCACCAAAGAGCAACGATGTCGTATCGCTCTTGGGGTCGCAGCCAATGAGCAGTACCTTCTTGCCCTGCTGGGCCATCATGTAGCTAAGGTTTGCTAGCGTGAAGCTCTTGCCGATGCCGCCCTTGCCATAAATAGCAATAATCTGTGTCTCTTTGGTCACCGGCCCGGTATGCACAGGGTCTGGATCAATGGCGGCCTCCGCGGCCAGACGGGTCTTCATCATGAACTGCACCGGAGCACCCTTGAGCCCTCCGAGATTGGTTTCAGACGTGCTCATTGCAGACTCCTCCAGTCCAGGACCATCTTTAAACAGTGGGGATCACCAAAGGCCTGCTCGTAGGCGGCAGGCGCCTGTTCTGCGGGGCGCCGGTGTGTCACGAGCCCCTCCAACGACAAGCGGCCCGATGCTGCGAGTTCAGCGACCGCGGTCATATCACTGGGCTGCCACTGGGCCGCGACACGAAACCGCGCCTCGCGCAAGAAGGCGGGCACAAAATTTAAAGGAAGGGTCTCGGTGTAGAAGCCAGCGAGTACGAGTTCCCCGCCGGGGGCCAGATGGGCCACCCAGTCATTCAGGCTTGGCGCATGGCCACTCACATCGATAATGGTTTTAAATCGCTGGCCCTTACTCTCTAAGGGGTCAACCACGCGATAGCCGCTCGCACCACTCTTGCGACTCGGCTCTATTTCCCAGACCACCGGCAGGCCACCCAGGGCCACCGTGATACGCGCAAGCAATCGACCCAATGCACCATGGCCCACGATGAGATCGGGCAGCACGCGCTCGCCGGACGGGGACAGAAGTGCATGATGGGCTGTTGCCGCCAACGCAAAGAGCACGGCCTGCTCTTCGAGTGCGGCAGGAATTTTCACCACGCGCGTGCTGGCTACCACTAAGGATGACCCCGCACCACCAAAGAGACCCCGCACGGGGCCCCAGCAGCTTGCGCCAGGCACAAAAACCAGATCGCCCTTGGCGACGCCTGCCGAAGCAGGTCCCGCCTGGATTACCTCGCCTACCGTTTCGTAGCCCGGTACCAAGGGATAGCCCATGCCAGGAAAGCTCGGCATTTCGCCGGTATAAAAGAGCCGCTCGGTACCCGTGCTGATGCCGCTAAACCGCGTACGAACAACGATGTCTTCAGGGCCAGGGGATGACAAAGGCAGGCAGCGCCAGTCCAGCTGGCGGGGTGCCTCCATAACGACTGCATGCGCGGTCTCCGTCTTTGTCATTTTATGTTTACTTTTATTGTGTCTATTTTTTCTTACAACTCGGATGCTAGACCTTTTCGGCTATTTGTCAACGTACCGTTACGCTTTTTGTTGGAATTTTGTCTAAGAAGATTTACGAGCGCCCTCTGGCGGTGCATAAGCGCGGATCAATCCCGTCTGCAGGGGAAGTCGTGTGGGAATAGATTGAATCTGGGTAAAGCCTGCGGCCAACAAGAGGTGGGCCAGTTCCGAGGGGGTTCGGGCCCGGCCCTTGCCCATGGCCAACAGATAAAGCCCAAAGTAGGCATCGCCCATGGCTTCTGCACCGGGTGTCCCAGACATCGGCTCAGCCAGAATCAGCGTTCCACCCTGGGCAGCCAGCGCGCGGCGCACGCCCCTCAAAATAAGCGCCACGCGCTCATCAGAATGGTCGTAGAGCACCCTTACCAGACTCACCACGTCTGCGCCGGTGGGTAGGGGGTCATCAAAGAAGCTTCCCCCATGGCAAGTCACACGGCCTGATAGGCCCTGGGCCTCAAACCGCTGACGCGCCCGCTGGGCCACGGCAGGTAGATCAAAGAGCATGAGACGCAAGTCGGTATGCGCCTGGGCCACGGCCGATAGAAAGGCCCCCTGCCCGCCGCCCACATCTAAGAGGCAGCGGTGCTTAGAGAAGTCATAGGCCGCCAAGACCTGTTCGGCCACGAGTGGCTGCGAGGCGGCCATCAGCTCAGAATATTCGGCCACCTGATCGGCCGTGAGCATCCTTGAAACCGGCGCATGCGCAGCGGTCGCACGCCCCGCGGTACCCACCCCCTCATGGGCATAGGCCCAGTAGTCGCGCAGCCGCGTGCGCTGATTGGGGTCCTGCAAAAGCGCTACGGGATCCGCCAGGTCTTTGTAAACCTCCTCGTGGTGCCGTACCAGGGCCTCGATCGCCGGATTAGCCGCCACCACCGCCCCGAGCATGCCAAGGCCAATGCGTGTGTCTTGTTCCGTGCTGGTCTCGGCGCCGACCCGCCCTGCAGGCGTTGTGCGCCATTCCAACAGATTCAGCGATACCGCAGCGCGCAGAAGAATGTCCATGCTGCGGGCCGAGAGCCCCGTCTGGGTCGAGAGTTCTTGAACGGTGCACGGGCCCTTGGCCAAGATCGCCAAGACCTTGAGCTTGACGCAGGCCAGTAGCACCTGGCTGTAGGTAAACCCTGCCACCAGGTCAAAGAGGCGGCGCGACTGACGCTGTGCGACCCAGCGCAGCCCAGGCACCGCCGCCACGAACCGGTGAAAGCGGGGGCTTGCAAGCAGCCTGTCGCGAAGGCTAGACCAAGCCGCTAGCGCCGCCATGGCCCCCACCCTCTTTTGATGCCTCTTTGGCTGCCGCATTAACGGCCGAGTGCGGAAAGGCATCGGCCAGTGCCTTCTCGGTCTGGGCGTCTAAGGCCGCACGCGCCACCTTGTAGGGGCCTTCTGTCGGCACGAGACGCTGTGCCTCCTGCAGCACCATGCCCCGCAGCCGTGTCGCGCCCCGACAGGCGGGAATACTTTGTATGGCCCGAGCCATCAGCCGATCGAAGTGAATCACTGCGCCATCCAGACCCAGGGTCTGTGCGGCACTTGGCCGCTCCAGCGTCTCGTCTTGGCCTGCAGGCTTACCCATGACCATTTCGTCATAGATCACGTCACGAATGTCGTCGGCCACCTGATAGGCCTCACCCAGGCAGTCACCGAGCGCCTTCCAGGGGGCGGAGTCTACCCCTGCGGCACAGGCGCCACCCACCGTGGCAGCCGTAAAGAGGGATCCGGTTTTCGCCCGCTGATACTCGGCCAACACCGCATGCGATTCACACTCCCAGGCCTGCCCGGCCACAATGCCAAAGGGGGGGCCCACTGCATCGTCAAGAATGGTGAGCATCGCGGGTAGGCGCTCCAGATGCTTAGGCCGCGATCCCGCCAGCGTGCGAAACGCCAGAACAATTAAGGCGTCCCCCGACAAGACCGCGATGCGTTCGCCAAAGGCCTTGTGCACCGAGGGCTGTCCGCGACGCAGGTCGGCATTGTCAAAGCAGGGCAGGTCGTCATGCACAAGTGAGGCGCAGTGCATCAACTCCAAGGCGGCCGCAAAACTCTCCGACAGGCGAGGATCGTCATCACCACAGGCCAGTGCCACGGCCATACTTAGTTGGGGCCGAATACGGGCACCACCCGGAAATACCGCGTGGCGCATGGCCGCTGCCAACTTTGGGGGGGAACCTGGCGCCTGGGCCGCCACAAGGCTTGCCTCCAGCACCCGCTCGATTCGCTGCAGAAAAGCCATGGCACGCCTCCTAGGTGTCACGTAGACTAGTCACTCTTAGTGACAATTACATTTGACACTCACAATAGACACTTGTCCCGACGGCGTCAACCCATCATGTCACCTGCACGATCTGCTGAGAGAGTCCATCCATGACCGCCCCCAGCCGGCCAGACGGTCTAAGCGATCTTGCGCGCCAGGTTGACGGAGCCGAATGGGGCGGATGGATTCGGGGGGCATGGAACGAAGAGGGCGGGCACCCGTTGCGCGGAGCGGGGCCCACCGTGCTGTTTTTGCATGGCACCGGGGGCAATCGCGAGACCTGGCGACCTGTACTTTCCGCCCTTGGAACGGAAGCCTCAGGGTGGAACCTGTTACTGCCCGATCTACCCGGTCATGGCCAGACCCGTTGCCGCCAGCATGCGCAGCATGGCCTCAGAGAGATGGCGCACGACCTACAAAGGCTCTTGTCTTCTTTGGGAATCCACCGGGTCGACCTGGTGGTGGGCCACTCGGCCGGTGCGGCGGTGGGTATCTGGCTTTCGCTGCTAAACGCTGGGACCGGCGCCTCTTCGCTCCGACATCCGTCGCCACTCGTTACGCCAACCGATGCACGCTGCCCATCCGCACAGGCTGACAGTGCGTCACCCACGGCAGTACCACTCTCGATCGGGCAGATCATTGGGGTGGCCCCCTCGTTGGTGCCGCCTCCCAGCCTCTACAACCTGCTGCTCGGGCCACTGCTCAACCCAGTCTTCGTCTCCGGGCTCAGCGTATCGACCATCACCCTGCTTGCACGCAATACACGCATGGTTGACCGACTGATTCAGTCCACGGGCTCAAAAATTCCGCAGTCGCAGCTCGACACCTATCGACAGCTCTTTCGCGAAGAGCAGCACGTGCGCGGGGCTATCGAATTTATGGCGGGAACCGACCTACCCGAGTTGCTACGGCGTGGCCCTGCCCTCACCGCCACGCTCGACCTGCTCATTGCAGAAGACGACCCATGGATTCCTGCGCGCGCTTTGCGCGGTATTGCTGCCGAGCATTTTCCCAAAGCACAACTGCATTTCTGCCAAGGTGGGCACCTGGTGCATGAGGCCGACCCCAGACCCTTAGCAAACCTGCTAGTTCAGGCGATCACAAACCAAGCTGCGACGCTGCACCAGGCGAACCATGCCAATCTGCAGCTGACGCAGAATCTCTAATGCCTGATCGGAGTCGGACTCCTCATGGGGTGGGCTACGCAGAAACCACTTCAGGGCAACGCTCGCATCGAGTACGAGCACCATTTACGGACGACCCTGTTGGCGTGCCCTACTCACCTGAGAAGCGGAGACTTTCGGCGCGCTCTTCTGCCGCTTGAGAATGCGATCAATCGCCCGGTTACTCTGAAGGCGTTGCTCCTCCCGAAACACCGCCTCGGCCATGAGGTCAGCAATAATCGCGCTTTTATTGCGCCCCTCAAAGACGTGATTAAAGACATTCTTCAAGTGTTCGGGAACACTGAAATTCACAGTCGCCATCGCAGAATGTACTCCTATAAGATTGTTGAAATAATCAACAATCATAGCGAACGACTCGCTACGCGACGACTTAGCCCTTTGACTGAGCCGCAATAATCGCCTGGCCCATCTCACGGGCCTGGGCAAAGGGCATGGGCATATACATGCCACGCATGGCGGCAGCAAGCGCCTGCGCGGCGGGCTCAGGCCGCATGGAGGTATCAATCAAAAGCCGTTTGTCTGCCGACACCGCCAGGAGCCGCGCCATCTGTTGTGCCTCAAGCGCCGCCTGCTGGCGCCCGGGCTGTCCATCGCGCGTGAGGTTCGCACGCCCATCGGTCAGCACCACGACCACCGTGCTGTCGCCCATGCGTTTGAGTTGCTCGACCATCTGGGCAGCGAGTGACAGACCCGCCGCCACCGGGCTTCCGCCACCGCCGGGTAACGCTGTCAACGACCGTTTGGCCGCCACCAGAGACCGTGTGGGGTCGAGCAACACCTCCGCTCCTTTGCCTCGGAAGGCAATCATCGCCACGCGGTCGCGCCGTACATAGCAGTCGGCCAGAAGAATCTCGATAGCCCCCTTGGCCTCGGACAATCGCTGCAGCGCCATCGACCCAGAGGCATCCACCACAAAAACCGTAGTATTGCCGCGTCTTTTTTTCTCACGATGGACATGTAGGTCATTGGGGCGAAGGTGTATGCGGTGCGGTAGACCAGCGGCTGCTTGGCGGGAAGTGTTACCAAGGTCTTCTGTATTCTCCTCAGACACACGCCGTAGCTTCTGAAATGGGGCGGCTGCCCGAATGCTGGCCAAGAGGTGCAAGCGCTCGCCGGATCGCGGTTTACGGCGGGGCAGCGCCCCAATCGACCGCCCCCGCCCACGGCCCTTCATTGCCTGAGCGCCTGCCCCGGTGGCCCCCACTGCCTTTGATCGTGACGCAGCGCTTGAGGCCGCGAGTTGGGCGAGCAGGTGCTTGGGCAGTGCCGCCAGCGCTGCTGCAACCAGCCGCTCTGCTGCACCGTCGGGTATTGCTGACGACTCGTCTTCAGGCTCGGGCGGGTTAGTTACCGAATCTTGTTCGGATTCGGGGGGAGGCGGCGGTGGGCGATTGGCTTCGTCTTCGTTTTGGGGTACCGCTTGCGCATCATCGTTCTCGCGCGTGTCTTCTTCTGCAGACTGCATCTCGTCGTCTTCGGGTGCCGCGGAGGCCGGTAACTGCCTTGCCTGTGGCAAGAGTACGAGTCGTACGGCAATGGCAAGGTCGTCTGCCTCCACCGCAGTGCGGCCGGCCACCGCGGCCAACACCTTCACCAATCGCAGGGCATAGAGGCTTGGCCGTGCCGACAAGATTCCGAGCTGGGCGGCGGCCTCCACCAACGCCTTGGTCGCTTCTGGCGGAATAACGATCTGACGCCATGCCTGCGCTGCGGCGCTAAGCCGCTCCGCAATCACTTGCGCGAATTCGGTCTCCCGCAGATCGCTATTCGCAGGCCAGAGCGCCTGCTCATCACGCAGATCAAGGCCCAGACCCAGACGATCCAGCAGCAGTGCAGGCAGACTCGCCTCATCGGGTAAGGACTCATCCAGCGCCAAGAGGCAGACACGCTGCGCATCGAGGGCCTGAATCATCGGCGCGAGAAGGCCTAACGGGGCACGCTCAGCCATAGCCAAGACCAGCAGACCGCCTTGCAGATTTTCTATAAGCCCTGCACGCCGCACCATGCGACCGGCCCGAAGGGTTTCAGAAAGTTCGATACCCGCAAGCAGCTGTTCCGGATCGGTATGCGGTGCAATACGGTGGGTACGCACCGAGAGCAGGCGAGCGTAGTGATCGACAAGCTGCAAAAACGCATCACGCCGCGGGCCGTGCCAGCTTCGCAGCCAGAGCCCGCCAAGAGCAGGCCCAGCGACCACAACAGCAGCCGCCGCCAGAATGGCATCCTCAGTTCGGGTCTTAATACTGCCCCGCGGTTCCGCTGGTTGGGCCATCAAATGAGGCACACGACGCGTTCAGCCATCCAGCGGAACGGCACGGCGCAAAGAGCGCCTAGGCCAAGACCTCATCAACTAGCCGCTGTACACGCACCGTGGCGTCGGTGTCATCGAGCGGGTCACGCCGTAGGCGATGGCGTAGTGCCATAGGCGCCACCTCGCGCACGATATCGAGCGACACTTTCTTTACCCCTCGCAACGCAGCAGCTGCCTTGGCCGCCCGCATGAGGCTCAACTCACCCCGCAGGCCATCGGTACCTAGCCGCATGCAGAGGTCGGCTATCTTTCGCAACAAGTCTTCGGCAAGCACCACCTTCGAGAGTAGCTTCTTCGCAGACACAATCTGCGCGCGCAGCGCTTCTTGCGCATCAGCATATTCGGACATGAAGTCTTGCGGATTGCGCTCAAACGCTTCTCTGCGCAAGACGACCTGCATGCGTTGATCGAGGTCTTTGGGGGTTCGTACCTCTACTGCGAGTCCAAACCGGTCAAGCAGCTGTGGCCGAAGCTCCCCCTCTTCGGGATTGCCACTACCCACCAACACAAAACGGGCCGGATGCACCACGCTTAAACCTTCACGCTCAATGCGGTTCTCGCCTGAGGCGGCGACATCAATCAAGAGATCGACAAGATGGTCTTCGAGAAGATTAATCTCATCGATGTACAAGAATCCGCGATTAGCCTTGGCCAGTAGCCCGGGTTCAAAAGCCTTCTGCGCCTGAGTCATCAGTTTCTCTAAATCGAGCGCGCCCAAAATACGATCTTCTGTGGCACCAAGAGGAAGGTCCACCACCGGCACCGGTATGTGCACCGTTTTCTTCTTCGCCTTCGCGGCGACTTTTTCTGCGGTTGGATTTGCGGTCTTAGTCGCACCGCAAGCAGCACAGAGACCGGCTGTGGCGCCCGGCGCACAACGGTAAGGGCAGCCCTCTAAGGTTTCTAGGTCGGGAAGGACAGCCGCCAAGGCGCGCACGGCCGTGCTCTTCCCCGTGCCGCGATCACCCAGTATGAGCACGCCACCCACCAGAGGATCCACAGTGG
>JBDLQX010000069.1:0-47704 GCA_039800345.1 Pseudomonadota bacterium | reverse complement strand
AGGCTATTGACCAGTGGCCCTGTCCGGCTGCGGGCTGGCCGGGCCTGAAGGCCTTGGTAGTGGGGGCAGGGGAGTCTGGTGTGGCCATGGCCCATTGGCTCACGCAGCAGGGTGCGCAGGTACGGATGATCGATAGCCGCACGCAGGCACAGGCGTCTGTTCCCAAGGGGGTGGACCTTCGCCTGGGTGTGCCGGAGCCTTTTGCGGTCGATCATCTCGAGGGCTGTGGTCTTATGGCCTTATCCCCAGGACTCACGCCGCATGCCGACCGTGGCAGTCCCCTCACCGCACTACTCGCGCAGGCAGAGGGCGCGGCGATCACCATCGTGGGTGAACTCGATCTCTTCGACTGGGCGCTGAGCCACCTCACCAAGAGGGGCAGCGGTGGTGAAGTACCCATGTCTCTGGCTCTGCAAGGCCAGAAGGTGCTTGCGATTACGGGCACCAATGGAAAGACCACCACGGCGCGGCTCACCGCCCATCTTCTGCGGCACGTGGGTATGGATGTGCAGGAGGCGGGCAACCAGGGGCCAGCCCTACTTCAGGGGTTTTTAGAGCGTCAGGCCGTGGGGCGCTGGCCGGATGTCTGGGTGGTAGAGCTCTCAAGCTTTCAACTCGCCTTGGCCCACCGTTTTGGCTGTACGGCTGCCACGGTACTCAACGTAACGCAGGATCACCAAGACTGGCACCGCGGTATGGAGGATTACCGGGCCGCAAAGCTACGGGTCTTTGGCCTTCCGCAGCCGGTGGCCCTGCCGGTGATCGACCGGGACGATCTCCCGCTCGCGGAGGCGATCGAGAAGCACACCACCGCTGCCGCAGGGGACTCGGCCACGCGGCCTGTGGGGCGTCGCCGATCCCGTCTGGTCGAAGCGCCACGGTCGATCTCCTTCGGGCTTTCGGAACCACCGCCCCAGGGCCCCGCCTTTGGCGTGGTCTATCAGGGCATTGACTGGCTGGCCTATCAGTCTGCGACCGAGGCAGGCGGCATGCAGCGACTCATGCCGGTGGGTGCGCTCAAGATTCAGGGCAGACATAACCTGCGTAATGCCATGGCTGCGCTCGGACTTGCCTTGACTGTCTCAGACGACCTGGCTGGCATGCTCCATGTGTTGCGCCGCTACACCGGAGAGCCCCATCGCATGCAGTGGGTGACGGAAATCGAGGGGGTGAGCTTTGTCAACGACAGCAAAGCCACCAACGTCGGGGCCACCGTGGCGGCCCTTGCAGGGACTGAAGGCCCGGTCATTGTGATTCTGGGTGGCCAGGGCAAGGGCCAGGATTTCGAGAGCCTGATCTCCGCCCTGACGGCGCGCCGGGCTTCGGTCGTCGGCATCGGGGCAGAAGGGCCGAGCCTGGTCGATACGGCGCGCCTGGCCGGTCTTCGGGCGGTCGGCTGCAGCGATCTGGGTGCCGCGGTCGAACAGGCCTGGCAGTGGGCCCGGGCAGATCAGTCGGGTACCAGCCGCCGCGTGATGGTACTGCTCTCGCCCGCCTGCGCAAGCCTCGATATGTTTAAAAATTACGCCGATCGGGGCAACCAGTTTATGGCGCTTGCCCAGTCGCGGGCCCAGTTAGAGGGGCAGCTGTGCTAAAGCGGCTGCGCGAGACGCTGATGCCCGCGCCGGTGGATGGACGGTTTGTGGCCGTTATGCTGGGTCTGCTTGCGGTGGGGCTCATCATGGTCTATTCCGCGAACCTGCCGCTGCCCAGTGCCAATGCCCATACGGTCTTCTGGAAGCAGATGCGCGGACACCCGATGCATATCTTGATCGGCCTCATCGCCCTGATGCTTGTTCTGCGTATCCCCTCCGACTGGCTGCGCAGGGCCTCTGCCCCCTTGTTTGTGCTCGGCGTGGCGCTCCTGCTCACGGTGGCGATGCTCAAGCTCTTCGGTGGCAGCCAGTTTGTCCGCGATGGCGCGGTGCGTGCGATTCCCATCGGCGCCCTTACCCTGCAGCCCTCCGAGTTGATGAAGGTCTTTGTCATTCTGTTTGCCGCAGGCTATGCGGTTCGGCGTCATGACCGGATGCGTTTCGATCTGGTGCGGGGTCTGGCCCCGATCGGGGGGTTGATGGTCGTGGTCATGAGCCTGCTGCTGTATCAGCCTGATTTGGGGTCGACCATCGTGATCACGCTCACGGTGGCGGCAGTTCTTTTGCTCGGTGGTATGAGCCTTCGGGTAGTCATTCCGCTGGTCATTCTGCTGGGGCTTTTTTTCATCCTGATGATCTGGCTTACGCCTTGGCGCCTCGAGCGACTGGTCTCCTATCTCACACCCTGTGATCCCGAGCATGCGCAGAAGGCGGGATACCAGCTCTGTGGGGCCCTGATCGCCTTTGGCCATGGGGGACTCTTTGGCTCTGGCCTTGGCACTGGCATCGCGAAACTGGGCTATCTCCCCCTGCCGCACACGGACTTCATTTTTGCAGTCATTGGCGAGGAACTCGGCTTTTTGGGCGTTACCGCTGTTCTGTTTGCCTTTGGCTATCTCGTTCGTCGCTGCATCGAAATCGGTAGGGTGGCGATGTCGCAAGAGCGAATGTTTGCCGGCCTCGTGGCCCAGGGCATCGGGGTATGGCTCGGGGTTCAGACGCTGATTCATGCGGGCGTGAATACGGGTCTCCTGCCGACGAAGGGGCTCACCTTGCCCCTAATTAGCCACGGCGGCAGCGCCATGCTTGCCATCTGTATTGCGCTGGGCATGGTGCTGCGCATCGATGCAGAGAATCGGGCAGGCGCCCGGGCGCGGCCGGTGCAGGAACCGATCCTCAGACGCCGAACCCGCACAGGCTCTGTGGCCCAGCCCGGGCGGGCACTGCGGGAGGGCGCATCGTGATGCACGCAGAGAATCGGCGCCTGGTCATTGCCGCAGGTGGCACCGGGGGACATGTCTTCCCGGCGCTCGCGGTGGCGCAGGCGCTTGCACGTCAAGGGGTTGCTGTTGAATGGGTCGGAAGTAATCGCGGCCTTGAGGCCCGCGTGGTGCGGGATCAGGCGGGCTTTCCGCTGACCGAACTCACGGTGAAGGGGCTGCGGGGTCGAGGCCTCGCGGGGCTCCTAGGCCTGCCCATCGGGCTGATGCACAGCCTCATCGACTGCTGGCGCGTGCTCGCCCGGGTAAGGCCGGGGCTCGTGCTTGTCTTTGGTGGCTATGTCTCCTTCCCGGTTGGCCTGGCCGCCCGGTTACAGGGTCGTCCGCTCTGGGTCCATGAACAGAATGCCGTGATGGGAACCGCCAATCGCTGGCTCGCGCGCCTAGCGCAGCGTGTCTTTACAAGTTTTCCGGCGACCCAACACGCCCCCGCGTCAGCGGTCTGTGTGGGCAATCCGGTACGCGAGGCGCTGACCGTTCTGCCACCCACCCCTGCGCGCGCCAGGGGCGAGGATCAGCCGCTGCGGCTGCTGGTGCTCGGCGGCAGTCTCGGTGCCCGTGCCCTCAATCAGGCGCTTCCCTCTGTCGTCGCCGGCTTACAGCCCGTCTGGCCTCAGGGTCTGGAGGTCTGGCATCAGACGGGAGCCTCGGAGGAGGCCGCAGTGCGCCAGGCCTATGCCGCTCAGTCTGTCGCACTCAAAAACCCGCGTGTCGAGGCCTTTATCGACGACATGGCCGCGGCCTATCAGTGGGCCGATCTGGTGGTCTGTCGGGCGGGCGCCTCGACCGTCGCGGAGCTGGCGGCGGTCGGCCTGCCTGCGGTCTTTGTCCCTCTGCCGCATGCGATTGATGATCATCAGACAGCCAACGCCCAAGCCCTGGTGCAGGCCGGTGCCGCCCTGCTCGTCGCCCAGACCGATCGGCTCGCCGATGACTTGTCTGTCAGCCTCTCTTCTCTGACCGCCGAAGGTCTGCGCAGCATGGCCCACGCCACCCAAGCACTTGACGCCCGGCAGGCCTTGTCGCGTTTCCTGCAGCAGGTCCAGACCATCTGGCCCATGCCTGATGTGGCAGACCACGTAGCTGAGGGGCGCTCATGAGACACAAGATCACCACCCTGCATTTTGTGGGTATGGGCGGCGCCGGCATGTCGGGCATTGCCGAGGTCTTACTCAACCAGGGCTATCGTGTCCAGGGTTCCGACCTGGCAGAAAACGCCGCGGTGCGGCAGTTGGTCGCCCAAGGCGCCCGCTTCTTCTTAGGCCACGATGCCGCCCATGTGGCGGGGGCTGATGTGGTGGTGATCTCCAGTGCGGTAAAGGCCGATAACCCTGAGGTGCGGGCGGCGCGTGCCACGAAGACACCCGTGGTGCCGCGTGCGCTGATGCTTGCCGAGCTCATGCGCATGAAGCAAGGCATTGCGGTGGCGGGTACCCACGGCAAGACCACGACCACCAGCCTGGTGGCCTCCGTCTTGGCGGAAGCGGGGATGGATCCCACCTTTGTAATTGGTGGCCGACTCAATAGCGCAGGGGCCAACGCAAAACTCGGACTCGGGGAGGCCTTTGTCGCCGAGGCCGATGAATCCGACGGCTCGTTTCTCAATCTCATGCCCATGATGGCCGTGGTCACGAATATCGACGCCGACCACATGGACACCTACGACCATGACATGGCCAAGCTCAAGCAGGCCTTCATTCAGTTCGTCCAGCGTCTGCCCTTCTACGGCACCGCGGTGGTCTGTCTCGATGACCTGCATGTCCGCGAGATCATCCCTTTTCTGTCTCGACCGGTATTGACGTATGGTGTCACGCCCGAGGCGGATCTCCAGGCGGTCGATCTTCAGGCCGATGGTCTCGGGATGCGGTTTACCGTGCGTCGCGCAGGCCAGCCCGATTGGCCCCTGCGACTCAATCTGCCGGGCCATCACAATGTGCTCAATGCGCTTGCCGCCATTGGGGTGGCCTGTGAACTCGGCCTGGCCCCTGCAGCAATTGCCCGTGCGCTTAATCAGTTCACTGGGGTCGGTCGGCGGCTCCAGCACTGCGGTCCCATGACCTTTGCGCGTGGGCTGGCCGACCTCGTGGATGACTATGGCCACCATCCTGCCGAGATTCGTGCCACCCTGCAGGCGGTGCGTGGTGCCTATCCCGATCGTCGCGTGGTGCTTGTGTTTCAGCCGCATCGATTCAGCCGCACCCGCGACCTCTTTGATGATTTCGTTAAGGTGCTCGCCTCTGCGGACATTCTTGTATTGGCCGAGGTCTATCCCGCCGGAGAGTCCCCGATTGCCGCGGCTGATGGGCGCGCGTTGGCGCGCGCCATTCGGCAACTGGGAAGAATCGAACCCGTCTTCGCAAGCGAGATCTCGGAGATTCCGGAGCTTCTCGACTCGGTAGTCCATCCTGGCGACCTCGTGCTGAGCATGGGTGCGGGGTCGATTGGCGGGCTACCAGCATTACTCAGAGCTCGTCTCGCCAATGCCGCTGCTCCGGCGCTGGATGCCGCAGCGTTTGTCGCTTCAGGAGGCCCAACATGACCGACCGCATCGCGGTGCTTATGGGTGGGCAGTCCGCCGAACGGGAGATCTCTCTGCGGTCTGGCCAGGGCGTCTTACAGGCCTTAGAGAAATCCGGCTGTGATGCCATTGCCTTTGATCCGGCCGAGCGCCCCCTTTCCGACCTTCGGCAACTCGGCGTGCGGCGTGCGTTTATTGCGCTGCATGGTCGGTACGGGGAAGACGGAACAGTGCAGGGCGCGCTAGAGCTCTTGGGCATTCCCTATACGGGCTCGGGGGTACTGGCCTCGGCCCTGGCCATGGACAAGCTCATGACCAAACGGGTCTGGCAGTCGCACGGCATTCCGACGCCCCCGTTTGTCGCGCTCCGGTCGGCCGACTGGCAGGCCGCAGTCTCCGCTAAGGCGCACGCCACCGACACGGAATTGCTCTCAGACCTCAGCCGTCTACTGGCGCCTCTGGGCCTGCCGCTTGCGGTGAAGCCCGCCCATGAGGGGTCCTCCCTAGGATTTCGGCGGCTCGATCGCCTGCAGGATGCGCTCGATGCGGTGCGCACCGCCGGTCGTTATGACGATGCGGTGGTGGCCGAGGCCTTTGTGCAGGGCCGGGAATTCACGGTCGCGCTCCTAGGGGGCGGGGCCCTCGGGCCGGTGCGCGGGCTGCCGGTCATTGAAATTGTGGCCCCGGAGGGCAACTACGACTACCAGCACAAATACTTTGGCACCGAGACGCGCTATCTCTGCCCGGCCCCGCTCGATGCGGCCACGACCGAGACGATGCAGCGCCTGAGTGAGGAGGCCTTTACGGCCCTGGGCTGCGAGGGCTGGGCGCGGGTCGACATTCTCTGGAATGGTGAGGACAGCCCAACCCTGCTCGAACTTAATACATCGCCGGGGATGACCGACCACTCGCTGGTGCCGATGGCCGCTGCCCAGGCGGGGTTGGACTACACCGCCCTGGTGCGCGAGATTCTTGCCGGGGCGCGGCTCAAGCTGCGGGGCGCGTCATGAGTTGGATCGGTCGATTCTGGAATTCTCCGGCCGCGATGCACTGGGCAAGCAGCGTGGCCATTCAGGCCTCGGTCTTGGCAAGCCTGCTGGTGGCTGCCGTCTGGCTCGCCGGGCAGCCCGTCTTTGCCCTGCGATCGGTGCAGGTCCTCTCTACGGGGCCACAGATCTATCACCTCTCCGAAGATGAGATTCGTCAGTCGGTGCAGAGCACGAGCCTAGGCACGGCGCTCACGCGACCCCTGGCCGACCTGCAGGCCTCTCTGCAGTCTTACCCCTGGGTGCGGCAGGCCTCCGTGCGTCGGGTCTGGCCGAATCGTCTGATGATCTGGATCGAAGAGCATGACCCTGTGGCGATCTGGGCCGATGGGCGGCTGATCAACCGGCAGGGCGAACTCTTTCGGGTGGATCAGTCCCCGCGGGCTGTGGGCCTAACGCCTGACTGCCGACTCCCCACGCTCTCTGGGCCGGTCGGTAGCCACGATCGTGTCTTGGAACGCGCCCAGATGCTGGAGCAGATCTTTGCGGATAAGGGGCTGAGTCTTGATCGGCTCTCTCTGTCTGACCAGTTCTCCTGGCGGTTCGTGTTGCATGAAGGACCCGAGGCCGTCCTCGGCCGAGACACCCTGCCACGGGGCCAGCAGGAGCGGGTGCTTGCCTTTATTGACCACCTGGGCTGGCTCAACCAGGCGCTGCAGAAGCCTCCGGCAGGCCGATCGCGGGAGCAGGTGGTCTCTGCAGATCTGCGCTATGCCAATGGCTTTGCCTTTCGGACTGCCTCGATGCCGCCCTCTACGCGTGGCGATGGCCTGCGACCGAAGGCGCGCGAACTCCCCAACTGCCTCATTACCAAGCGAGAAGGACGACGTACCCATGACGCGTGATCCCAAGAACAACCTTCTGGTGGCCCTCGATATTGGCACTTCGAAGATTGTTGCCGTAGTGGCCCAGGTGGATGCCGATGACCAACTCGATGTGATTGGTATTGGCCAGTCTGACAGTCTGGGCCTGAAAAAGGGCGTGGTGGTGAACATCGATGCCACGGTCGACTCGATTCAACGCGCGCTCGAGGAGGCCGAACTCATGGCCGACTGCAAGGTGGAGTCGGTCTGGACAGGCATTGCGGGCAGCCATATTCGCAGCTTTAACTCGAGCGGCATGGTGGCCATCAAGGAAAAAGAGGTTACCCAGGGCGATGTCGAGCGGGTGATTGAGACTGCGACCGCCGTCAGTATTCCCGCCGATCAGCAGGTGCTCCATGTTCTGCCCCAGGAGTTCGTGATCGATGGTCAGGAAGATGTGCGTCAGCCCCTGGGCATGAGTGGGGTCCGGCTCGAGGTTCGGGTGCATATCGTGACCGGCGCGATCTCGGCCGCCCAGAACATTGTGAAGTGTGTGCGTCGGTGCGGCCTCGAAGTCAGTGAACTCATGCTGCAGCCCCTGGCCTCAAGCCACACCACCCTCACGGACGATGAAAAGGAGTTGGGCGTGGCCCTGGTGGATATTGGTGGAGGTACTACTGATATCGCCATCTTCTCGGGAGGCGCGATCCGCCACACCGCGGTGATTCCGATCGCGGGGGACCAGATTACCAATGACATTGCCATGGCCCTGCGTACCCCGACCAAGGAGGCCGAGGAGATTAAGCAGCGCTATGCCGTGGCCAAGCAGTCGCTGGCCAACCCCAGTGCGAATTTTGAGGTGCCAGGGCTGGGAGACCGCCCGCCGCGTCTGCTCTCACACCAGTCGTTGGCGGCGGTCGTGGAGCCCCGGGTCGAAGAGCTCTTCTCGCTGGTCGCCCAGGTCATTCGAGAAAGCGGTTACGAGGAACTCCTCTCCTCGGGCATCGTGCTCACTGGTGGAAGCGCGTTGCTACCGGGCCTGATCGAGCTCGGGGAGGACGTCTTTTTAAAGCAGGTCCGTGTGGCCCGTCCCAGTTATGCGGGCGGCCTTGCAGACCTGGTGAGTAGTCCCCGCTATGCCACTGCCATGGGACTACTCGAAGAGGCACGCAGGCAGTGGCTACGCGGCGGGCAGGTCGTCAGGCAGACGGGTGGGTTCCGTGACACCTTCGCCCGCATGAAGTCTTGGTTTATGGGCAACTTTTGATTTTCACGAGGAAAGAGAGGCAAGAATGACTTTTGAGATGCTAGAGACACAGACTCAGGGCACCGTCATTAAGGTGGTCGGGGTAGGAGGCGCCGGCGGCAATGCGGTGTCCCATATGATTCGTAAAGGGGTGCAGGGGGTGGAATTTATCTGCGCCAATACCGATGCCCAGTCGCTCGATCGTTCGAAGGCGCATCAGGTCTTGCAGCTTGGCAGCACCGGTCTTGGGGCAGGCGCCAAGCCCGAGGCGGGAAAGGCCGCCGCCGAGCAAGATCGCGGTCGGATTGCGGAGCTGCTTTCCGGTGCCCATATGGTGTTTATTACGGCCGGCATGGGGGGCGGAACCGGTACGGGCGCTGCCCCTGTGGTGGCGGAGGTGGCCAAAGAGCTTGGCGCCCTCACGGTGGCCGTCGTGACCAAACCTTTTTCTTTTGAGGGCCCGAAGCGTATGCAGGCTGCAGAGCAGGGCCTGGCCGAGCTTCAGGGCAAGGTGGACTCGCTCATTGTGATTCTCAACGAGAAACTCGAAGAGGTGCTTGGCGATGACATCACCCAACTCGAAGCCTTCTCCGCTGCAGACGACGTACTCAATAATGCAGTGGCTGGAATCGCAGAGATCATCAATGTCGAGGGACTCGTCAACGTGGACTTTGAGGATGTAAAGACCGTCATGGGCGAGCAAGGCAAGGCCATGATGGGCACTGCCTCGGCCAGTGGCCCCGACCGCGCCCGTATCGCGGCCGAGCAGGCTGTGCGCAGCCCGCTCTTGGAGGGGGTCGATCTCTCTGGCGCACGCGGCATTCTGGTTAATATCACGGCGAACGCCTCTCTCAAGCTCAAAGAGACCAAGCTCGCCATGGAGACCATCCGCACCTTTGCGGCAGAGGATGCCACCATCATCTTCGGTACCGTGCACGACGATTCCATGAAAGAAGATATGCGGGTCACCGTCGTGGCCACCGGGCTGGGCCGCTCGGTGCGACGTCCCACCCTGGTGCCGCCCATCTCGGTGCCAGTCCTCAAAACAGGCACCTACGATGGCCTTTCGGGTCCGGCACAGTCTGTCTCTGCCGACGCGGCGAGCGCCTCTGCAGCTGCACAGGGCACAGACTATGCGGGCTACGACCAGCCTGCGATCTGGCGCCAGCCGCCGCGCAGCGAGGCTGCCGCGCGCGTACTCGCGCTTGAGGAGGGCGGCATGGACAAGCTCGATATCCCCGCGTTTCTACGGAAGCAGGCAGACTAGCGTCTGGTTTAACCTTACTTCTCTTCCCCCACTCACCTCCTGGGCCTCTGCCTGGTCCCGGAGGTGTTTCTTTTATTTTTTAAGGAGTCTCTATGGCTATTGCAATCGGACAGGCCCTGCCCAACGTTACCCTCTATGAGTTTATTGAAGAAGAGACCCCCGGCTGTGCCGTCGGCCCCAACGCCTTTCAGGTGGGCGATATGGTGAAGGGCAAGAAAATCATCGTCTTTGGTCTGCCAGGCGCCTACACGCCCACCTGCTCGGCCAAGCATGTGCCAGGCTATGTTGCGCAGGCTGCGGCGCTCAAGGCCAAGGGCATCGACGAGGTCTGGTGCGTCTCGGTCAACGACGCCTTTGTCATGGGCTCCTGGGGCCGTGAACTGCAGACCCGTGGCAAGGTACGGATGTTCGGCGATGGCAATGCCGAGTTCTCAAAGGCGGTGGACCTCACCCTTGATCTGACTGCCCGCGGCATGGGCCTGCGCTCCAACCGCTATGCCCTGCTCGTTGATAACGGCATCGTGAAGGCGGTCCACCTCGAAGAACCCGGAAAGTTTGAGGTCAGCAGCGCCGAGGCCATGCTGGCAAAACTCTAAGCCTATGCTGAGACAGCGCACGCTTGGTCAGCCGGTCAGTGCCCAGGGCATTGGCCTGCATGGGGGCCAGCGTGTGCGCCTTGGGCTGCGCCCGGCGCCTGCCGACAGCGGTATCGTGTTCTGTCGCACCGATCTGCCCCCCCCCAATACCGTCACCTCGCAGGCGGCCGCGGTAGGGGACACCCGCATGGCCTCCACCATTTCCCAAGGGGCCGTTCGGGTGGCCACCGTAGAACACCTCATGTCTGCCTTGTCTGGGCTGGGAATCGACAACGCCGTGGTGGAGGTCGATGGCCCAGAGATTCCCATCATGGATGGCAGCGCAGCGAGTTTTGCCTATCTCATACGGTCTGCAGGTATCACAGAGCAGAATGCCCCCAAGCGCTTTGTCGAGGTGCTCTCGCCGATTGAGGTGCGGGAGGGGGAGAAGTTCGCCCGGCTCGATCCGTACTTTGGCTTTTGTCTGTCTTTTTCCATCGACTTTCAGCATCCCGCGATCGATCAGACCGGCCAAGAGGTCACCGTAGATTTTGCCCAGACCTCTTTTACCGAGGCGATTGCCCGGGCGCGCACCTTTGGTTTCATGAAGGATGTCGACACTCTGCGGTCCAAGGGCCTTGCCTTAGGCGGTAGCCTGAACAACGCCATTGTCATGGATGAGACCCGGGTCCTGAACGAAGGCGGCCTGCGCCGCCCAGACGAGTTCGCGATGCATAAGGCCTTGGATGCCTTGGGTGATCTCTACCTGCTGGGGCGGCCCCTTCTGGCCCGGTACAGCGCCTACAAGTCCGGGCACGGACTCAACAATCAGCTCTTGCGGGCCCTGCTCGATTCGCCCGCGTCATGGCGTGAACGGGTCTTCAATACGCTGTCTGAGGCCCCTGACGCCTGGGCCCGTCAATGGTCTTGGGAGTAAAACGCGCGCAGACGTGCAAGGGTATGGGCAGGAACGGAGGGTCGAGCCGGGGCTGCGGGCCGTGGGCTCGCAGAAACCGCCCGTTGTGCCACGATTTTTAAGGCCTCAATGTCCGGCGTCTCTTGCTGAATCTGCGCACGCAAGAGTGGCTCTAAGAGTCTTAGCTTCGACATCGCCGCATGGCTCGTCACGGTAATGACCAGGGTCTTTCCCCGCCCAAGGCCCTGGGCCGGCGCGAGGCGGGCCGCCACGATGGTGGGCACCAGCCGTGCCTGACCTTCTTGGCTGAGCACCGCCTGTATCTGGGTCGCAAAGGCCTGGCGCTCGGCTAGCGCTGCCGAGGGCCCTAAGGCCCGGACAATCGCCGTCTGAAGCAGGGTCACGCCTGGTTGCATGGCGCCCATGCTACCCTAGAAAGATTATGTTTAATCGCCTCCTGTCCTCGCTTTTTGGCAGTCGAAATGACCGCCTCCTCAAAAAATATCAGGCCCGTGTAGCGGCCATTAATGCCCTAGAGCCCAGTCTGCAGCAACTCTCCGACGCGCAGCTCATCGCCAAGACCACCGAGCTTCGCGGCCGTGCGAGCGCAGGCGCATCGGTTGACACGCTTCTGGTCGAGGCCTTCGCCGTCTGCCGTGAGGCAAGCAGCCGGGCCTTGGGCATGCGGCACTTCGATGTCCAGCTCGTGGGCGGCATGGTCTTGCACGAAGGCAAGATTTCTGAGATGCGTACCGGCGAGGGCAAGACCCTGGTGGCTACCTTGCCAGCCTATCTCAACGCACTCACCGGCCAGGGCGTTCATGTGGTCACAGTCAATGAATACTTGGCCCAGCGCGATGCCCAATGGATGGGAAGGCTCTATGGCTTTCTGGGGCTCACTACCGGCATCAATCTCTCGGGGCTCAGCCACGAAGAAAAGCAGCAGGCCTATCGCTGCGATATTACCTATGGCACGAACAACGAGTTTGGGTTTGACTACCTGCGCGACAACATGGTCTCTGAGCAGGCCAACCGCGTGCAGCGTGTCTTGTCGTACGCCATTGTGGATGAGGTCGACTCCATTCTTATCGACGAGGCTCGTACCCCGCTGATTATTTCTGGCCAGGCAGAAGACTCCACCCACCTCTATCAGACCTTAAATAGTCTGCCGAGCCTACTGCATCGGCAGCCCCTGGAGGACGGACCAGGCGATTACTTTCTTGATGAAAAGGGCCGGCAGGTCTATCTGTCTGATGCGGGTTTTGAGAAGGCCGAGCAGCTGCTGGCCGAGATGGATTTGCTGCCTGAGGGTGCGAGCCTCTACGACCCCGCCCATATCAGCCTGCTGCATCACCTCATGGCGGCCCTGCGGGCCCATACCCTGTATTTCCGTGACCAGCACTATGTGGTTCAGGCCGGGCAGGTGGTCATCGTTGACGAGTTCACCGGCCGCCTCATGCCCGGACGTCGCTGGTCCGATGGCCTGCACCAGGCCGTGGAGGCCAAAGAGGGGGTCGAGATTGAACCCGAGAACCAGACACTGGCCTCCATCACGTTTCAGAACTACTTCCGTATGTATCAAAAGCTTGCGGGTATGACGGGTACGGCCGATACCGAGGCCTTTGAATTCCAGCAGATCTATGGCTTGGAGACGGTCATCGTCCCCACCCATCGGCCCATGGTGCGCAAGGATCTGCAAGACCAGATCTTCCGCACGGTGGAAGAAAAATTTGAGGCCATCCTCGCCGATATTAAGACCCGGCACGCGGCGGGTCAGCCTATTTTGGTTGGCACCACGTCAATTGAGAATTCCGAGCTTCTGTCTGCCGAGCTTACCAAGGCGGGCCTTGACCATCAGGTTCTTAATGCCAAGCAGCATGCGCGCGAGGCCGAAATCGTCGCCCAGGCGGGTCGGCCCGGCATGATCACGATCGCCACGAATATGGCGGGTCGCGGCACCGACATCGTACTCGGGGGGAATATCGAAAAACGTATCGAGGCCCTGCGGGAGAGTTCTGGGCTCGATCCAGCTGCGTTAGAGACCCAGGTAGCGGCCCTACGGGCGGAGTGGCAGCCTCTGCACGACCAGGTTCTGGTCTCAGGCGGTCTGCACATTATTGGTACCGAGCGTCATGAGTCGCGGCGTATCGATAATCAGCTGCGCGGCCGCGCTGGCCGTCAGGGTGACCCGGGGTCGTCTCGGTTCTATCTGGCCATGGACGATCCGTTGTTGCGCATCTTTGCCGGTGACCGCATGAAGACCATCATGGACAAGCTCGGGGTTCCCCGTGGCGAGCCCATTGAGGCGGGCATGGTCTCCCGCTCGATTGAAAGCGCCCAGCGCAAGGTGGAAAACCGCAACTTTGAGATTCGCAAGCAGCTCCTGGATTACGACAACGTAGCCAATGAGCAGCGCAAGATCATCTATGCCCAGCGCAACGAAATCCTGGAGGTCGAGGACCCCATCGAGCTAGTAACCCGTCTTCGTGACGGCGCCATGGAGGCCATGGTGCGCAGCTATGTGCCCTACGAAAGTATCGAGGAGCAGTGGGATCTGCCGGGACTGCAGGCTGAATTACAGAAGGTCTATGGCCTTACTATTGATCTGCAGACGGTGGTTGAGTCTCAGGAGGAACTCGATGATGCGGGGGTAGTCGCCCTGGTCACCAAGGCCGCCACAGACCTCTACACCGCAAAGTGGCAGACGGTCGGGCGAACGGCATTTTCGGGCTTCGAGCGGTCGGTACTTATTCAGCATCTCGACCATGCCTGGCGGGAGCATCTGGCCGCCCTCGATCTTCTGCGCCAGGGCATTCATCTGCGCGGCTATGCCCAAAAAGACCCCAAGCAGGAATACAAGCGCGAGGCCTTCACGCTGTTTGAGCAGCTTCTGGAGCGCGTGCGTGATTCGGTCACCCGCCTACTCATGAATGTCGAGGTGCAGACCCAGGAGCAGGCAGAGGCCGCCGCCCGCGAGGCCCAAGAACGTGCTGCGGCGCTTACCGCCTCTCAGATGCAATTTACCCATGCAGACTTTAGCCCCGAGGCCTCGTTCTCTGCGGAGGATCCTCAGGCGCTTGCCCTGGCAGCCCAGGAGGCCGCACCCCAGATGCAGCCGTCTGCGCCCCCGTCGGCCGGGCCCTCGGCCTCGGCCTTCCCGAAGGTAGGCCGTAACGATCCCTGCCCCTGTGGTTCAGGAAAGAAATACAAGCTCTGCCACGGACTGATCCAGTAAATAGCGGGGCTGAGGCGCCCGCGGGCGCCTCCCATTGTTGAGCAAGTCTTCACTAAGGTAAGGGGGGATCCCCGTGATTGCCCCAATGGGTATGGGCACCACTTTCGTGCAGAGTAGTGGGAGATCTAGCCCTCAGGAGTACCCATGAAGTCTCGCGATTTTCACTACGAGCGCCCCAGTTCTCTGGCCGGGGCGATCCAGATGCTTACGCAGCATGGCGCAAGCGCACAGGTACTTGCCGGTGGTCAGAGCCTCGTGCCTGCCCTCAACCTGCGGCTTGCTGCCCCAGAAATCTTGGTCGACATCCAAGACTGCGCCGAGCTCCGCGGCCTGCAAGACATGGGCAGCAGCATTCGTATCGGGGCCCTTACGACCCACGCGCAGATTCAGTCTTCGGCGTTGGTGGCCCAGCATATTCCCCTGCTGGCAGAGGCGGTACCCTACGTGGCCCATGTGGCGATTCGAAACCGTGGCACCATCGGCGGTAGCCTCGCTCTGGCCGATCCAGCAGCCGAGTATCCGGCAGTGGCCCTGGCCCTCAACGCAACCCTGGTGGTTCGCGGCCAGAACGGCGAGCGCAAAATTTCTGCCGAGGGATTTTTTAAAGGGCTCTACAGTACCGACCTACAGCCCGGAGAAATTCTTGTGGCGGTAGAGTTTCCCAAGGCCACGGGCGCAGACCGCTCGGGCTTTTATGAACTGGCCCGTCGTCGCGGCGACTATGCCATGGTCGGCTTAGCCGCCCAGGTCGTACTGGCCGCCGGAAAAATAACGTCGGCACGTCTTGCGTATTTCGCGGTCGCGGACCGTCCTGTGCTCGCAGCCTCGGCTGCGGCGCGGCTTGTCGGTGCCCCAGTGGGCGACGCGGCTGCCGTGGCCGCTGCCGTTGAGGCACTGGCCACGGATCTCGATCCGATGCCCGACCTGCAGGCAGAGACCCAGACCAAGGCGTATCTGGCCGGTGTGGTGCTTCGGCGTGTCATTCAACAACTAGGAGCCTCCTCGTGAAGCCGCAAACCGTTTCTCTCCGCCTCACCGTCAATGGCGACCCCGTTGAGGCCGAAGTCTCTCCGAGCATGCATCTCGTGGATTTTCTTCGCGAACGGCTCGACCTCACCGGCTCGCACCTCGGCTGTGAGCACGGGGTCTGCGGGGCCTGTTCGGTGATGGTGGATAACACCTTGGTCCGTGGCTGTCTGATGCTTGCTTGTCAGGCCCAGGACAAAGAGGTCCGTACCATCGAAGGGATCTCCGACTCCGGCGATCTCAAAGAACTGCAGCAGGCCTTTCTGCAGCACAACGCGCTGCAGTGCGGGTTCTGCACGCCTGGCATGCTGCTCACCGCGCTCGACCTGGTACGCAACCATCCCGATGCCAGCCGCGAAGAGATTCGCGACTACATCTCGGGCAACTACTGTCGCTGTACCGGGTATCAGGCGATTGTGAATGCGGTGGAGTCGGTGCTCACGGCCCGCAAGAACGGGGCCACTGGTGGCGCCGCGCCAGCCACTTCAGCGATGTCCTAACGAACTCTCCAGGGGTCTTTTCCATGAACGCTCGTGCTGAACTTCCTTTAGATCTACAGACGGTCGAGAAGACCGAGGGCTATATCGGTAAGCCAGTACCCCGTGCGGGCGCCAAACGGCTGGTGCAAGGGCGTGGCAGCTATATCGATGATATGCGCCTGCCCCGCCTGGCCCATGTGGTCTATTTTCGTAGCCCCTATGCCCATGCGCGTGTCCGTAGCCTCGATCTCTCCAAGGCGCGGTCTGCCCCGGGGGTCATCGCAGTCTTTTCTGGCCAAGACCTTGCGGCCTTCTGCACCCCCTGGGTGGGCGTCTTAGGCCATCTCAAGGGAATCAAATCCGCGCCACAGCATCCGCTTGCGATCGACCGTGTCTGTTGGCAGGGTGAGGCGGTCGCCGCGATTGTGGCCAAGACACGGCGACAGGCCGAAGATGCCCTGGACTTCGTAGAGGCCGATTTTGACCCCCTGCCTGCGGTCACCGATATGCGGGCCGCGTTGCGCGGCGACTACGTGATTCACCCCGACCTTGGCGACAACATCTGTTTTCATCGTGAACTGAAGACCGAGGGGTTTGATGAGGCCTGGGCGAAGGCCGACCATGTGGTGGAGAAGACCTACGATTTTTCGCGTCACACCGGGGTCTGCATGGAGCCGCGATCTATTCTTGCCGACTACAACCCTGCGGATCAGAGCCTTACGGTCTATCACGCCACCCAGGCGCCTCACATGATGCAGGACATCTTCTCCAAGCATCTCAACATCCCCGAATCCAATGTGCGGGTGATCTGCAAAGATGTTGGCGGGTCGTACGGCATCAAGGTGCATGTCTACCCCGACGAGATGGCAACGGCCGCGATTTCTGTGGCCCTGCGTCGTCCGGTCAAGTTTGTGGCCGACCGCATGGAGTCCTTTATTACCGACATCCATGCCCGTGAGCACACGGTCACGATTCGCATCGCCGTGACCCGAGACGGTGAGATTATCGGCTTTGATCTTGACGACCTCACGGGCATTGGCCCCTATTCGGTCTATCCGCGTACGAGTGGCATCGAAGGCAATCAGGTGGTCAACCTCACCGGTGGCCCGTATCGACATAAGCATTACCGGGCCAATCTCAATGTGGTCTTTACCAACAAGAATGTGACCTGTCAGTACCGGGCGGTGGGTCACCCGATTGCTGTGGCAGTGACTGAGGGCATCGTCGATGAAGCGGCCCGCGCCATCGGCATGGATCCGGCGGCTTTTCGTGCCAAGAATATGATCCCCGACGATGCCTATCCCTATCTCACCTTTCCGTCGGGTATCAAGTTTGAGGGCCTCTCGCATCAACAGTCCTTGCAGAAGCTCCTGGGGCTGATGGACTATCCCGCGCTCCGGGCTGAGCAGGAGGCCTTACGCGCAAAGGGTATCTATCGAGGGATTGGTATCGCCGCCATGATTGAGGTGACCAACCCATCGCCCGCCTTCTATGGGGTCGGCGGCGCCCGCATCTCGGCACAAGACGGCGCAACGCTGCGCATGGATCCGCAGGGCATGATCATCGTCACCTGTAGCGTCACCGAGCAGGGTCAGGGTACGGAGGCGGTCTTTGCCCAGATTGCGGCCGATGCGGTGGGGGTCTCGATCGACAAGGTCCGGGTCATGACCGGCGACACCAGTGTCATGCCCTATGGGGGCGGCACCTGGGCGTCCCGCGGGGCGGGCATTGGCGGCGAGGCCGTGCTGCAGTCTGGCAAGGCCTTACGGTCCAGTATTCTGGATATTGCCGCGGCGATTCTTCAGACCGAGAAGGCTACCCTCGATGTGCGGCAAGACCATGTGGTCGACAAAATCACCGGGGCGGTCAAGATGCCGTTGACCGAAGTGGGCCGTGTGGCCTACTTCCGGCCCGATACGCTTCCCATGAAGTTTCAGTCCGAACTCACCGTCACGCGCCATTACACACCGCGCGAGTACGGCTTTACCTTTACCAACGGCATTCAGGCCTCCTATCTGGAGGTAGACCCCGAAACGGGCTTTGTCACGCTGCTTAAACACTGGTGCGTCGAAGACTGCGGAACGGTCATCAACCCCATGCTGGTCGATGAACAGATTCGTGGGGGCATCGTGCAGGGTATCGGCGGCGCACTCTTCGAAGAGTGCATGTACAGCGAAGACGGTCAGATGCGCAATGGCACCATGGCAGAGTATCTGGTGCCCATGGCTGCCGAGATGCCCGATATTGAGGTGGCCCACGTCTGCACGCCTACACGGACGTCTGAGTTGGGCGCGAAGGGAGCGGGGGAAGCCGGCACCGCCGGTGCGCCTGGGGCGATCATGAATGCACTCAACGATGCCTTAAATCCCCTGAAGGCCTCCGTGACGACACAGCCGTTCACCCCAGAGCGTGTTCTGAAGGCGCTTGGCAGAATCTAACCGCAGTCAGTGAGGCGCTGGGGTCTTCCGAAAAAGGGGCCACAGCGTCTCCTGGCCCCTAGGTGGGAATATAGCTTTTATGCGGCCCGTCGTCCGGGCATCAACACGGCCGCCATCGCCGCCAGAATCAAGGCAAGGGCCAGAAGATCTTCCCAGGTAATGGCCTCAGACAGCCAGAAGGCACCTCCAAAAACCGCGATAACCGGCACCAGCATGATCGACAGCCCACTGGTCACCGCAGAGAGTTTGCGGGCAACCGTAAACCAGGCAACATAGCCTAGGGCAAAGGCAATGAGGCTGTTGTAAAAAACGCCTGCCCATTCAATAACAGACGGCCAGCGCCAGTCGGAGACCTCGGTGGCGACCGCAATCATAAAGCCCAATACGCAGGAAATCGCTAGGGACCAGAAATTGAGCACCACGGTCGAAATAGACAGAGGAGAGTGCTTGATCATCGCATTGCCGATACCCCAGAAAATTGCGGCCGACAGGATGAATACGAGGCCTAAGGGCTGCCCGGTGAAGGCCTGAATCTCATCGACTGCGAGCAGATAAGTGGCCGCCAGCGCGAGCACGACCCCCACGACCGCCCGGGCTGTGAGACGCGCCTTATAGACAAAGGCACTTGCCAGGAGGGCCCAGACGGGCATGGTATAGCCGACAATTGCGGCTCGCCCCGAACTCAGCAGGGTGAGGCTAAAGATAAGCCCGGTGTGCCAGAGCAGCATATTGAAGATGCTGATTTTGAGCACGAGCGCCCGCTCCTGGCGAGGCACCGCGAACGACTCCTTTCGATAGAGCACATACAGACCCATAAAGATCAGGCCGAAGAAGAAGGTCATGGCCCGAAAAGTCGCTGGGGGGTAGCTCGAGACGACAAACTTCATGACCGAGTAGTTAAATCCCCAGGCAAGGGTGACAAAGAGGATGAGCAAAAGATCAATACGATTGATCGATGGATTAGCATGCGACGATGTAGTCATGAAGGGAGGCCTTGGCCGAAGCGCGAGAGTTCTGGATTATCCTCCACCCATGCCATGCGTTCCTGGGCGGCAGGCTGCGCTGAGAGGCTATTCGTTAGCCCAGCGTCATAGTGCCGTATGCAGTAATTAACTAAAGAGGAAGTGTCGATGACATCAAGCCCAGTGATTCCTATGCTGCCTGAAGACCATGCACAGCCTGCCGATCTGGTTGCGGCCATTCGTGCGCGCCGAGGCGGCATGCTGCTTAAACTCGATCGCATGCTTCTGCATAGCCCCCCCTTCGCCGAGGGCTGGAATGTCTTTCTCGGTAAGGTCCGTACTGACCTCTCGGTACCGATCAAGCTGCGCGAACTGGTGATGTGCGTCGTGGCGGTCTTAAACGGCGCCAGTTTTGAGTACGAGCACCATGCGCCCATCTTTGTCAGTGCAGGGGGCACGACGGCACAGGCCGACATGCTTGCCCAGGTGGGCACCCCCAACTTCTCTATGCAGGCCTTTTCAGCCCTCGAGCAAAACGTCATCTTATTGGCCCAGGCCATGACCCGCGACCTGCTCGTCGCCTCGGAGATCAAGTCTGCCTTGGTTGCCGAGATCGGCATTCAGCAGACGGTAGAACTTGTGGGGGTGGTGGCCACCTACAACATGGTCTCGCGTTTTCTGCTCGCACTGGATATTCATGCAGACGACCCGGTACTTCGGGATGAAGTGTTCCAGGCGCGTTGACGCAGTACACCCAGAACACTCAGGGCCGTGAGTACCGCCATAAGGGGGGCCCAGCCTGCCTCGGTGTAGACCCACCCTCCGAGCCAGGAACCAACCGCGCCACCGGTAAAAAAGGTCGCCATAAAGAGGCTGTTCAGGCGGCTTCTCGCTTCAGGCGTCACGTCAAAGACCTGGCGTTGGCTTAAGACAAGCTGCAGGGTGAGACCAAAATCCAGTAGGGCCGCGGCCAATGCCAGTGCGGTAATGGCTACGATGCGGTGGTCGAGGAGCCCCAACCCGGCAGACAGACAGCCCAGCACAATAATGCCGGTGGCCCAGACCATCGCCTGGGCCGATCGGCCCTGGTCTGACAACCGTCCAGCCAAGGGCGCCGCAACGGTGGCGCTCACAGCGGCCAGAGAAAAGAGCCCCAACTCTAGCTGGCTCAGGCCCAGGGGGCCATTGACAAGTTGGGCGGGTACCCCCGTCCAGAAGGCACTGAAGATTGCAAACGAGATTGCCTGTCCTAGTGCCCGATGTCGCAGCACGGGAGTCTCTTTCCAGAGATGAACCTGTCCCCGCATGTATACCCAGAGGCTGCCGTGGGCCACCCGCGGCATGACGGGAAGAATTTTGGCAAAGGTGGCAATACCTAAGGCCATCAAGAGAGAAGAAATGAGAAAGATGGTCTGCCAGTGCCCGGTCGATCCCGCAAGACTTGCGAGAGGGCGGGCGAGCGTGACGGCAATGGCGATTCCAGCGATCAAAAGGCCCAGCGTCTGGCCGCGCGTCTCCGCCGGTCGCAGGCCAGCAATCGCGGGCAGGAGCACCTGAATGGCACTGAGGCAAAAGCCCAGGCAGAGGGTGATGAAAAGAAGTACGACCCAGTCTCTGAAAAAGGTTAGGGCCAGGAGACAAATCACCGCGCCGGCCATGAGCTTAAGTAAGAGCCCACGACTCTCGATACGGTCTGCTAAGGGCACGAGAAGCAGCAGGCCCAGGCCGTATCCCGCCTGCGAGACGGGAATAAAACTTGTGGCCTGCCATAGGCTCCAGCCCATTTCCCTGGCCATGTAAGGGGTCAGAGGCTGGAAATAGTAGAAGTTCGATACGAGGAGTCCTGCGAAGACCGCGCAGACGACGACTGTTGAATAATTGATCAGCACTGATGTATCTTAAGCGATCTGCTTAGGAGCCCTCGTTATGTCGACATCTTCGTCTGCCGCACCCGCCACCTCCACATCCCGTTCTTCACGCAAGGTCGTGATCACCTGCGCGGTGACGGGGGCTATCCATACCCCCTCCATGTCCCCCTACCTGCCGATTACCGCAGACGAAATCGCCCAGGCCGCGATTGAGGCGGCCGATGCAGGCGCCGCCATTGTCCATCTGCATGCGCGCGATCCGCAGAACGGCCGGCCTGATCAGACGCCAGCGGCCTTCGAGCCCTTTTTGCGCGAGATTCATCAGAAGTCTGATGTGGTCATCAACATCACCACCGGGGGGGCGCCCACCATGCTGGTTGAGGAGCGTCTCAAGCCCTGCGCCCATTTTAAGCCCGAGGTGGCATCGTTGAATATGGGCTCGATGAACTTCGGTCTTTACCCCATGCTCAACCGCTACAAGGAATTTAAGTACGACTGGGAGCGGCCCTATCTTGAGGGCTCGGATGAGCGCATCTTCAAGAACACTTTTCGGGATATTGAAAACATTCTGCGCGCTTGCGCAGACAACCACACCCGTTTTGAGATCGAGTGCTACGACATCGGGCACCTCTACACCCTCTCGCACTTTGCCGACCGTGGCCTCATTAAGCCGCCATTTTTTATTCAGTCAGTCTTTGGCATTCTGGGAGGTATTGGCGGCCATCCCGAAGATGTCTCTTACATGCGTCGCGCGGCTGACCGTCTATTTGGTAACGACTATGTCTGGAGTGTGCTCGGGGCCGGAAAGAATCAGCTTGCGATTGCAGCCCAGTCGGTATCGATGGGTGGGAACATCCGCGTTGGCCTCGAAGACTCGCTCTGGATTCGCCCTGGGCAGTTGGCAAAGAAGAATTCCGAGCAGGTGGCAGCCGCCCGGCAGATCGTCGAGGGCCTGGGCTTAAGCGTCGCCACGCCCAACGAGGCGCGTGAGATTCTCCGGCTCAAGGGCAAGGCAGCCGTGAACCTCTAGAGCATCCGGCCTTTAAAACCAGTACACTTCTTATACTCATATGTTTCTCGTGATGCATATGTCTCTCTATAAGGGGTGTCGTTCTGAAGAAGCTTGCCAAGTCGGTTGCACCCAAAGAACCCCCTTCGGGTTCTCGCCTAAGCCCAGAGGTTCGTAGACAGCAGATTCTTGAAGCCGCCATTCGGTACTTCGCCGAGGTGGGCTTTGCGGGGCAGACACGCGAACTCTCTCGGCGTATCGGGGTCTCGCAGCCGCTGCTCTATCGCTATTTCCCATCAAAAAATGACCTCATTAACGAGGTCTTCGATGCGGTCTTCATGAAGAAGTGGGACCCACAATGGATCCGTGACCTGAAAGACCGAACGGTTCCCCTGCGACAGCGGCTCATCCGCTTTTACACCCAGTATGCCGCGAGCACCTATCGACCGGAATGGATTCGCATCTACATGTTCGCGGGGCTCGCCGGAATGGGACTGAATCGCAACTACCTAGAATTCGTGCGCAAGCGACTCCTGCTGGTCGTGGCCGAGGAATTGCGCAATACGATTCTGCCGCGATCGTTGCGCACAAAGGCGCCAAAGGTCTTTGCCCGCGAGTTCGAACTGGTCTGGAACCTGCACGGCAGCATGTTCTACTGGGCGGTGCGCCGGAACATCTTCAACATCAAGACCCCGGCACCCTTCGACTCGCGTACTGCTGATGCTGTCGATATTTTTCTGGCTGGCGCAGCCGCGGTCTATCCGAATCTCCTGCGCTCATCACGGCCCGCTAAAGACCGCAGCGATCGGTCGCGTGGATCCGCAGCAGAGGACAGACAGGCCACCTGACTTCAGCCCTCGGTGATCGACTGCTCAATAAAAGTTGGCTGAACTTGGCCTCTGGCTGTGGTTTTTACGCCGCAGCGCCCCAAAGACGCTAGTAATAGCCCCTATATACGGATGGCTAAGACTCTTGGATAGTCCACGGCTAGTCGTACACACGTGAAGCCCCTTCCCCCTTTAATTTTTTCTGAGCATGGTTCACCGTGCCCAAGGAGACAACATGGATAAGATGCGTAGAAAGGTCGTTGGTGCCGCGGGCGCCTCGGTTGTGGCGGCTGCATTGCCAGCACCGGTGTTTGCCCAGGCGGCCCCCATCAAAATCGGTATGAGCATGCCCCAGACAGGCGGCCTCGGTGGTGGGGGGCAGGCGGCACTCGTGGCCCTGCGTCTCTGGGTTGATGATGTCAATGGGCGAGGGGGGCTGTTGGGCCGCAAGGTGGAATTCATCGCCTACGACGACCAGTCCAATCCCGCCAATACCCCGGGAATCTATTCCAAGCTGCTCGATGTCGATAAGGTGGATCTGCTGATCGCACCGTATGCCACCGTGCCCACGGCGCCCATCATGCCCCTGGTCAAGCAGCGCGGTAAGTTGCTGATGGGTAACTTTTCCTTCCAGGTCAATGCCGATGTTAAGCACGATATGTGGTTTAACAACGCACCCTGGAACGATGCTCAGGGCTGGTCGAAGGGTTTTGTTGAGGCAGGAATCGTCGCCGGCGCGAAGAATATTGCGGTGATTGCATCGGACCAGGATTTTGCACAAAACCTTGCAGATGGTGTTCGTGCCTACGTCACCAACCTCAAACTCAACAAGGTCTACGACCAGAACTACCCGCCTACGACCAAAGACTTTTCTACCATCATTCGGGCGGTGCGTGCCTCGAAGGCGGAGATGGTTTTCGTTGCCTCTTACCCCCCCGACTCTGTAGCGATTGTCAACGCCGTACACGAAATTGGTGTGGGCGATCAGGTGAAGGTCTTCGGTGGCGGCATGGTTGGCCTCGGCTTTACGCCCATCATGATCAACCTCGGAAGCAAGCTCAACGGCGTCCTCAACTTCAACACTTATGTGCCCGGTATGAAGATGGCAGGAATCGACGACTTCTTCCGTCGGTATACCGAGCGGGCCAAGGCGCAGAAGGTTGACGAACTCGGCTTCTACCTGCCACCCTTTAACTATGCCATCGGTCAGATGCTTGAGCAGGCCATCAATGCCACGAAGAGCATCGAAGACCGCAGGATTGCGGACTACCTGCGCAAAAACGAGATGCAGACCATCGTCGGTCCAGTCCGTTTCGATGCGGGCGGTGAGCGTGCGAATCAGCGGCTGGTAACTGCGCAGTTCCGGGGCGTTAAGGACAAAGACCAGGAACAGTTCCGTTCTCCCGATCGGCAGATCGTAATTTTCCCTCCGGGCGACAAGACGGGAGACCTCATATTCCCGTATGAGAAAGCCCAGAAGTCCTAACCTTTCCCTCAGTGGGGTGCGTCTCTGCCTTCGGCAAGTGACGTACCCCGTATTCTCATCACTATGGCCTTCTCCTTCGACCTACTCTTTGAAGCCATCATCTTCGGAATTTTGCTCGGCTGCTTCTATGCGGCTGTAAGCATTGGTCTGTCGGTAGCCTTCGGACTCTTAGATGTTCCCCATGTGGCCCACCCGGCCATGCTCATTCTCGGGTCCTACGGGGTTTATTTGCTGGGTCAGTACGGCATCGACCCTATTCTCGCGGGCCTCATGCTCACGCCCTTTTTCTTTCTCTTCGGGGCGGCGCTCTACCGTATGTATTACGAAACCTTTGAGAAGCGAGGCAACTCAGCCGCCGTCAGTGGCCTGGCCTTCTTCTTCGGCATTGCCTTTATTATCGAGGTGCTCCTGGTGGTGGCCTTTGGCGTAGACCAGCGGTCGGCCGAGGCCACCTACATTGGCGGCAGCCTAAAGATTGATGAGTTAAGAATTCCGTATCGGCTCTTGGTGGCCTTTGGTGTCGCACTCTTCCTTACCATTACGCTCACAGCGTATCTTTCAAAGACCTTTACCGGCCGTGCGATTAAGGCGGTGGGTCAAGATGAGGCTGCCCTGCGTCTGATGGGTGCCGACCCGGTAAAGATCAAGCAACTCGCATTTGGCATTGCCACTGGGGTGAATGCGCTGGCCGGTGCCATGCTCATCATCGTTGCTCCAGTGGAGCCGACCATGGACCGGATCTATATTGGTCGCACTTTCTGTGTGGTGGTGCTGGCGGGGCTGGGCAGCATGAGCGGCACGCTGGCGGCGGCCCTGATTCTCGGCGTTACCGAATCCATCGTTTTGATGTTCTTCGGCGCATCCTGGGCACCTGCCGTGGCCTTTGGTCTCCTGCTGGTGGTTCTTGCGGTTCGGCCCAAGGGCCTTTTCGGACGGTAACTGACGATGCGATTCTGGATAGTCTGTCTGGCAGTGATTCTGGCTGGCTTCGGGCTGGTGATGTCTGGCGCCAATGAGTATCTGTTCTTTGCTGGCTTCGTAGTGCTGCAGGCCATCGTCTTGGCCACGGCCTGGAATATCCTTGGGGGCTACGCGGGCTATGTGAACTTTGGGGTCCCAGCCTTTGTCGGGGCAGGTGCCTATTCTGCATTGGTGGTGCACCTGTCACTTGATGCCCCCCTCATCGTGCAGATCGCCGCGGCGGCACTGGTTTCAGGAACCCTCGGCTTTGCGGTGGGGGTCATCTCTGTGCGACTGCGGGGCATCTTTTTCTCTATTGCCACTGTCGCGTTGGTGTTCATTCTTGAAACCGTCGTCATCAACTGGCGTTATGTGGGCGGCGCCACTGGTCTGCAACTCACCCGCCCTACCGATGTCTGGCCCTTTGAGAGTTACACCCGTATGCTTTTCTGGGTCATGGTAATCATGGCCGTGGCTGCGATTGCAATTGCCCGTTACATCCAAGACTCGCACATCGGGCGCGGCCTGCGGGCCCTGCGAGACTCGGAAGAGGCCGCGGAGTGCACGGGCGTGCCGACCCTGAAGCTCAAGCTCATTGCTTGTACGGTCTCGGGTGCGTTACTGGGTGCGGCTGGCGCACCGATGCCCATGTACCTTAGTTACATCGAGCCTTATTCCAGTTTTAATCTGGTCTATGCGGTCTCTGCCCTGGCAATGCCGATCATTGGTGGAATGTCGCACTGGGTTGGCCCACTGATCGGCGCGTTGCTCCTAGCCTCTATTCAGCAGATTGTCACCGTCACTATTTCCAGCGAGCTGAATGTCTTGGTGGTGGGGGTCTTGTTGGTCTTCTTCGTAATTGCCGCACCTGACGGCATTGTGGGACTCTACAGAAAATGGAAAGCATCCTCGAAGTAACCAAGGTCTCCAAGCACTTCGGAGGCTTTACCGCGCTTTCCGGTGTTGACCTCGAGGTCAAGACAGGCGAGCGGCTCGGGCTTATTGGCCCGAATGGGTCGGGTAAGACCACGCTCATTAATTGCATCTCAGGCTCCTTATATAACGATGAGGGCGCGATTCGTTTTAAGGGCCAGCCCATCGGTAAGCTTCCCGCCCACAAGCGCACGCGCCTGGGGATTGCTCGGAGTTTTCAGATTCCACGCCCGTTTTCGAGCATGTCGATGCTCGAGAATCTGCTGGTTCCGCTCTCTTATGTCTCGGGTATTACAGGGCCCGAGGCCGAAGCCAAGGCCTATGAGATTCTTGAGGGTATGGGCCTCAAGCCAAAGGCGCTCGTACCCACCAACCAACTCTCCCAGGTCGAGCTGCGAAAAATGGAGCTGGCCCGCGCCATGGCAGCCCACCCGAGCCTACTTATTTCAGATGAGGCCATGGCGGGCCTCTCTGGGGCGGAAGTCGACGAAGTGCTGCAGATCCTCTTCGATATGAATAGTCGGGGCATTACCATCATCATGATCGAGCACATCATGCAGGCGGTCATGTCGTTTTCTCAGCGGGTGGTCTGCCTCGATGCGGGTCAGATCATCTGCCAGGGCACGCCCAAAGAAGTCGTTGCCAACCCACATGTGCAGAGGGCCTATCTTGGGGATTAAACTCGAAATCGAAGGCGTACATGCCAGCTATGGCGCGGTAAAGGCGCTACAGGGTGTGAGTCTCTCGCTTGATGAGGGCAAGACCGTGGCACTGCTCGGTACCAACGGCAACGGTAAGAGCACGCTCATGAAATGCGTTATGGGGATGGTGCGCCCTACCCAGGGCACGATCATGCTCACCATGGATGGTGTCTCATACGACCTTACGGCCCTCTCCACCCAGGAAATCGTCAACCTGGGGGTCACCCTTGTGCCCGAAGGAAGACGCCTCTTTCCCAAGCTCACCGTCGAAGAAAACCTGCTGCTTGGGGCCTTCCGCGAAAAGGCCCGCGCCTCTATTAAAGAGAATCTCGACTTCTGCCTCACCGCCTTCCCAGTGCTGGCAGAGAGAAAAAACCAGTTGGCGGGTTCTATGTCGGGGGGGCAGCAGCAGATGCTGGCGATTGCGCGGGCTATTATGTCGTCGCCCCGCCTGTTGCTCGTTGATGAGCCCTCGGTGGGCCTCTCGCCGCTACTGGTGTCGCAGACCATTACGAAGCTCAAAGAACTCAAAGATCAGTACAACCTCACCATGCTCATGGCCGAGCAAAACTTCAACCAGGCCATGCGTATTGCCGACTATGGCTACATCATTGTCCATGGGGAGATTGTCTTCCAGGGCGATGTCGGCACGCTCAAAGAGAATGAGCTCGTGAAGAGCTTCTATCTTGGCGTGGCCACCGAGGGCTCCGCAGCCCACTAACGCCCTGTCTCAGGTTTCTACGCTGCGTTTCAGGAGATCTCTATGACGACCCACCCACGTCGCGACAACGTCACTGCCATCCATTCGGCAAGCTGCTTCGTTTTTAGTGTTCCTGATCTCCAGGTGGCGGAAAAGTATTTCACCGCATTTGGCCTGCGGGTGCAGGTCGATGCCGATCGTCTTCGGCTCTTTACCCATTTTTCCCCGCACTGCTGGGGCCAGATTTTTCAGGCGGGCACCCAGAAGAAGCTGGCCTACCTCACGCTTGGTGCCTATGCACAAGATATCGAGGCGCTGCGCGCCCAGGTGCAGGCGCAGGGTCATGCCCTCGTTGCGCCCCATCCCATGGCAGACAATCCGTCCGGGTTCTGGGTGCGTGACCCCGATGGCACACTGCTGCAGATTGCCGTCACCGAGAAGGTCACACCCAGCGAGAAGACGCCGGTGCTGGGGCCCTTATACAAACCTAACCCCATTGCTGTTCCTATTGGTCCGATGCGCGGGGAGATGCCGCAGGTTCGGCCGCTGCGTATGTCGCATCTGCTCATGTTTACCACCGATGTCACGCGGTCAGTGTCCTTCTATGAGAAGGCCTTGGGCCTGCGTCTGTCGGACAAGTCGGCCGACATCATCGCCTTTATGCATGGCGCCCATTCCAGTGACCACCACCTTCTGGCCTTTGCCAAGTCTAGTGGCCCGGGCCTGCACCACACCAGCTGGACCGTCGAGCGCCTCGACCATGTCGGCCTAGGCATGGAACAGATGATGGCCGCGGGCCATACCCGTGGCTGGGGCGTGGGTCGCCATGTGATTGGATCGAATTATTTCTATTACGTACAAGACCCCTGGGGCAGCTTCACCGAGTACTCTTTTGACATAGACTTTGTCGGCGTAGACACCGACTGGCCCGCCCAAGACTATCCGCCCGAGAATTCGCTCTACCTCTGGGGCCCGTCCGTACCCGACGACTTCATTCGCAACCGCGAGGTTGAGACCGAACCCGCATAAATTTACTGGAGTAACCGAGATGCGTTTTCTTAATTTTCTGCATAGTGATGGCACCACCCGACTGGGCGTTTTGAAAGACGGGGGCCTGATCGATCTGAGCGTGAAGGGCTTCCCCACAAGTCTTGATGGGCTCCTGCAAACAGGTTCCACGCTGATGGATGTGCTGATTGCCGACTGGCCTAACCTTTCGCCGAATGCCTCGCTTGAGGGACTGCACTGGCTGCCCCCCATACTCAAGCCCTCTAAGGCAATCGCGGTGGGTCTGAACTATGTTGACCACGCGGCAGAGAGCCCTTACAAAGACCCCCCAAAGTATCCCGTGCTGTTTCACCGTTTTCCGTCGTCCTGGGTAGGTCACGGTCAGCCCATCGTGCGCCCCAAGGTATCGCCCGAGTTTGACTACGAGGGAGAGATTGCCGTCATCATCGGTAAAGGCGGGCGGCATATCCCGAAGTCTGAGGCCCTCGCCCATGTGGCGGGCTACTCGCTCTTTAACGATGGCTCAATTCGCGACTACCAGTTCAAATCCACCCAGTGGATGATCGGCAAGAACTTCGACGCCTCCGCAAGCTTTGGGCCCTGGATGGTCACCGCCGACGAACTGCCCATGGGCGCTGTGGGCCTGCAACTCAAGACCCGACTCAATGGTCAGGTGGTGCAAGACGCCAATACCCGCGACATGATCTTCGATGTGGCTACCCTGATAAGCGTCTGTTCTGAAATCTTCGCGCTGGTGCCGGGCGACGTCATTATTTCTGGAACGCCCGCTGGCGTTGGATTCGCCCGCAAGCCCCCGCTCTTTATGAAGCAGGGAGATACGGTTGAGGTGGACGTACCGGAGATTGGACTCCTGTCGAACCCCGTGATTGACGAGAAGTAGAAATACAGAGGGGGTGGGGAGGGCCGCTATGGTCCGCTACGGTCGGGTCTGTTCTTCGAGCCACTCGATCCAGTGAACCACCCGCACCGAGGTGCCGGTCTGCAGGTGGCCGATGCAGCCGACATTGGCCGAAAGAATCACGTCTGGGTCGCCTGCGGTTAAGGCCTCAATCTTCTGTGTCTTTAAGCTCTGGGCAAGCGAAGGCTGCAAAACAGAATAGGTGCCCGCAGATCCGCAGCAGAGATGGCTGTCGGCAATAGGCTGCGGGGCCACACCCAGAGACCGAAGAAACGCCTCTACGGCCCCCCGAATCTTTAGGCCATGTTGCTGGGTACAGGGCGGGTGATAGGCCAGCTTCGTACCTGCCTGCGTTGCGGCGATTGCCGGGGCGCGCTGCTGAAGTTCTGTCAGCATTGGCCCAAGAATCTCAATGGGGTCGCGCGCCAAATCAGAAATGACACGTGCCTTCTCGGCGTAGTCAGGCTCCTGGGCGAGCAGACGACCATAGTCCTTCACCATCACGGCGCAGCCCGACGCATTCACCACAATCGCCTCAACCTCGCCAGAGGCGACCATCGGCCACCAGGTATCTATGTTTCGTCGCACCTCGGCCAGGGCCCCATGACCATCTGTCAGATGGTGACGCACCGCCCCGCAGCAGCCCGAGGCCTCGGGCACCAGACTCTCGATTCCGAGCCGATCGAAGACCACTGCGGTAGCAACATCGATATTGGGCAATAGTGCGGGCTGAACGCATCCCCGCGGAAGGATCACTTTGCGGGCATGATGGCCTGAAGGCCAGCGCAGCCGGCTCGGGGCTACTGCGGGAAGCTTCTGCGACAAGACTGCGGGCAGTATCGGACGCAAGGCCCTGCCCACGCGGGCTGCAGCCCCAAACCAGGGTGAGGTGAGCCCTTCGCGCAGCAGTCCACGAACGATGCGTTGACCCAGTGGACGCGATACTTTTTCATCCACCATCTCGCGACCCAGGTCCACCAGCCGCCCATACTCCACCCCAGAGGGGCAGGTCGTCTCGCAGTTACGACAGGTAAGGCACCGATCCAGATGCAGCTGGGTCTCCCGCGAAATGGGGTCGCCCTCCAGCATCTGTTTGATCATGTAGATACGCCCGCGGGGACCATCGCGCTCATCACCGAGCAGCTGGTAGGTGGGGCAGGTGGCCGTACAGAAGCCGCAGTGCACGCAGCGGCGAATAATGTCGGCCGCTTCATGGGCCTTTGGGTCTTGCTGGGCGAAGTCGGAGAGGGTGATTTCCATGCGGTCTCGAGGATACGGAAGGGGTCAGAGCCCTGCGACAAGGCGGCCTGGATTAAACAGGCAGTGGGGGTCGAGTTCCGCCTTGATTCTCTGATGCAGGCCATGCAATACGGGGGAGAGCGGTGACAGGCATCCTTCGCTACTCCGATCCTCCGTAGAACCGTGGTAGAGACTTGCATGGCCTCCGACCGAGGCCGCTACCGACCGCACCTCCGCGGCAGGTGCGTCCGTCCAGAGCCACCGCAGGGCCCCGCCCCATTCCAGGAGGCAGGCCCCGGGCATCGGAAGATCTGGGGTCTGGGCGGGAACTGATAGGCGCCAGAGGCGATGCCGCGGGTCTTCTTGGGGGAAACGGAAAAACCCATGCGTCTGATCCCGTAACGCCGTCCAGAAGGTATCTGCCTGGTCGTCTGCCAGGCGCGTGGCGCCATAGGATGCTTCAAACCGCTGAACCGCCGCCCCTACCGCCGCTGCCGCGCCAGCAAAACGCACCATGAGGTCGCCCTGGTCGCTGCTGCTGTTCATAACTGCATCTTGCACCCAGGCCGTAGCCGAGATGGGCAGTGGCTCGGAGAGCCACTGGTCCGCCCAGAGGATGCCTTTGGCTCGGGGACAGGCTATGCGCACCGTACTGCGGGCTGCAGGCCCGGGCAACACTTTGAGCGAGACTTCCAGGATGAGCCCGAGGATACCCATGGCTCCGGTATGCAGTCGCGACATGTCATAGCCCGCCACGTTTTTCATCACCGTGCCCCCAAAGCGCATCAGGGCCCCGTCGCCATTCATGACACTGAGCCCCAACACATAGTCTTTGCACGGCCCCGCAGACAGACGCCCTGGGCCCGAGAGGCCCGTGGCCACCATGCCTCCCACGGTGCCGCGGCCTGCAAACCGGGGTGGTTCAAAGGCCAGTCGTTGCTGGCGTTCGGCCAATACGGCCTCGAGATCCACAAGGGCAGTACCCGCCCGTGCCACGACCACGAGTTCGCTCGGGTCGTAGGCCACTACGCCCGCATACTCTTCGGTAGACAGCACGGGCAGCGCGGGATCGATGGGCTGACCATAGAAGGCCTTACTCCCATGACCCTGAATACGCAATGCCCGCTGTTGATGGCGGGCGTCTTCGATCAGGCCAGCGGTCTTCGTCCGCCATTCTTGGGCCTGCGCCTCGGTGAGTGCCTGCGTCTGCATTAGAAGCGTTCAAGTTCGGGGAATCTCAGCACACCGCTCTGCACATGCATACGCCCGTACTCCGCGCAGCGATGCAGGGTGGGAATGGTCTTGCCCGGATTGAGCAGGCCCTCCGGATCGAAGGCCCGCTTCACCGCAAGGAAGGCGAGCCGCTCATCTTGGGAGAACTGAACGCACATTGAGTTGATCTTTTCCAGGCCCACACCATGCTCGCCGGTAATCGTGCCCCCAAACTCTACGCAGGTCTCAAGAATCTCGGCACCAAATTTTTCTGTGGCCTCGAATTCCCCGGGCTTTGCAGCGTCAAAGAGAATCAACGGGTGCAGATTGCCATCTCCGGCGTGAAAGACATTTAAACAACGCAGCCCGTATTTCTTCTCCAGGGCGGCAATTTTTCTCAGCATCTCGCCGAGTCTGCGCCGCGGAATGGTGCCATCAATGCAGTAATAGTCTGCGGAGATGCGGCCGGAGGCTGGAAAGGCATTCTTGCGCCCAGACCAGAAGCGAAGGCGTTCGGCCTCCGATGCGGAGACGGTGAGCTCTGTGGCACCGCTCTGAGAGAGCACCGCCTTCATGCGGCCAATCTCTTCTTCCACTTCCTCTGGCGTTCCGTCCGACTCGCAGAGCAGAATCGCGGCCGCCTTGAGGTCGTAGCCTGCGTGTACAAACTCCTCGACGGCTGCGGTCATGGGCTTATCCATCATCTCAAGCCCTGCGGGAATGATGCCCGCCCCGATCAGATCGGCCACAGCCTGCCCAGCCTTCTCGACATCATCGAAGGAGGCCATCACCACCCGTGCCAAGGCGGGCTTGGGGATGAGCTTGACCGTGACTTCGGTGACCACCGCCAGCATGCCTTCTGAGCCAATCAGAAGCGAGAGCAGGTCCAGCCCGGGGCTGTCTAAGGCCTCACTACCGAAGACCACCGGCTCGCCCGAAATGGTAAGTCCACGGACCTGCAGAATGTTGTGCACCGTGAGCCCGTACTTCAGGCAGTGCACGCCGCCCGAATTCTCCGCCACATTGCCTCCGATGGAACAGGCAATCTGTGAGGAGGGATCCGGTGCGTAGTAAAGACCATAGCCGGCAGACGCCTCGCTAATGGCCAGGTTTCGCACCCCCGGCTGCACTCGAGCCCGGCGGGCCTGCGGCTCGATGGCCAGAATTTTTCGCAGCCGCGCTGTGGACAGCACCACTCCGCCGCGGTGGGGAGTGGCGCCACCCGAGAGGCCCGTTCCAGCGCCCCGGGGTACCACCGGAATCTCCAATGCCGAGCAGACCTTCAGCACCTCGGCCACCTGCGCCTCGGTACGGGGTAGGGTTACCGCTGCGGGAAGTCGGCGGTAGCCGCTCAGGCCATCACATTCGTAGGGTTTGAGCGGCTCCTCGTCAAATACCAGGCAGTCGGCAGGCAGCTTTGCCGAGAGGGCCGCGACAAGACGTTGGTATTTTTCCGGTGAGAGGGGCTGGGTGGTGTCGTCGAAGCGGAGTTCGCCGAGTCGCCAAGACGGTGTGGGTGCGTTCATCTCGCTATTCTAGGTTCAAAGTCCCCAGAAAAAGTCTGTTCACCTGCCCACCGGAGGAGATAGACTCATGGGTTATGGGCCACCGACTATCACGCATCACCACCCGTACCGGAGATGACGGCACCTCGGGTATGGCCGACGGATCGCGCCTGCCCAAAGACCACGCCCGGTTTATCTGCATGGGCGATGTAGACGAACTCAACAGTCATCTGGGGCTCTTGCGGGCCCGTCTGGCGCCACTGGCGCAAAACCTGCCCGCGCTCTCCGAGATTGACACCATGGTCTATGAGATCCAGCACGACCTCTTCGATCTTGGTGGAGAACTGGCCCTGCCCGATCATGCGGTGCTTGCCAGCGACCGGCTGCTGCGGCTCGATGACTGGATTGCGGCGCTTAACGCCGACCTGCCGCCCTTAAAGGAGTTCATCCTGCCTGCCGGCAGTGAGGCCACCGCCATTGCCCATGTGGCCCGCACCGTGGCGCGGCGCGCCGAGCGCAGCCTCGTGGCCTTAGACCATGCCCAAGACCGGGCGGGCCTGCCGCGGCCCCGCGATAACTTACGTCATTACCTCAATCGGCTTTCCGACCTTCTTTTTGTCATGGCCCGTGCCATCAGCAGGGCCCAGGGGCTCTCCGATGTCTGCTGGAGAAACGATGCCCGCCAGCGTGTAGGCTGACTGCGCGCCCGCAAACGGTAACCCGCGGGAACCCACTGCGGGCGGGCTGCAGAGGTAGGCGGGTAGAATAGGGGCCACTATGACAGTGACCTCCAACCTCCGTATCCGCGAAATTAAGCAACTCGCCACGCCCGACCAACTAGTGGCCGGGGTGCCCCTCACCCCCGTGGCCGCTCAGACCGTGACCCAGGCGCGTCAGGCCATCCACCGCATCCTGCACGAGATGGATGACCGGCTCCTGGTCATCATCGGGCCCTGCTCGATTCATGACCCCAAGTCTGCCCTGGAGTATGCGCACCGCCTGGTGGGGCAGCGGCAGCGATTCGCCAAAGATCTTGAGATCGTGATGCGGGTCTATTTTGAAAAGCCTCGCACCACCGTGGGCTGGAAGGGACTCATCAATGACCCACACCTCGACAATACCTTTGATATCAACACGGGGCTGCGTCGCGGGCGTGAAATTCTCGCCCAGATCAATGAACTGGGATTACCCGCGGGGGTTGAGTTTCTCGATGTCATCTCGCCGCAGTACATCGCCGATCTGGTTTCTTGGGGCGCTATTGGCGCACGTACGACCGAGTCGCAGGTGCATCGTGAGCTTGCCTCCGGCATGTCGTGCCCGATGGGGTTTAAAAACGGCACTGATGGCAACCTGAAGATTGCCTTTGATGCGCTGAAGTCTGCCTCCCATCCGCACCATTTCCTGTCGGTCACGGGCGATGGCCATTCGGCCATTGTTTCTACCATGGGCAACGAAGACTGCCATGTCATCCTTCGGGGCGGAAAGGCCCCCAACTACGATGCCGCAAGTGTAGAGTCGGCTTCACGGGATGCCGCTGCCGCGAATCTTGCGAGCCGACTGATGATTGACTTGAGCCACGGCAATTCCAGCAAGAAGCCCGAGAATCAGCTGCCGGTCTCCCAGGCCATCGCAGACCAACTGGCTCAGGGTGAGGAGCGGATTTTTGGGGTCATGGTCGAAAGCCATCTGGCCCATGGCCGGCAAGATCTGCAGCCGGGACAGACGCTGGCCGATCTCACCTATGGCCAGAGCATCACTGATGGATGCATTGGCTGGGAAGACAGCCTCTTAGTCTTGGAAACCCTTGCCGCCGGCGTGCGGTCCCGACGCGTGGCCCTGGCCCAGGCGGCCTGATTGTTCAGGCGCCTAGCGCACCTACGCCGCGGGTAATACTGCCTAATATCCGGGGCCCGCGGGCCCCGGTCACCCGCGGAAGGTTTCCCGCCTGCCCCGAAACACAGCAGTAGGCAAGCCAGGCAAAGGCAGCTGCCTCGACCTCTTGCACGGGCCAGCCGAGTGCCTCGGTGGTCTGGAGATCGGCGGCGCAGCCAGCCGCGCGACAGGCCTCATGCAGGGCCTGTCGCAGCACCGGGTTTTTGGCGCCTCCCCCGCAGAGATAGAGGGCCGATGTGCCTGCAGGAATTTCTGCTGCAACCGTCTGTGCGGTGAGCGCCACCAGGCTTGCCTGCACCTCTGCGTCAGACAGTGGGCCACCCGCCCCGTCAGGTGTTTGTGCGCGCTCTGCCGCATGGCGCGTGAGCATGTCGTTGAGCCAGTGGCTATTGAACTGGTCTCGCCCGGTGCTCTTGGGCCCGCGTTGGGCGAAGTACGGGTCTGCGCGCATGAGTGCCACCAGGCTGTCTACTGGGGATGCCTGGCTGGCGAGTCGGCCCCCAACATCAAAGTCGGTGCCAAGCACCCGCTGGGCCCAGAGATCGAGGAGCATATTTGCCGGGCCCGTATCAAAGCCCACCACGTCGGGCGCCGCAGAAGTTTCTTCGCCGAGGGGCTGCCTCTGGATAAGCGTGACATTGGCAATGCCACCGAGATTAACCAATGCGGTCTGCCGGGCTGGCAGAAAACGGGTCATGACTTCATGAAAGAGGGGCACGAGCGGGGCGCCTTGCCCGCCGGCGGCGAGATCGGCGGTGCGAAAGTCCGAGACGACCGTGAGGCCAGTCTCCTCAGCAATCCAGGCCGGCGCATTGATCTGCAGCGTAATCCCCTCGGCAGGCCTGTGGAGCACCGTCTGACCATGCACGCCGATGGCCTCGACGGCTCCGAAAGATTTCCAGGTGGTCGCGCGGCTGCGCACCAGGGCCGATATGGCCCGGGCCAGTGCGATGCCGGCCTCCGCGGAGCGCCGCAAGGCCTCGGGCAGTTCGGGGTCGTGCAGGGCCGTACAGAGCGCGCGCAGCGGTGCCGGGAAGTCCGCCTGGGCAAAGTCTATGCGGTGCACCCGCGCGCTTTCCACCGCAATCAGACTCAGATCAATGCCATCCATGCTGGTGCCGGTCATCACCCCGGCAAAGAGCCTCGGAGTCGCGGGCAGGGCGCTTTTGCCCGACAGCGGGGCAACCATGGCCGAAATATCTCGCCTAGCGCTGCGCGGCCAGCGTCGTGGGAGGCGCCGTCGCCGAGGATGACCGGGCCGGCGATGCGATAGGAAGGGCTGGTGGCTGTTGGCTCTCTGCGGTGTTCACACTGTCTAGGAGCGTGAGCCGCTTGCGAAGGTCTTCGGCGACCACCAGAAACCGATCGAGCGCTTCGCCACTGAGGCTTGGCACCTGGGGATTCTCTTGGGCAATACGAATGGGATCAATCGACCGGCCCTGCACGCGAAACTCGTAGTGGAGGTGGGGGCCGGTGGCCCAGCCCGTGGCCCCCACATAGCCAATCACCTCGCCCATACGCACCTCGCGGCCGGCCGTCATACCGGGGGCGAATCCCGAGAGGTGGGCATAGTAGGTGCTGTACCGAGCGTTATGCTGAATTTCAACGCCATTGCCGTAGCCACCGTTCCATCCGCGGTTGGTAATCACACCGTCGGCCACCGACCGCACCGGTGTGCCAATGGGAGCGGCATAGTCCACCCCACGGTGGGCACGTGGGTCACCAAAGAGGGGGTGGAGCCGATAGCGCGAAAAGCTCGAGCTGATTCGCGTAAACCGGAGCGGCGCGGCCAGAAATCCCCGCTTCACCGACTTACCTTCTGCGTCGTAATAATTCCCCCGGGCGGTACCCTGTGGGTTGAAAAATAACGCCTCATAGGGCGTGCCTGAGGCCTCGAAACGCACGGCCACAAGGCGGTAGTCGCCAATCTCACGGCCAGCGACCTTACGGTTTTCGTAGATCACCCGCACCTTGTCGCCCGGCTTTACCTGACGGCGAAAGTCAAGGTCAGATTCAAAGAGGTTGACCACATCTTCGGTAATGGCATTGGGTACCCCCGCCTGGTCCATGGCGCCGAAGAAGGATTCCCCGACGAGCACCGACCGGTGCTCGGTCTGTACCTCTGCGCCGAGCTTTCCGGTGCGGGTCGAAAAACGGCCCTGTCCGGTGCGCTCCATTACCCAGGCATCGAGGCCATCCATAAGCTGAAGCCGCAACAAAGACCCATTGAGGTCGGTATGCACCAGGGCCGTCTTACCCACATTGGCCCGCAAAATCTGGTTGTGGGCCTTGTCTGCCATTAAGAAGGTAAGCGCGTCGCGGTCTTCAACGCCAAGCCGCTCGAGCAGCCGGGCCATGTTGTCTTCCTTGCGCACCTCGTCTTCGCGCGCGAGTTCGAGCCCGTGGCTGGCAAGGGCTTCGAGCTGGTCTTGAAGCGTGGGGGTGGGAAGCTCCTGCACAATAGGGGAACTGAGCATTCGCGATTCCGCCTCAGTGACGGTGGAAATGCCCAGGCTGGTGATGACCACCATCACCAGGCCAAACCCCGCTGTGCCGAAGGTCCAGAGTCTGAGCGTTCGGAGTCGCATAGCCTTAAAATTGTAGTCTTTTCACTCTAAACCTTCCATGATTCCGCCTCTCACCGCCCCCGGGCCGCAGACGACCCCTTCTCACGGCGTGCCGCCCGGCCCCGCCCACGACCGTCCTCACGGTGGTGAGCGGCATCCGTACTCCCCCGGCGTGGAGGCAGCTATGGCGGTTATTGCCCGGGGCAGTGAAGAGATTCTGGTCGCTGAGGAACTCCAGGCCAAGCTCGCCCGGGCTGAGGCCTCGGCCACCCCGTTGCGGGTCAAGCTCGGACTCGACCCCACCGCGCCTGATCTGCATCTTGGGCACACCGTGGTGCTCAATAAGCTGCGGCAACTCCAAGACCTCGGTCACCAGGTCATCTTCCTTATCGGTGATTTCACTGCCTTGATTGGCGATCCTACGGGGCGAAACGCTACGCGCCCCCCTTTGAGCCCTGAGGACATTGCGACGAATGCCCAGACCTATTTCCGCCAGGCAAGCCTTATCTTAGATCCCGAAAAAACCGAGATCCGCAAGAATTCCGAATGGTGTGAGCCCCTGGGCGCCCACGGCATGATTAAGCTCGCCGCCCAGGCCACGGTGGCCCGCATGATTGAGCGCGATGACTTCACCAAACGGTACAAGGCCGGCACGCCTATTTCCGTACACGAATTTCTCTACCCCTTGTTGCAGGGCTATGACTCCGTGGCGCTACGGGCGGATCTCGAACTCGGGGGCACGGACCAGAAGTTTAACCTCTTAATGGGCCGAGAATTGCAGCGGACTGCCGGCCAGGAACCCCAGTGTGTGCTCACCATGCCGCTTCTCGAGGGGCTCGACGGGGTGGAGAAGATGAGCAAGAGTAAGGGCAACTACGTGGGTATCACCGATGCCCCTGCCGAGATGTTCGGCAAGCTCATGTCCATTTCCGACGAACTCATGTGGAAGTACTTTTTGCTGCTCTCCTTTCGCCCCCTGGCCCAGATCGAGGCACTGAAGGCGGAGGCCACGGCGGGGCGCAATCCCCGCGACATTAAAGTAGACCTTGCGCTAGAGATTGTGGAGCGGTTCCATTCCCGCATAGCTGCAGAAGCCGCACTGGCGGACTTTGAGGCACGATTCAAGCAGGGGGAGATCCCCCAGGACCTTCTCGAAGTGCCGTTGGGTACGGGTCCTGTTGGGATTGTTCAGGCCCTCAAGCAGGCGCAGCTGGTGGCCTCCTCAAGCGAGGCGGTGCGTAGCATTGAACAGGGTGGGGTGCGACTCAATGGCGAGAAGGTCTCTGATCGCACCCTCGCACTGGGGGCTGGTACGTATGTTTTACAGGTGGGCAAACGCCGATTTGCCAAGGTCATTATTCAGACGGCGTGACGAACGCCGTGCGATACGAAGGAGCCGTGTGACATGACAGCTACGAATATGCGTGCGATGCAGCCCGCGTCGGTCTCAACGCCGCAGAAGCGACGCTTTTTGGCCCTTGCCCTCATCACCATTGCAGCGGTCTACTTCCTTATTCTGGTGGGTGGTTCGGTGCGCGCATCGGGGGCGGGCATGGGCTGCCCTGACTGGCCGCTCTGTTTTGGCCAGTTCATCCCCCCCACCTCTGAGGCGCAGCTCCCCCCTGACTGGCGGGTCACCTACGCCGATCGAGGCTACGACACGGCCGACTTCGATCCGGTGAAGACCTGGACGGAATACATCAATCGTCTTGTGGGCGTGGTGATTGGTCTGCTGGTGATCGCGACCGCTGCTGCGGCCTGGCCCTATCGTCGAGCGGATACGGCGGTCTTCTGGTCTGCCGTGGGGGCCCTCTTCTTTGTGGGGCTCAATGGCTGGATCGGGTCACAGGTGGTCGCGAGCAACCTGCGCCCGGTCATGATTTCGATGCACATGCTCCTGGCCTTTTTTGTTCAGATGTTTCTCATCTATGCCGCCGTGCGGGCCTGGGCGCCCTCCCTCGGCGGCTTGCAGGCCAATAACCACGGCGAGCAGCTGCCTTCGTGGTTCAAGGGCCTGGTGCTCTGGACTCTGGTGGCGCTCACCATGCAGATTTTTCTGGGCATACAGATTCGCGAGAGTGTCGATCTCATCGCGCGGCTCTCTACTGACCTCAGCCGGGATCAGTGGATTGAGGCGGTCCCCTGGATTTTCTATGTCCATCGTTCGTTCTCTTGGGTGGTCCTGGGGCTCTGCGGCTGGCTGCTCTGGCGGGTGCATCAGAGCCCGCTGCGGCATTCGGCGGCCGGTCCTGCGCTGCGACTCCTGGTGGCCTTGGTGGTCTTTGAAATGTTGCTCGGAGCCGCGCTTAATTACCTTGGCTTTCCCTTGATCGCGCAGCCGGCGCACCTTCTGGCAGCCCACCTGATTTTTGGATTGCTCTGGTTTCTCTGGGCGCTGCTTAAGGTCACGCAGCAGCAAGGCAGCACCGCCGCGCCAACGCCTCGCGCCCCTTCTGTGGTCTCGCCCCTTTCTTCTTGATACAGGATCGTTATGTTTTCTCTTCAACAGACCTTTGCCCAGACCGACCCCGAAGTGGCCGCTGCTATTGCGGCGGAAAATCGCCGGCAGGAAGACCATATCGAGCTCATCGCCTCAGAAAATTACGCGAGCCCCGCGGTGATGGCCGCACAGGGCTCTCAGCTCACCAACAAGTACGCCGAGGGCTATCCCGGCAAGCGCTACTACGGGGGCTGTGAGCATGTCGATGTGGTCGAGCAGCTGGCCATCGATCGGCTCAAAGCGCTCTATGGTGCTGAGGCCGCCAATGTGCAGGCCCACTCCGGCGCCCAGGCCAATACCGCGGTGTTTCTGGCCTTTCTGAATCCGGGCGACACCATCATGGGACTCTCGTTGGCCGAAGGCGGGCATCTCACCCACGGCATGCCACTGAACCTGTCGGGAAAATGGTTCAAGGCCGTGCCCTATGGGCTCAATGACAAAGAAGAGATCGACTACGACCGTATGGAGGCACTCGCCCGAGAGCACAGGCCCAAGCTGCTCATTGCCGGGGCCTCTGCCTATTCCCTAAGAACCGACTGGGCCCGCTTTGCCCGCGTGGCCAAAGAGATCGGCGCAGTCTTTCTGGTCGATATGGCCCACTACTCGGGCCTCATTGCCGCAGGCGTCTACCCCAACCCGGTGCCCCATGCCGACATCGTCACCTCAACGACCCACAAGAGCCTGCGGGGCCCGCGGGGCGGCATTATCCTCATGAAGGCCGAGCACGAGAAGGCGATCAACAGCGCCATCTTTCCGGGCATCCAAGGCGGGCCGCTCATGCACGTCATTGCCGCGAAGGCCGTGGCCTTTGGCGAGGCGCTAAAGCCTGAGTTCAAGGTCTATGGCCAGAAGATTATCGATAACGCCCAGGCGCTCGCTGCCGCCTTGGTAGGCCGGGGGCTGCGTATTGTCTCGGGCCGTACCGAGAGCCATCTCATGCTCGTCGATCTGCGTGCCAAGAAGATCACCGGAAAGGCCGCGGAGGCGGCTCTGGGGCAGGCCCACATTACGGTAAATAAAAACGCGATTCCCAACGACCCGGAGAAGCCGTTTGTCACCAGCGGCATTCGCCTGGGCACGCCGGCCTGTACCACGCGCGGTTTTGGTACGGATGAAATGACCCAGGTGGGCCATCTGATTGCCGATGTCCTCGAGGCGCCGGAAGATGCGGCTGTTCTGGCGCGTGTACGCGAGAAGGTACAGGCCCTCACTGCCGCCTTCCCGGTCTACCGTTGAACAGGCCCATGAAGGCGCGGTCTGCGGCGCCTCTAAAGACCGTCTGAGTTATGCGCTGTCCTGCCTGCGGGTCGCTTGACACCCAGGTAACCGATACCCGCATGACGGAAGATGGGCTGGAGATCCGCCGCCGCCGTCGATGTCTGGCCTGCGATAGACGGTTTAAGACGCTGGAAAAGATCGAGCTCTCGTTACCCATTGTGGTGAAGAAAGACGGCTCGCGGCATGACTTTGATTCGGTCAAGCTGCGTGCGAGCATGGCGCTTGCGCTGCGCAAGCGGCCCGTACCCGCTGATGTACTCGAGCAGGCTGTTCGCAGCATCGAAGAGCAGTTATCGGCCGGCGGAGAGCGGGAGATCCCCTCGCAGTTCATTGGGGAATTGGTGATGAAGGCCTTAAAGCGGCTCGACAAGGTGGCCTATGTGCGATTTGCCTCGGTCTACCGCAGCTTTGAAGACGTCTCGGAGTTCCAGGCCCTCTTGGCCGAGGTCGGGCCGCGCCGTCGCGGCCGTACGACGGGACGATCGGACGCATGAACCACGCACCGCCTCTGGCCACCCCCTAGGCTATGTATTCCAGCCCTGATATTGAATGGATGCGCCAGGCACTTACCCTGGCACGCGATGGCCTCTATTCCACCACGCCCAATCCGCGTGTCGGCTGTCTGATTGTCCGCGAGGGGCGGGTGGTGGGCCAGGGCGCGCACCTGCGGGCAGGCGAACCCCATGCCGAGGTCTATGCGTTGCGGGAGGCTCGCGAGCAGGCCCGGGGGGCAACGGCCTATATTACGCTGGAGCCCTGTAACCACATCGGTCGTACGGGGCCCTGCACGCAGGCGCTGGTACAGGCAGGCATTGCCTCGGTGGTGGTGGCTATGGAAGACCCCAATCCGCGGGTCAGCGGCCAAGGACTTGCACGGCTGCGCGCCGCTGGCATTGACGTGCGCTGTGGGCTTCTTGCCGAAGAGGCGCGGCTACTGAACCTGGGGTTTGTCTCTCGCATGACCCGGGGGCGGCCCTGGGTCCGCATGAAGCTGGCCAGTTCGCTCGACGGACGGGTGGCCCTGGCCTCAGGGGCGAGTCAATGGATTACCGATGCGCAGGCCCGGGACGACGGACACCATTGGCGGGCCCAGGCCTGCGTGGTCGCTACGGGCATGGGCACCTTTCTGAAGGACCAGCCCCGTCTTACCGTGCGTGCGGTGGAGACCAGTCGCCCACCGACTCGCCTGCTTCTAGATCCTTCTTTGGCGGCCGATCCTGACGCCCCTTTTTTTAGCCTGCCCCATGCCTGCGTCGCCACAAGCCTCCCTCCAGAGGCGGTGGCCTCGAGCGCCGCGGGGCAGCGACTTCTCGCCCGCGGCGTGGAGTTTTTGCATGCCAAGCCCGCAGGCCCGCGGTCAGGAGCGCAGACCCCTGGCCGCCCAGGCATCGACCTCGAAGACCTGCTGCATCAACTGGCGCTGCGCGAGGTCAATGAACTGCACCTGGAGGCGGGCCCGAAACTCGCAGGGCAGTTTCTCTCCGCCGGCCTTGCCGATGAGTTGCTGGTCTATATGGCCCCAGTGCTCCTCGGCGATGGACTTCCCTTAGCCTTCGGCATCGATCTCCTCTCGACCCCCACCGATGCTCCTCGCTGGAGATTGCACGAGTCGGTTGCCGTGGGGGATGGTCTGCGGCTTCGGCTCTTTCGCTGAATCAGTACACTGCCGGGTATGTTTACGGGAATTGTGCAGGCCATGGGCCAGATCGAGTCGGTATTGCCGCAGTCGGACCTGGCCGCGCGCGAGCGTTCTGAATACTCCGATGCCCAGGGACTGCGGCTTCGGGTGTTGTGGGGGGGGCTTGATTCGGCCGATGTACATCCCGGGGATTCCATCGCCATCAATGGGGCCTGCATGACCGTCATCGACCCCAGCCCGGGGGGCTTTGCAGTCGATATCTCTCGTGAGAGTCTGAACCGTACCGTGGGGCTGGATCAGCCTGGCCCCGTCAATCTCGAAAAGGCGATGCGGGTCGGTGACCGGCTCGGGGGCCATATGGTCTCGGGTCATGTCGACGGCACCGGCCAGATTCTGTCGATGGATACGGTCGATGAGAGTGTGCACCTCGTGGCCTGCCTGCCGTCTTCTCTGTCGCCCTTTGTGACAGAGAAAGGATCGATCGCCCTGCACGGCGTTAGCCTCACCGTGAATGCGGTGCACGACGAGCCTGAGGGCCCCGTCATTGAGATCAATCTCATTCCCCACACCTGGGCCCATACGGTGTTGCAGTATCTCAGGCCCGGCGATCGCATCAATGTCGAGGTCGACCCCATTGCTCGTCAGGTGGCTCGTATTTTGGAATCGTGGCGGGCCACCGGGCAGTTTCCGAAGGCTGGGCTACCGTGAAGCATCTGGCCTCTGAGTCCCCTGCGGGGCTCGCCTCGGCGGAGGACCTAATTGCAGAAATCCGTGCGGGCCGCATGGTCGTTCTCGTTGACGATGAAGATCGCGAGAACGAGGGCGATCTCGTCATGGCGGCCGATGCCATCACGCCAGAGGCGATCAATTTCATGGCCCGGTTTGGTCGGGGCCTCATCTGTCTCACCCTCACCGAGGCACGCTGCCGGCAGTTAAATCTGCCGCTCATGGTCAACCAGAACCGCTCCTCCTATGGCACCGCCTTTACCTTGTCGATCGAGGCGGCCCAGGGGGTCACGACGGGCATTAGTGCGGCCGATCGGGCCCGCACTGTGCAGGCCGCCGTGGCCAAAGAGGCACGACCTGAAGACCTGGTGCAGCCAGGTCATATTTTTCCACTCATGGCCCAGCCAGGCGGGGTGCTTGCCCGTGCGGGGCATACCGAGGCGGGCTGCGATCTGGCTGCCTTGGCGGGGCGCACCTCCGCCTCGGTGATCTGTGAAATTCTGAACGACGACGGCTCGATGGCGCGACTGCCCGATCTTCTGCCCTTTGCGGCCCAGCACGGGCTGAAGGTGGGAACCATTGCCGACCTGATTGCCCATCGCAGTGCCCATGAGAGCCTGGTCGAAGAGGTGGCCACCCATCGGGTGCAGCTGCTTGATAAGCAGTGGCAGCTCCACGCCTTCAAAGACCGTGCTGTGGGGCAGCCCCACATTGCCCTGGTGCTTGGGGATCCGCAGCCCGCCCATGACACCCTGGTGCGGGTGCATGAGCCCACGAGCCTTCTTGACTGGATCGACTTGCAGAACCCGTCACCTCCAGTGCGCCATAGCTGGTCGATCGGAGCCGCCGTGCGGGCCATTGCAGACCGTGGCTGTGGGGTCTTGGTCATGCTCAACTGCGCCCCTTCGCCAGAGACCTACTTTGCCCAGCTGCGCGGGGAACGGACATCGGCCGTGCCCCCCTCGCCCGCTTCAAGCCAGGCCCTTCGCACCTACGGCCTGGGGGCCACCATTCTCAAGACCTTGGGTGTCGGGCGGATGTGTCTGCTCGCAAAGCCCCGCAAGATGCCAAGCATGGCGGGCTTTGGTCTCGAGGTTACCGGCTACCAGCCCCTTGATAGGATCTAATGCGATGCCAGAGCTTCGATTTGAACCGGATGTGAACGGCGCAGAGATGCGTATTGGTCTTGTGGTCTCGCGCTTTAATACCGAGGTCACCGAGCGTCTCGAACGCGCCTGTCTAGACGCCCTCGAAGAATCGGGCGTTCTCTCAGAAGATGTCGTGGTGGTCACCGTTCCTGGTGCCTTAGAAATCCCCTTGGCGCTGAGTCAGTTGGCCCAGACGGGTCAGTTCGATGCCCTGGTGGCCCTTGGGGCCGTCATTCGTGGGGAGACCTACCATTTCGAGCTCGTCTGCCAGGAATCCGCCGCGGGCGTCTCGCGCATCAGCCAAGAATTTCATGTTCCTGTGGCTAATGCCATTCTCACCACCGAGACAGAAGAGCAGGCCCATGAGCGGGCCCCCGTCAAGGGCAGAGAAGCGGCGCTGGTAGCCATCGAGATGGCCAACCTCTTGTTGGCCATCGATGAACACCTGGGCGAAGACAGTGCATCGGACTGACCCCCGACGACGCAGCGCGCGTCGCCTCTCCCGACTCATCGCCGTTCAGGCGCTCTACCAATGGCTTCTCACCGCCCAAGACCTGGGCGTGGTCGAGGCATTTCTGCGTGAATCCGAAGACTTCGCGAACAGTGACCAGGAGTATTTTCAGGCCTGTTTTCTTGGGGCTGCCCGGCAGGCAGAGCAGTTACGCGCGCAGTTTCAGCCGCAGCTCGACCGGCCTCTGGCTCAGATTTCCCCGGTAGAACACGCCATCCTGCTTCTGGCCACCTATGAGCTCTCGGCCCACCCCGAGGTGCCCTATCGTGTGGTGATCAATGAAGCGGTGGAACTCGCCAAGTCTCTCGGGGGCAATGAGGGGCATCGCTATATTAACGGGGTACTCGATCGGCTCTGGCCGAGCCTAAGGCCCCACGAACCTGGTCATGGGTGAGTTCGCTCTCATCAACAGGTTTTTTAAGGACATCTGTCCTCGGGCCCAGGCCCTGGATCACCCGCAGGCCCTGGGCATCGGGGACGACGCCGCCGTTCTTGCACCCGTGCCGGCGGGCCACCAGGTCGTGGTCACCACCGATACCCTGGTGGAGGGACGTCACTACTGGGCCGATGTCGATCCCCAGGCCCTGGGCCACAAGGTGCTCGCGGTCAATCTTTCTGATCTCGCAGCCATGGGGGCGCAACCCTGGGCCTTCACCTTATCGGTGTCGCTCCGGTCTCCACGACCGCAATGGCTTACGGCCTTCGTCGCGGGAATGTCGGCCCTGGCAGAAGAGGCCCAGATCGCCCTGGTGGGTGGTGATACCGTCGGACTCGGCACCGACGCCGCGAGTCCCGAATCCTTCACGGTGACGGCCCTCGGCCTCGTCCCGATGGGGCAGGCCCTGCGTCGTGATGGACTGGCACCTGGAGACTGTCTCTGGGTCTCGGGCACGCTCGGTGATGGGCAGGCTGCGGTTGCCCAGCGGGTATTTGCCGAAAAGCTTCTCTGGCCGCAGCCCCGGTTGGCTTTGGGCCAGGCATTGCGCGGGCTGGCCCATGCAGCGATCGACATCTCCGATGGCCTATCGAGCGAGTTGGGCCATATGGTTCGTGCGAGTCGGACGCGTGCGCAGGCGTCGGGGACATCGGCAGGACTCTATGCCGAAATCTCACTGCTTTCGCTATTAGATTGCCTGGGCTCTTTGGTGCGGGCGGCGATGACAGACGAAGGTCTTGATCCGCTACAGGCCTGCAGACAGGCCGCCGCGAGTGGGGATGAGTACGAACTTCTCTTCGCCGCCCCAGAGACCGCCTCTGCCGAGATTATGCGCCTGGGGCGGGCACTGGACCTTCCCCTCACCGTAATTGGTAGAGTCTGTTCTGCTGCCGGGCCTGTACCCCAGGCAGAGCCTGTGGTCTGGATTGATGCGCAGGGAAGGCGGCTTGCGCCCGATTTGGCGCCGGCAGCTGGGTTTGATCATTTTTCGGTGCAGCCATGATTCCCGATTCCGCGACGCCCACAGCACCGGCAGCGCTTTTTCTTCGCCATCCTGCCCACTTCGTTGCCTTCGGTGCGGGGTCGGGGCTCTCCCCTTTTGGCCCAGGCACAGCCGGCACCCTCTGGGCCTGGATGAGTTTTGTGGTGATGGACTTTCTTTTTCAGCCATGGCTTATCTGGGCGATTGTTTTAATCTCGGTGCCCTTGGGGGCCTGGGCCTGTCAGCGTACGGGGCAGGCCCTGGGGCAGCC